>JBBQEG010000272.1:0-7364 GCA_038320495.1 Opitutales bacterium | reverse complement strand
GGCGGCAGGGCTTCCGCCGTCGCGGCGGCGAGTGAAACGTTTTCCGCGGCGAGCAATGAAACCAGCTGAAGTCCCAGCTGGGACCGTGCCTCAGCATCCCTCCCGGAATGGAGCGTACGGACCGCTCCGGCAAAATCCTGGGTTCCTGCCTGCCGTGCCGCAAGCGCCACGGATTCGTCTTCCGTCAGAGGCAGTGGCATCGCGCTATTCGCTGGATTCGGCGCGATCGTCGGCATCGCTGGCTTGCGATCCGCCGTGCTTCCACTGCTGGTGCGCGAGCCCGCGCAACCGCTCAGCAAAACCGCGAGGCCCAGAGCCGCCGTGGCTTGGAGGGATCGCCGCTGCATCGTTCGGACGACCAAGGCGGAGCCCGACCGTCCCGCCGACAGGCGATCGCATTGGCTCAGCAGCACGGATTGAAGCGCGAAAAAAGACACGCGGATACCAAATACAGCGGGCGTCCGCGCGCAACTCCCACCCGCCGGCAAATCGCGCGAGGGAAACCCTCGTCAGCGCCATCGAGGATCGCCCGGTCCACCTTGCCGATGCGACGGGACCCGCTCATCGGGATCCCTGTTGATTGAGCGACCAGTCGTAATCGGTGAATGCAATTTTGAACTCACCGCCTCCGGTCAGCGCGGCTCGGGCGGTGTCAGGGAAAAACGGAGTCACGAATTTCAGCACCGACCCGGCCTCCGCCTCGAAATCGCCGGCGAACCATTGGAAAATGGGCGAAAGATGAACGGTGCGCGAGCTGGCCTCGACGCGGTTGTTTTTTTCCTGCGCCAGGAAGATCCGCCCCTGCTCGTCGAGTTGCGCATCGAGCCGGGTGCCGACAAACGGCTCAGACCGCAACGGCGGACAACTCTGCGCCGCGCACACCAGGGCGAAATGAACGCGCGCATCCCGATAGTTTTTGCGAATGATGTCGTGCTCAACGTGATCAAGGGAGACGTTGCGACCGAAGAGGGAAATGAACTCCCTTTTCCAAGCGCGGCCGGGAATAAAACCGATGCTTCGAATACTCTTCACCGGATAGTTTTCGATGATGAGCTGGAGAGTCGCGGCGTTGTAGAGGTTGATCAGGTACGCGAGTTGGTCCTTCTCGGACCAGCCTTTGAAGGCAGGCTCGGTGACCGCGGCAAGCTCCGCAAGATACGCCTTGAGCTCGCCAGGTGCAGCCTTGAGCGCGGCATAGTTCACCGCGCCATCGCGGACGTGAGGCTTGAGCACGCGATCGAGCCCGGCGTGAGTTTGGTCGAAAGCATGCGTCTCAAAGGTCAGCAGCGTAAGCCCGGCGCAGCACACGAGGATAAAACGGTTGAAGGTCATCTGGGCATAAGATGAACACACGGGGGATTTATTCCGACGGAATAATACCAGCCGTGATGTCTCCCATCCGTCATGACGCACCAACTCAATGGACCTGCGCCGGCTGACGCCCCTTTTCTTGCCCGCACGGTGGTCGTGATACCCGCCCTCAACGAAGCCGCGTGTGTCGCAGATTCTGTACTTTATTGGCGAATACGTGGCGCCGGGCTGGTGCGCGTCGTGGACAACGGCAGCACGGATGCCACCGCCCGTTGCGCGGCGAATGCAGGTGCGGATGTTTGTCGGGAACCCCAACGAGGCTACGGCGCGGCGGCGTGGACCGGCACGCGCGAGCTGCCGAAATCAATTGATTGGATCCTTTTCAGCTCCGCCGACGGTAGCGACCGGCTCGACGGCGCAGAGAGCGCGGCCTTCCAGCGGGTGATCGACGACGGTGCGCTGCTCGTGCTCGGTGAGCGAGTGACACAGGAAGCGTCGCGCAGCCGGCTCACCCCGATGCAGCGCTTCGGCAACGCTCTCTGCTGTGCGTTGATTGCGCTGGGCTGGCGTCGACGCTTTCTGGATATGGCCTCGTTACGCGTTATTCGGCAGGACGCCTTCGAACGACTGGCGCTGCGCGATCGCGGCTTCGGTTGGAATGTGGAGATGCAAGTGCGCGCAGTCGAACTCGGTCTCCCGATCGTCGAAGTACCCGTGGCCTTTCACGCGCGAGTGGCGGGCGTATCGAAGATCTCGGGCAACCTCGCCGGCGTGATTCGAGCCGGTTGGGGCATTCTCATGATGGTCGGCAAGCTCTACCTGGGCCGGCCCGGGCGGGCACACGTGCCGCCCGTAATAAAAACGGTGACGGGCTGATCGGAAATTACAGCCGACCTTCCTCGAGATCGTAAACGTCGAACCAGACGCGAACGATCTTGCCGGCGGGAACGAACTTGGGGATGTAGCCCTCGAGGAAGACTTGCAGAGGCAAAGGCATCTCGCTCACGCGCGTGTCACGCATCCGGTTGTTCCACGCTATGACCTCACCGTCATCCTTAACCTTGGACTGCGCCCGGATCCATTCAGCAACGGCCGCGTCGTCCACTCCCGTGCCGACAAACGTCTTGAACGCATCGGCCTCGATGCCGGTGAAATCAAGCAGGCAGCGATCAAGCGGACAGTTATAATGGTAGCCGCCGGCGGTGCCGGCGACGGCCGCCCGACATTTGTCGAGCATCCGGGCGGCGTGGACATAGCCGCCGAGCGTTTCGCGCGGGCTGCGTGGATACTCTCTGGTCAGATCTTTGGCGATGGTCTTCAAAGTGCGAGGATGGTGGGTTGTTTATAGACAGGCGAGAGAGTCGTTTAGGATAACCCACCTTATTTGATGCTCTTCACGGCGGCAATGATTTCAGCGCTCTCCGGGCGATCGCGAAACGTTTCCCGCATCAGCTTCGCGCGGATGACTCCGTTGCGATCGACGACGAACAGCACCGGATGCGGCACGCCCGCCGAGCGGCCCTTCGCATCCTCATTTCGGATACCATAGGCATCGATGACTTTGCTGCCCGGATCGGACAGCAACGGAAGAGTCAGTCCGAGTTTCGTGGAAGCGGCGGCATTCGTCGCGACGGGGTCATAGCTGATCGTGACGAGTTGGACGCCCGTGGCCTCGATCATCGAAAGGTCTTTTTGCAGCTCCTGCAGTTGCTTCCGGCAAAACGGACACCAATCCGCCGAACGCACGAAGGCCAGGACGACCGGTCCCTTTTCGAGCAGCGCCTTCAGGGCGACGTCCTGGCCGGCCGCATTCTTGAGGGTGAAATCGGCGGCCTTGGCACCCACTTTGAGTCCGGGTATGGCTTCGGAGGCGATCGGTGCCGCGGCAAGAAGGGAGGCGGCGAACGCGAGAAAAACGAGGGCGAAGAGGTGTTTAATCATAGAGAAGGGAGTCGTCGGAATTGAGGGCGCCAATTCGCCCAACACTAGATGACCGAAGCCGGAGTCTTATTCCCCGGAAATGCGGACGTTCCCGCACTCGATCGTCGCGGTCGCTGATACCAGGTTGCCAACCGATCCGGCGATATCCCGGTACGATAGCCGAGCACCATGAGACTGTTGATCAGCGTGGTGCGCCATGGTCCCAGCCGCTGCCAACGTCGACCGGAGGTCGTGGCAGCCCCGTCGGCCAGCGCAATCCGACCCAGGCGACGCAGGCGACGCACGAATTCGTAATCCTCCATGATCGGCTGATCAGGAAATCCGCCGAGTTCGTCGAAGGTTTCGCGGCGAAGAAACAAGCCTTGATCGCCGTATGGCATTTGCCGCCATCGCGCCCGCCAGTTCGTGCCGCGCTCGATCAAACGTCGGCCGGTAAACGCGCCATCGAGCGCGAACTGAAACGCCCCGCCCACCGTGCCGGGGCGCGCCAGCGTCGTGCGAATCAACTCGGGATAATTGGCCGGCAAGATCGTGTCGGCATGTAGAAACAACAACACCCCACCCGTCGCGACCTCCGCTCCGAAATTCTGCTGGCGCCCCCGCCCCGCCGGAGCCGCGAGCACAATCGCATCATGCGTCCGCGCGACCTCGACGGTTCGATCGGTGCTGCCACCGTCCGCCACGATAATCTCGTGCGGCAGTTCGCGCTGCGCCGCGAGGAGGGTTGCACCCAGTTGCGCTTCTTCATTCAGCGCGGGGATGATGATGGAAAGCCCACTCCGTCCGGCTGCGCGCGCCGCGGGTGTTTTCGCCCAATGCCTCAGGTCTTCCGGTAGATCGACGTCATGCAGCGTGGCTAGTTGCGTGACCGCGATGGAGTGCGCCCGCGCTACCGCGAGAGTCTGGGCCAGCACCTCTGTACTTCCCCAACGGATACCGTGAAACAGGGCGGAAAGCGGACGTCGCTGCCCAATGAGATAGTAACCGCCATCGGCCGCGGGACCGAGCACCGCATCGCTCTGCGCGAGCGCGGCAAAGGCCGCCGCCAGATGCTCCGCCGTGAGTTGAGGACAATCCCCGCCGATCACCACCACCGCATTCGCCCCTTCCGCGAAGGCGCAACTCACGGCGCGATCCATCCGGTCTCCGAGATCGCCGTCACCTTGATCGCGAATCGCCACCGCGTCGCCGAGCCATGCGCGTACCGCCGAGGCATCGGGCGTTCCAGCGACTCGCACTTCAACCGCGACGGGCTCTTGTTTCGCAAAACGCGCAACTTCCGCCAAAGTCTGCCGGACGAGTGCGCGATGGAGCTCGCACGCGCGTTGTTGACCGAGCGCCGGCGCCAGTCGCGTCTTGACCGCGCCGGGCGTCGGAAACTTCAGCATCAAAATGAGGCGGTGAGACATCAAAGCGGGATGAACCTTTCACAGGATGAGCCGGTACGCCAGCGCTCCCAGCAAGGCGGCACAGGGGAGCGTCACAACCCACGAGGCGAGGATACCGACAACCGGTTTCCATTTTGTCTGTCCGGTCATGATACCCATGCCCAGCAGTGAACCCACGCTCACATGGGTGGTGCTCACCGGCAGGCCATGCAGGCTCGCCGTGGTGACGAGCACAGCGGTGGAGAGATTCGCCGCGCAACCCTGCCCCGGGTTCATGCCGGTGATGCGATGGCTCATGGTCTCCGCGACTTTTCGCGCGTTGAGCAAGCCGCCGATCACCATCGTACCCGCCACAACCGTCAGCCCCCAGCGGAGCTCAAGGAGTTGCGCGCCAAGCAGGAGCGCCGCGATCTTCGGCGTATCGTTCAGGCCGCGCGCGAAACTCACGGCTCCTGCGCTCAGAAAGTGCACCGTATCGAGCAGACGACTCGCGGAGATGCCGAGCACGACACCCTCATAGCGCACGGCACAGGCGGACGTTTCGTCGACCACGACCGACAGACTGGGCAACGTAACCGTGCGCGCCATGGCGCCGCTCACCGGCGATCCAAGCGTAGCCGGAGCCTCGCGCCCCGCGCAGAGGCACATGGTTTTCGTCACACCGAGCCGGCCGCGCAGCCAATTCCCGGCGACATAAACCAACGCGCCCACGGCCACTGCCAGCAGCGGACTCAACAGTAACGGCAGGACAAACGCCTTGCCCACGACCGCTACATTTACCGTGCCCACCGCCGCAACACCGGACCCGACAAGCGCCCCGGTAAGTCCATGCGTGGTGGAAATCGGAAACCCGAGCAGCGTCGCAAGCATCACGGTCGCTCCCGCTCCCAGCGCCACGGCCAGCAGGAAGTCCGGCGAGATCGTGAGCGCTTCGGGCACAAGCCCCTTGCCGGAGAATTTCCGTACCAGCGTCTCCGCGAGAAAGATCGCCGAGAGACTGCCCGCAAACGTTGTGACCGATGCCCACGAAATCGCGGTCCGATAACTCGCCGTGCCGCTGCCGAAGAGACTCGCGACACCCTTGAAGTTGTCATTCGCCCCGTTGGCGTAAGCGAGGAAGCAAACCGCCAGGACGATGAGCGTCGCGAGCATCAGCAGCAGCTTCCGGTGCTCCCCGTGGTGCTAGGGTCACAACACGTGCTGGTGGCGGTTGTCGCCGTGTAGTCGTGCCCCTTGCTCTCCTTGGGATGTCGCAAGCGCGTGCCCGAGCAATCGAAGGGTTTGGCCTCGGCCAGCGGAATATCATGGCGCGGATCCACCAGCGCGAAATGCGATCGGTAAGGCTCCTGCTGGTAGAGCCGATAGGTTTTGTCGCAAACCGCGTAGCGCCGGCCGCGCACCAGTCGATGGCCGTCGTCATCGAGGACTTCCTGGAAGGGCCCAAGATAAATTGCCGCCTGGTTGCGCTCGAAGCACGGGCCTTGCTTGCCCTTGAATGCCTCGACCGTGACCGCGCGAAACTCAATTCCCTCGACGGTGCGCCACGGCGCGGCGTCGCGCTTGCGAATGTGAATACCATGAAACCCCGCGTCGGCGAAGGCCTGCAAAAAACCCTCCTCGGTCAGCGCGCCGCTGATACAGCCGCTCCAGAGTTCAGGGTTCTGCTGCATCGCCTCCGGCACCCCTTCGTCGGCCACGATGTCGGAAATCACAGCACGTCCGCCTTTTTTCAATACGCGGAAGATCTCCTCGAACAGCGTGCGCTTGGCCCGAGGCTCGACGAGATTGAGCACACAGTTGGAGACGACGACATCGATCGTTTCGGTCGCGACCAGCGGGGCGCGCACGCGGAGATCGTCCGCCAACTCCTCGGCGGCAAGAAACGACGTGGCGTCAGTGACCGGGCGTTCGCGCAACTCCTCATCGAGGCGATCGAGATCGAGCGCGAGATCCTGGATTCGCCCCTTGCGGAACTCGACATTGGCAAAGCCAAGGCGCTCGGCGACGATCGGCGCGTTGCGCCGCGCGACCTCGAGCATTTCGTCGGTCATATCGACGCCGATGACGCGTCCGGTTGGTCCGACCACCTGGGCCGCGATAAAACAGATCTTGCCCGTGCCGCTGCCGAGATCGAGCACGGTCTCGCCGGGCCGGACGTAGCGGGACGGATCCCCGCAGCCGTAGTCTTTTTCGATGACTTCGGAGGGAATGATCTCGAGGAACCGACGGTCGTATTCAACCGGGCAGCACAGTGCAGCTTCCGGAGCTTTGGCGGCGGCGGCGTAGCGTTGTTTGACGTTTTGTTCAGCGGGCATCGGAGAAATTCAGAGGAGAGCTTGAAGGTCGGACAGGGGCATGGTGCCGGCAAGGAGGTACACCTTGCCGTCGCGCTTCCAGGCGGCGGTCGCCATCGTTCCATCGGCGAAAAGCGTCGGTTTGAGATCGAGTGAAATTCCTGGCAGATCAGCTGCGTCCACAACGAAGAGATCGACGTGGGCACCGGCTACTTTGAAACAAAGCATGGTCACGCGGTGTTGATCCCACGAAACGATCTTGCAGGCGGAAATCCCCTGGGCGGCGAACCCGGGTGGCAGCGTGAAATCGGACTCGCCGCGATGTTCGACGAGCCAGGCCCGGTAACCGTCGGCATCGAGCCCCCACGTATCCGCATGCGCGCTCATATCCAGGGCGGCACTTGTCATCGCGGTTCGGAACGCGGACAGC
>JBBQEG010000271.1:0-7386 GCA_038320495.1 Opitutales bacterium | reverse complement strand
CTTTGAAACCCTGCTGACGACGGACGACGCGGTGATCAGTGACGAGCTGAATCATGCCTCGATCATCGACGGCATCCGACTTTCCAAGGCGCAGCGTTTTCGCTACCGCAACTGCGACATGACCGACCTGGCGGCCAAGCTCAGCGAAGCCGACGCCAAGAAGACACGTTTCAAACTCGTGGTGACGGATGGAGTTTTTTCCATGGACGGCACCCTCGCGCCTCTGCGGGAAATCTGCGATCTGGCAGAAAAATTTGGCGCGCTCGTGATGATCGATGACAGCCACGCGGTCGGCTTCATGGGCAAGACCGGCCGCGGCACGCATGAACACTGGGATGTGATCGAGCGCGTTGACCTCATCAGCGGCACGCTGGGCAAGGCCTTGGGCGGCGCGAGTGGCGGCTATATTGCCGGTCGGAAGCCGATCGTCGATCTGCTCCGCCAGCGTTCGCGGCCGTATCTGTTTTCAAATACCCTCGCGCCGGTCATCACCGCCACGTCGATTGCCGCGCTGGAGCTGATTACGCAATCGACCAGGTTGCGGGATCAGCTCGAGGAAAACACTCGGTTTTTCCGGCAGGGGCTGAACGAAGTCGGCCTGACCGTGAAGCCGGGCACGCATCCCATCGTGCCGGTCATGCTCGGTGACGCCCCGCTCTCCCAACGCTTCGCCGCGCTGATGCTGGAAAAGGGCGTGTACGTCATCGGCTTTTTCCATCCCGTCGTGCCGCAGGGCGCGGCCCGAATTCGAACTCAAGTGAGCGCGGCGCATAGTCGGGAGGATTTGGAGTTTGCCATTCGTGCGTTCGCCGACGTGAAAAAGGAACTATCGTTATAAACATGCCCGCGATTTCCCCCACCACTCTGCGTCGCTTGGAACGTGCGGCCCGGACTGCGGCGCAAGGCTCGTATTCGCCGTATTCACATTTCAAGGTCGGCGCCGCCATCCTCACCGGTTCCGGGCGGATTTACACGGGCGCCAACATCGAGAATGCATCCTACGGCTTGTGTAATTGTGCGGAGCGCACCGCGATTTTCACGGCCGCCGCCGCCGGCGAACGCCAGGTGCGGGCCGTGGCCGTTTATACTCCGACGACAACGCCGACCATGCCGTGCGGAGCGTGCCGGCAGGTGATCAATGAATTTGGCCCGCAGGCGCTCATTCTCAGCGTGTGCGACTCGGCGGAACGAAAGGAAAGCACGCTGCCGCAGCTGCTGCCAGACGCGTTTGGTCCCGCCGACCTCGTCAAGGATGCTCCGGCCGTGCGGCGCAGCAAACGTCGTTGAACGCGCGCAAGGCGTTCCAGTAACCGGGGCCGGCGACGGGGATGAAATCGTTGTGCCGCGCTTCGGGCACCCAGAGGTGCTGCTTCGGTCCAGGTGCGGCGTCGAACAATGCCTCACCATGACGAAACGGGATCACCTCGTCGGCCTGGCCATGCATGATCAGGACCGGACTCGTCACCTGCGCCAGCTTGCGTTCGTTTTCAAACAGGTCGAACGGCAGAATCCGCCAACGCGTAACCACCCGATACACGCTCACAAAGGCACTCTGCAGGATCAGTCCGCCGACCCGTTCTTCTGTTGCCATTTGAACGGCCGGCCCTGCACCGAGGGATCGTCCGTAAAGCAACGTTTGTTCCGCCGGCACCTTCAGTTCCTCTCGAAGATACATTCGCGCGGCCCGGGCCGATTCATAAAGCGAAGACTCCGAGGGAACGCCGGTGCTGTCACCATAGCCGGGATAATCAGAGGCGAACACCGCGTAACCGGCGGCGTGTAACGCCCGCAACATCGGCTCGAGGTCGCCCAGCGACTCGGCATTACCATGAAAAAACCAGAGCGTGAACGAGGCGTTGGGGTTGGGCAGATGCAGCGTGGCAATTTCATTCCCCGCGGAATCGCGCACGCGTTTGCTACCCGAGGGCGCTTCGCGGGACGCGATTTCAGGATAATATAGCGCACGAGAGGCCAGAAACCGCGCGGTGAGCGCAAGCCCGCCATAGGCGAGAAAAAGAACCAGTAGCAGTTTCATCACCGTGACGGATAATTATTGAGCGCGATGCGCGCTAAATTCGAGTGTGTCCAGCGGCCAGGAGAACAGCGATCGCATCCTCGAAGACTTCGGTTTTCACCAAAAAGTAATCGGTGTCGTACGTTGCGATCGACAAGAGACTGATGCCGGCCCGAGCGAGCGGAGTCGCGAGCGACGCCAGCACGCCAATCGCATTAAAGGAAAAGGGACCGACTAATTTGAGCACGCGCCAATTGCGCTCCGCCCGCACGGTGATGGGCACGTTTTCCGCCGGACAGATGATTGCGACCTCGTCGTCCGTGAAGGTAACATTGAGAAATGGACCCGCCGCCCAAGCTGGCACGACGGATTGCGCGGGCAACCGGCAGACCGCGTATCGGTGCGGCAAGGCCCGGAAGCGCTGTCCCGGACGCTTCATGCCGCGGGGGGACCGGAGAAGAAATCACGCACGGCCATCGCCAGCTGAGCGCGCGGGATTTCGAACTCGGAACGCTGACTCAAATCACGGATCTTCACGACGCCCTTCGCCAGTTCGTCGCCTCCGTAAATCAAGGCGAGTTTGGCCCCCGATTCGGCGGCCGCCTTGAATTGCTTGCCGAAGGCCAACTCCTTCATCGGGTACTCGACTCGAAAACCTGCGGCGCGCAAGGCGTGGATATCGCCAAACGCTGCTAGCCGTTCGGCCTCACCCCCGATGACGCAGTACACATCGGGTGCCTGGACGAGGGTGGGAGTAAGACCCCGTTGCTCGAGCAAAAGTGAAAAGGTCATATCGCCGATGGCGAAGCCTACGGCGGGGAGTCGCGGTCCGCCAAGTTTTTCCACCAAGTCATCATAGCGCCCTCCGCCGGCGATGGCTCGCAGTTCGCCTTTGCGGTCAAACGCCTCGAAGACAAAGCCGGTATAATAAGCGAGACCTCGGACCACCCCGAGATCGACCTCGATGAAACGGGCGAGCCCCATTGCATCGAGTGCGCCCAAGAGCCGCCGCCATTCCACCAAACGTGCCTCAATCTTTTCGCCACCCTGAATCGACTTCAACTTATCTTCCAAAGCCGGGAGTGACTTCACTTCAAGGAAAGCGAGGACCTTGGCTTTCAACTCAGGATCCAAAGGACCGAACGCCTCACTGTAACCCTTAAATGCGTCGTCCCCGAGCTTCTCGAATTTATCGATGGCTCCGAGCACCCCACGCGACTGAGTTTCCGTGAATCCGAGGGCTTCCAGATAATAAAACCACAAGTTCCGGTCACTCAGCCGGACACTAAAATCCTGATCGGTGAGGCCGAACGAGCTCAGGCATTGCACGAGCAAGGCAATCAACTCGATTTCCGCCTCAGGGCCGGGTTCTCCGAAAATATCCGCATTGAACTGAAAGAAGCAGCGCCCACGCCCCTTCTGCATGCGCTCGTAGCGGTAAAACTCGGCGATGCTAAACCACTTGATCGGCCGCTTCAACGCGCTGGCGCGAGCCCCGACGAGCCGACAAACGGTCGGAGTCATCTCGGGGCGCAAGGCGACTTCCCGGCCGCCTTTGTCCACGAAACTAAACAACTGCCCCTCGATTTCGTCGCCGGACTTGGCCTTGTACAAATCGAGCGGCTCCAACACCGGAGCGTCGTACTCGGAAAACCCGAAGACGTTGGCGGATTGCCGCCAAAGCCGAAACACGTGGTTCCGGCGCGCTAAGTCTTCGGGATAGAATTCACGGAAGCCGGGCAGAGACTGAAACGTGGCCATTGAGGCCCTATCGTTGCGAAGCCCGTCAACCGAGTGCGACTCAAAAAACCGCACGGATGAGTCCGCCAACCCGAAACGCGGCCGGCGGACGTCGTCAGGAATCGTTACGTCGCCGGCGAACTCTTTTGCGCCCCCTGCAGTTTGGCTAAATCCAGTTTCTTGAGCTGTTGCTTCAAGATCTTTCCGGACTTAAACTTCACCACGGCACGTTGCGGAATAACGACCTCGGCCTCCGGTTTGTTTGGATTGCGACCGATGCGCTGCTTGCGCACCTGCACCTCAAGCACGCCGAAGTTGCGCAACTCGACGTTGCGCCCGTTCGCCAGGGCCTTTTGAATGATGTCGAGCGTCTGCTGGACGGTATCGACGATCTGTTTTTGCGGAAATCCAGATTTCCGATAAATTTCTAATACTATTTCGCGTTTGGTCAGGTTAGACATGGGGGTTCCTTTTAGATGAGTCCCTTATTTCCTAAGCACCTTAAATTATTTGCCGACTTCTAATTGCGTCAACCCCTTATGACCATTTTGCTTTACGGGCGTTCCCCCGAGAATTCCTATCCGGTTCATGCCTGATCCTGGTGCGGTTAATTCCATGTTTGCGCGCATCGCGCGCCGTTACGACTTCGCTAACCGCCTGTTGAGCGGCGGGATGGACATCTGGTGGCGAAACCGGCTCGTGGCCGCGGTCCGGCGCCATCAGCCTCGCGACGTCTTGGATCTCGCAACTGGCAGTGGCGATGTGGCATTTGCATTAAGCGCAAAACTTGGAAGAAATTGCCCAATTGTGGGGATGGACTTCTGCCAACCGATGCTCGACGAGGCGGAAATCAAGAAGGCCGCGAGCGCACGTTACAATTATGTCACGTTCCGCCAAGGGGACGGCCTAGCTTTGCCCCTCGCTGACATGATGTTCGATGCCGTGACGATATCGTTTGGGCTGCGTAACCTCTCCGATCGGCATCTCGGGTTACAAGAGATGCATCGCGTACTTCGTTCAGACGGACATCTCCTAGTGCTGGAGTTCTCGCAACCGGATCGATGGTTTCGTCCGCTCTATCTATTCTACCTACGGAATGTTCTGCCCCGAATCGCGGGATGGGTAACGGGAGATCGCGACGCCTACGACTATCTGAATCGAACGATCGAAGTCTTCCCCGGTCGGTCCGCCCTCGCGGCCGAGATTAGCCGAGCTGGCTTTTCCGAAGTAAGATCGCGCTCGATGACCTTTGGCATCGTAGCGTTGCACGAAGCAAAAAAGTAAGCGCCCCAGCGGCGCGGGAGGAATGCGCGCAGAGGCCGCGCTCAGTTAAAGGACTTCCCACAGCCGCAGGTGCTCTCCGCGTTGGGATTCTTGATTTCGAATCCTTTGCCGTGGAGGCCGTCGTCGAAATCGATCATCGACCCTTGGAGATAAGCCAAGCTGGCCGGGTCGATCACGATTATGACGCCCTCGCTCTCGAGTTGAGCATCATCCGGCTTAAGCTCATCAAATGACATTCCATACTGAAATCCAGAGCAACCGCCAGACTCCACGAGGACGCGAAGCCGCTTCTCGGGGGCGTTGAGATCGGCCTGCATCGAACGGACGTGCTTCGCCGCACGAGGGGTGAGCATAATCATGAAATCCAGCTAAAGACGGCGTTCAGCGGTGTCAAATAACCGTGAAGCAAATTTCGGGCCGAAATAAAATCTGTGCGCTTGCCAGCCACCTTCGGCCCCCCTTTCCTCCGGTCGAGTGGCGGCGATTAAACACATCTTCAACGAACTCCACTACGAGATGGTGCGCAAAGTCGCGGAAGGCGGCATGGGGGTTGTCTATGAAGCCCAACAACGCGGTGCCGGCAATTTTCGCAAGGTGGTTGCGGTGAAGTTAATTCGGGAGGAATACTCGGCGATCGAAGAGTTCCAGAATAACTTCATCGGCGAAGCCCGGCTCGTCGCCGATCTCATCCACACGAATATTGTTCAAACGTATCACTTGGGCCAAGTGGGCGGGCAATATTTCATGGTGATGGAATTTGTTCGCGGAGTGAATTTGGAGCAGCTGCTCGAAGAGCAGCGCAAGCAAGGTCGAGCCATCCCGGTTGATTTGGCGGCATTTATCATTTCACGCGTTGCCCGGGGTCTGGCCTACGCGCATACGAAATGCGATCGCGAGGGTCGTCACCTCAATATCGTTCACCGTGATATTGGCCCCAAGAACGTGATGCTCGCCTATGAGGGCGACGTGAAGCTCACGGACTTCGGGATCGCGAAGGCGCTCGACCTCATGTATAATGAGGAAGGCAAAGTGATCGCGGGCAAGGACGAATACTTATCCCCCGAGCAGGCGAGTTACGCGATCACGGACGCCCGCGCTGATTTGTTTCCACTCGGGATCGTCCTCACGGAGCTGCTGTTGGGAAAGAATATTTTTCGCTCTCCAGATCGCTCGATTTCGCGCCGTAACATTCTATCGATGGGCATTCCACGGTTCGCGAGCCTTCGACCCGAGATTGAACCACGGCTCGAAGCGATCATTCAACGCGCGCTCCAGCGCGATCGCGATAAGCGCTACCAATCCGCATTCGACATGCTGACCGATCTTGAAATGTATCTTTACAGTGATCGTTACGGCCCGACGAATGAGAAGCTGGGCGTTTACCTGAAGGATTTATTTGGCGTACGTGATCCCGTCGTTCCCTCCCTCTCCCTGCGCAGCGCGATCTGAGATGTTCGCCGTTAACAATTATCTGCAATGAGCGGCCCCGGATTCAGTCAGGACCTTCGTCAGCGGCAAACCCAGTCACTGGTCCTTGCTCCGCAGCTTCGCCACTCGCTGAAGATTCTTCAGGTGGCGGCGCTCGATCTTAGGTCTGTCATTCAGGAAGAGCTCCAGTCGAACCCGACGCTGGAAGAGCTGCCCATGGAGGGAGTAAGTCTCGATCAACCCTCCGACGAAAGCGGCTCGGATGGCTCAGATCCCAGCGATAATGGCGGCGCAAACTCCCGCACGGAGCGAGAAAGCGACGACGCGAATGCTCCCTCCGACCACTCAGACTCCAAGCGGGATGAGATGGATTTCTCGAAAGACAAGGAGTTCGAGATCCTCGGTAAACTTGACGAAGACTGGCGCGACCACATGGCCAATGTCGGTGGCAATCAGCCTTTCACCAGCGAGGATGCGGAGCGACGCCAGCACTTCCTGGATTCGTTGGTGACTGAAACCTCCCTCCAGGAACACCTGATGCAACAGGCCGAAATGGCTGACCTCTCTCCGCCGGCGCTGGAAGCGATGCGTCACCTCGTCGGCAGTCTGGATGACCGCGGGTTTCTCACGCAGACGCCATCGGACATTGCGCTCCAAACGTCGATCCCGCTCGAGGCGGTGCAGGAGGCGCTCAAGCTCCTGAAAACCTCTGAGCCGGCCGGCATCGGAGCGAAGGACCTACCGGATTGCCTTCTCTTGCAGCTCGCGGCCAAGAATCGCTCCGGTTCACTCGCGTGGCGCATGATCCGCGATCATTTCGAGCTCCTGACGCGACGCCGCATCCCGGAACTCTCCCGCAAACTGGGCGCAGACGCCGATGACGTGCAGTCCGCCATCGAGGAGATCGGGAAGCTCGATCC
>JBBQEG010000270.1:0-7398 GCA_038320495.1 Opitutales bacterium | reverse complement strand
TTTTCAGCTTGACCCGACGTAGAATCAGTAACTTTGCAGTTACATCGGCATTCCGCCTGCTTAAACCCCACCCACCATGACACCGTTTCCTCGATGGCTTAGTTTTCGCGCGACCTTGCAGAGGCTGGCGCTTTTTTTCCTCTTTGGGTCCGCTTCTCTGGCAACCGCCCAGACCGTCGGGTCGGTGGCCGGCCAGGTGAGTAACGCCGCGACGAGTACGTTCCTGGAAGGCGCCCAAGTGTCCGTCGAGGGAACCGGGCGATCCATCACGACGGACCGGGAAGGCCGGTTTGAACTTAGTCTTCCAACGGGAGTGACAACCCTCGTGGCGCGTTATACCGGTCTCGAGCCGCAGCGCATCACGGTCGACGTTCGCCCGGGTACGCGGGTCGTGCAGAACATCGAGATGAACTCGGGTATCTACAAACTGGAGGCCTTTACCGTCTCCGGCCCGCGCGAAGGCAGCGCGCATGCGATTACCCGGCAACGCGAGGCTCCTAACGTCAAGAACGTCGTCGCCTCTGATCAGTTTGGAAATATCGCCGATGGTAACATTGGAGATTTCTTGCAGCAGCTCCCGGGCGTGACCGCCGTCTATGTGGGCGCCGACGTCCGTTCGGTGCAAATCCGCGGGATCGACGGATCGCTGAATTCCGTGACCATGGATGGTGACCGGATGGCAAGTTCCCAATCCGCGGGCGCCGGCCGGACCTTTGAATTCGAGCAGGCTTCGTTGAATAACATCGAGACCATCGAAGTCACCAAGGCGCCGACGCCGGATATGGATGCCGATTCCATTGGCGGCAACGTCAACATTGTATCGAAGAGTGCCTTCGATCGCAACCAGCCCCGCAGCTTCAACTATACCATCGGCGGCGTCTGGCGCCCGAAGTATTATACGCGGAGCGACACTTGGATGCGCGAGCCGATCGATAATGTCGGCCCCTCCTTGAATTTCAGCTATCAGGATCGCTTGGGCGCCGAGAAACGCATTGGTATCGTCCTCACCGGAACGTATCACTCCCAGCCAGGCGGCGATACCGCTTCTCTGATGAATTACCAGGCCGCCTTGGTGGAACCGTATTATATTCAGAACGTCAATGTTCCCCGTCCGGCAGGAGCGCCCCGCACGCGTCTGTCAACCGGTGCGAAAATCGACTATAAGCTGAGTGACCGCACCACCATCAGCTTCAACACCGCGTATAACTGGTTCCATGAGACCAACGATACCCGTGCGATGGTGCTTGGTACGGCGGCCAACGTGGCGAATTTCCGCCCCGGCTACACCGGCTTCCTCACGGAAGTGCTGGCAAACAACAGCTCCTCGAGCGCGGTTACCATCACGACCGATGACAAATCCGGACGCACCTATCAGTTCGTGCCGACGGTGAAGCACCGGTTTCCCGGAATGGAAATCGATTACGGTGCGAGTTTCTCCAATTCCCAGACTTACTACGATTACTCGGGTCAGGATCGGCACTTCAAGTCGCGGCCGAAAGGGCAGATCACCTATCGCCTGAACAATATCGGGGTCATCTTCGACCGCCGGGAGAGTCTGCAGTGGCCGAAGATCACGCAAACCGCGGGTTCGGATATCTATGATTTGAATAACTATAACACCCTCGTCCTCAATCAGCCCGACCGCGAAGGGGAAGACGAGATCATGACGGCGAAGTTCAACTTGAAGAAGGACATCGATCTGCCGGTTCCGACCTTTGTTAAAATCGGCGGTGTGTTTCGGCAGCAGGATCGCGCCCTGAAGAACGAAAGTACGCGCTACAACTTCGTCGGCCCCGACGGAATCGTGAACAGCGGCGACGAGAATCTTGCCCAATTCGCCGATCCGACCGGCAAATGGTCGGACTCGAATGAAGGTTATCGTTCGCCACCGTGGGCGAACCCGTTCGCCGTTGCGCGCCATCAGCAGTTGCTGCCCAACCTATGGGCTCCCGACCTGACGTTTGCCAAGAATTCGCGTGAAGCGGGCGATCGCAAGATTACGGAGAATGTGACCGCGGCCTATATCATGGGCCAGACTCGGATCAACGCACTCTCGATTCTGGGTGGAGTGCGCGTGGAGGAGACCGAAACCGATGCTGAAGGTCCGGTGCAGGCCGCCAACGGAACCGTAACGGGCCGCCAGAGCCGGAAGGGCAAGTACCGCGATGTGTTCCCCGGCATTCATTTCCGGTACTCACCGACGCGCAGCCTCGTCTCGCGCCTGAGCTATTCCAATGGGATTGGCCGACCTTCCTTCGATTCCCTAATCCCGCTCGAGGTTGTAAACGAAACCGCTCAGACGGTGAACACCCGTAACGCGGCCCTGCGTCCTCAGTACTCCGATAATTTCGACGCGACCGCCGAGTACTATTTCGAGCCGGTTGGAATGGTCTCGGTCAGCGCGTTTTTGAAGGAGGTTCAGGACTTCCAATATACCGATAGCAGCCAGATTGTGGGATCGGGGGCCAACAATGGCTTCGATGGCCTTTACGAAGGTTATCGCATCACGACCCGGCTGAATGGAGGCAAGGCTCGCTACCGCGGGTTTGAACTGGCGTATCAACAGCAGTTCACCTTCCTCCCGGGCATCTGGCGCGGATTCGGTCTCGGGTTGAACTACACGCAGTTGAGCACCAAGGGCGACTACGGTGGAACGACCGCCACCACGCAGGTCGCGGGCTTCATTCCGAAGGCCGGTAACGCCGCGATCACGTACTTGGGTTATGGATTCAATATTCGCTTGAACGCCGTCTGGCGCGATACCTACCTCGTCGGCAACTCGACCAATGCCGCGTTGGTCCGCTATTCGGCGCCCAAGGTTCAAGTGAACCTCAAGACGAAGTACACGTTCTCGCCCAAGTACTCGATCTTCTGTGATATCGAGAACCTCAACAAGTCACCAATTACTGAGACGTACTTCGTCACCCGCGATCGTCCGGCCGAAACCCGGATCGTCGTCGCCAAGGTGGTCGCGGGCATTCAGGGCCGCTTCTAACACAACCGCGGACCTGAGCGTCCTTCGCTGTGTAAGATAGTCACTCATTCAGGGCGGGTCATTGCGACCCGCCCTTTTTGTTCAGTAGGGTCCGAGCTCGCTCGTGACCTGCCTTAAAATCGATTTCGACCCGCTCCGCTCCGAGGCGTTGCACGATTGCAATGTACGCGCGTCTGGATATATAACTCTCCACGATCTATCATGAAGCTTTCCCTGCTGCTTACCGTCGTTGCCTGCCTTGCCATGCGTGTCAGCGGAGCCGAGGTCACGCTTAAAGCGGGCGCCGCGCGGGAAGATATTTCTCCGGGCACCGATGTCTTGAATTGGGTCACGGGCAAGCCGTACGGCGAGGTGCGTGATCCATTGTACGTGCATGCGCTGGTGTTGGATGATGGTCGAAATAAGGCCGTGTTGATTCGCTGGGACTTGGTGGACGTGTCCGAGTCCGCTCGCGATGAGGTACGAAAATCGGTGGGCGCCGCGTTGAAGATCCCAGGTGGAAATATCATGGTGCACGCCAGCCACACGCACTCCGCGCCGTGGGCTCCGGTTTATAGTGGCGGGTATCGTGGACGGGAGCGCGATACGTGGTGGGCAATACGATTCATGCCGCCCCAAAATGATCAACCGGCGTTCAAGCAGTGGATGGCAAAATTGATCACCGCGACGACCCAGGCGGCGGAACGTGCAGCGCGCAACGCCCGCGCGGTTGACGTGACGATTGGTCGGATCGCCGTTCCCGAATATCTTTATAACCGGCGCCCGCGGGCTCCTGCCTGGGGATTGGCGGAGGCGCCGCCGCGCGCGGTCGGACATGGTCACCCCGACTGGAATCCCGAGGTCCTGCAGGGCGGCGCGATCTTTGGACCGATGGATCGAACGTTGGCGCTGGTTTCATTTATTGGATCCGACCGGCAGCGGGTTGCTTCCTTGTTTCACGTCGCCTGCCACGCTGTTTCCATTTATCCGTCGACTCCGGCGATTTCAGCGGATTGGCCCGGTGCGGCGGTGGACGCGTTTGCGGCGGCGCTGGGTGGCGGAGAGATGATGTTCCTCCAAGGCACCGCCGGCGACATCACACCGTGGCGTCGGGGCGCGGCCGCAGTGGAGGAGATGGCCATCGGCATGGCGAAGAAGGCGAAAGTGGCCGAACAGCATGCCGTGAAGTTGGTGCTGTCAGCTTTGCACACCGCTCAGGCGACGATCGATTTGCCCCTGACTCCGGCGGCTCGCGAACGAACCGGGACCGCGACTGTGCCGACGGAGATTCAAATCATTGTCTGCGGCCCGCTCGCGCTGGTGGCCTTGCCCGGTGAGCCATTGACTGATCTGGGTACACAGATCCGGGAGCGTTCACCGTATCCACAAACCTTGGTCCTGGGTTACTCCAATGGAAACGGGGTGCACTATATTGGCATGCCCGGTGAGAAAGCGCGCGGTGGCTACGAAGGCGGCGTGGGTGGCGCCGGTACCGATGAGTGTGGCGCGATGGTGGTTGATACAGCGGTGCGACTGCTGAATGAAGCGTTTGCGAAGTCAGGACCGCGGAAATAAATGCCATAACGTTACTTCCAAGTAGGGACCGACCCTGGGAGAGGCCTTCAGTGCGTACGATTATCCGACGACGAGCGTCAGACGTACCTTTAGTCAGTCGCTATCCTTTGAGCTGAGTGGCTTGGACGGGTCCGAGCCGCTGCAATTACATACACACTCACCCTCCCACTCTTTCGCACAATTGCTCCTCTCATGAACCCGATCACCCGGCGCGGCTTTATCCAGCATTCCGCTATTGTCGCCGGTGCGGCACTCGCTTCGTCCCGACTCCTGGCCGCGACGGCCGCCCCTTCCACCAGTGCAGGCTCGCTGCATATTGCGCCGTTTCGTTTCGATGTGACGCCCCCGATCGGACACGCGTGCTGCGGCGGCTGGATCAAGCCGGTGGTCGATTATGATGATCCGCTCGAGGCGATTGGGTTTGTTCTGCTTGGCTCGGGTCCGCCGATTGTGATTTGTGCGGTGGATTGGACCGGGATTTTAAACGAAGCGCATCTGGCTTGGCGCGTCGCTTTGGCGGAAGCAGCCGCCACGTCGCCCGACCGTGTTACAGTGCATTGTGTACACCAGCACAATGCGCCTTTCGTGTGTTTCGATGCGGCGCGATTGGCGCGCGAGGAGAAAGATCTGCCGGAGATCTACGACGTGGATTTCCATCGGCGTTGTCTGGATGCAGCTCGCGCGGCCGTGGCTCTCGCGATCAAGTCGGCTCGCCCGGTGAGCCTTGTGGCGCACGGGAGTGGACGCGTGGAGCAGGTCGCGTCCAACCGCCGGCTTGCCCGCGATGCTAACGGACGCGTGACCAAGATGCGCGGAAGTTCGAGCAAGGATCCGGAGCTGATCGCGTTACCCGAAGGGCTCATTGACCCGCTGCTGCGTACGGTCGCGTTCTACGATCGCGGGACAAAGGTCGTCGCGGCGCATTATTACGCGACGCATCCGATGAGTTATTACGGCCACGGGCGCGTCAGCAGTGACTTCTGTGGACTGGCGCGCAAGCGGCTCCAGGCAGCGGAGCCGGCGTGTACTCATCTTTATTTCACCGGCTGTGCCGGCGATATCGGGGCGGGTAAATATAACGACGGCTCGAAACCGGCCCGCGCCTGGCTCACCGATCGCATGGCGCGTGGAATGGTGGCCGCGGCAACAGTGTTGAAGCCCGAGCCTATTGCGACGCTCGAATGGCGGACGCAGGAGATCCGTCCCATTCCGAATCCCGCGTTGCTCACGGGAGCGCTGCGCGAGCTGATGCAGAAGCAGCCGACCGCGCTCGTCGCGCGCCTGCGCCCCGCGTTCAAGCTCGCATCGGTCCGCCGCTGGGAGCGTCAGGATCCGTTTTTGCTCAGCGCGTTGCATCTGAATGAAACCGTGCTGCTCCATCTTCCGGCGGAGCCCTTTGTGGCTTACCAACTCGCCGCGCAAGCGATGCGCGCGGGGCGGCCGGTGGCCGTAGCCGCGTACGGCGATAATGGTCCGTGGTATATTCCGACTAAAACTGAATTCCCGGGCGGAGGCTACGAAGTCGACCACGCCTTCTGCGCCCCCGGAACCGAAGACCTGATCCTCAGCGCCATGCAACGCCTGCTCGCGTAATATATATAAATCCGCCGTGACCCCTCGGACCCGCTCCGACTCGCCCCAACACTTCGCGACAAAGTCACGCAATACGTGACATTTTCCGCCGCCGAGTTCTGCGACAGTGTCACGTAACAAGTGACATTGTGGCGGGGAGACGTTGCAGCGGGCGGCGCTCCCAAAGTCACACAATACGTGACTTTTTCGCGAGCGGGGACGCGACGGGTGGAGTGTCACGGATTACGTGACGTTGTGGTGGCGGCTTCGGGCGGTTCGGGCGCGGGCGGAAGCCGGGTATGAGCGGGGTCGCGGGGGCTCAGTATCGATGCACAATGCGAAGAGACTTATAATTAGACGCCGGGGCTCGAGAGGAAGCCGCCGTCCACCGGGACGGTGATTCCGGTCACAAAAGCGGCCTGTTCGTCGTTGAGTAGCCAGAACACGCTGCCGAGCAATTCGTCTGCTTCGCCGAAACGTCGAAACGGAGTATGATGCATTACGTTTTGACCTCTCGCGGAGAGCGAGCCGTCAGGGTTCATCAGGATCTTCCGGCTGCGCTCGTTGACGAAGAAACCCGGGGCGACGCCGTTGACACGGATGTTCGCCGGTGCGAGGTACGCCGCGAGCCATGAGGTGAAGTTGACGATCCCCGCCTTGGCCGTCGCATACGCGGCGACCCGCGTGATCGGGCGGTAGCTTGTCATCGACGCAAAATTCAGAATCGAGCCGCGTCCAAGGCTCGCCATGTGCCGTCCGAATACCTGCGAGGGAATCACGGTGCCCATAATATTGGTCCGTAGAACGTCCTCGAATTTTCCGGGGCTAAGATTGAAAAAGCCGCGTACGTCCGCGGGACGGTCCGCGGCGATCTCGGTCGGGGTAAACTCCGTCGTGGTCGTGATGGCCTCGGCCTGGTTGCCGCCGGCACCATTCAATAAAAACCACGGCACACCGAGTTCCGTGATAATCCGCGCAGAGGCGTGTTCGACGGACACGGTGTCGGTGACATCACACGCCAGGGCCATGGCGGTACCGCCGGCCTCTCGGATTTCCGCCGCGACGTTCTCGACGGTGGCGAGCGTGCGGCCGAGCAGCGCGACCTTGGCGCCTTCACGCCCGAGACGGCGGGCAATAGTGGAGCATAAGGTGCCACCGGCTCCGGTGACGACGGCGGTTTTGCCAGTAAAGAATGAGTCGCTCATGAGGAAGGTGGAAA
Source organism: Opitutales bacterium (assembly GCA_038320495.1). GTDB lineage: Bacteria > Verrucomicrobiota > Verrucomicrobiia > Opitutales > Opitutaceae > ER46. The sequence continues at coordinate 58 of JBBQEG010000270.1, read as the reverse complement.
AAGAAAACTGCGGGCGTTCTCGTAGCTGATGCGCCGGACCAAATCCGCAAGGAGCGCG
>JBBQEG010000269.1:0-7404 GCA_038320495.1 Opitutales bacterium | reverse complement strand
GGGCACCGTGCAGCCGCAACCGCTCGCGGTAAACCTTCAGGTCGCGGGCGAAAACCTCGAGCTTCCCCCCGCGGCACCGTATCTGCAGCAAGTGATGGCGGCCCGACTCTTCTCCGGCCGGGCGCGCCTGGACGGACGCATCAAAGCATCCCAGCCGGCGGATGGCGCACTGGCGTTTCACTGGGAGGGACAAGCGGCGGTCGATGACTTGGACATGCGCGACCTGCCGCACGAGCACGAGTTGCTTCGCTGGAGGCAGTTGGGTCTGGTCGACTTCGTCTTAACGACCGCCCCGCTTGGTTTCACGGCGAGGGGAATCAGCCTGCGCGGGGCGGCGGTGCACGTGGTGCGTTTGCAGAACGGCTCCATCAACGTTGCCCAGATCATCAAAGATCAGGATTCGGAATCGAGTGAGGACGAAGCCACGACGGAGTCGGGGGACCCTCTGCCCTTTGCGGCGAGCATTGCATCGCTGGTGATCGACGGAGCGAGTGTCACATTCAAGGATCAAGGGGTCGACCCTGAATTCGCCACGGCGCTGACCAGTCTCGAAGGCGCAGTGCTGGGGCTTTCCACCGCGCCGGATGCTTCGGCTCAGATTCATCTCACCGGTACGCTCGCGGGAGCTGCTCCTATAACCGTGTCCGGGAAAATCAATCTTTTGGCGAAAAACATTTTTGCCGGAACCAGGATCACCGCCGATCTCTCGAATCTTCCCCTGCAACATTTCGAACCGTACGCCGAGCGTTACCTGGGCTACGAAATCGAGCGCGGGCGATTGCGGGGCGACTTCGTCTACACGATCACGGAGGAAAAGCTCGATGGATCGAACCACATTGTGCTCGATGAGTTTGCACTCGGCCAATCTGTGGAGAGTCCCGACGCCGTGTCGGCACCCGTGAAGCTGGCGCTCGCCGTCCTGCGAAATCGCAAGGATGAAGTGGTGCTTAATGTTCCGGTCAGTGGCTCGTTGAGGTCGCCGGAGTTCAGTCTCAGCAGCGTCATCCAAGGTGCCTTCTCCAATGTCCTGGCGAAGGTGGTAACCGCGCCCCTGGCGCTGCTTGGCTCGCTGTTCGGGGCGGGTGAAGAGGATCTCGGTCAGGCCGAGTTTCTCCCCGGTGAAGCGCTGCTTCAGGAGAGCACCAAGGAGCGACTCAACACCCTCGTAACTGCCCTGAACGACCGGCCCGGTCTCGCCCTCGTCATCAACTGGCGACCGACGGAGACAGTGGACCGCGACGTGTTGAAAGAGAAGCGCCTGCAGCAGCTCATTCAGCAGAAGCGGGAACAGATCGCGGGAGGGCAGCTCACGCCGCAGAGCAATGTGACCGAGGCAGAGGGACTTCGGGCGGTGGCGAGGGAACGGTTTCCCGAACTGGCCGCGGAGGTAGCGGACGCAGGTCAGGGTTCCGGAGAAAGCCGCGATCCATGGTACAAGCGACTGTTCAATTCGATTCTCGGACGTGATCGGGTGGCGGGGCAATCCGAGGATGAACCCTCCATCGCCTCCGCGAACGGAGAGCTTGCTGAACTCCGCAATCAGCTGATCACAAACCTGAGCATGGACCCCAAGGAGTACCGTGAGCTGGCCCGCAACCGGGCCACGACGGCGCGCGAGCATTTGATCGCCGCCGGCATCGATCCCCATCGGGTGGACGTCGCCCCGGAACCGTTGCAGGAAGCACCGCCCAAGACCGGCGCTGCCGACCGCGCTCTGATTTACTTCGAGCTCCACCCGGCGTCCGCGCCGCCCGCGACCCGCCCCTCTGTCCAGTCCGCGAACGGCCCCGAGCGGCATTCGGTGACCGGCTCCGCATCGCAGCCCCCGACCAGCGCCACATCACCGTGACGCGGGTCGAACGCGGTTCGATTTCAACCAGTCCGTTTTCGACGGCTTCGCGTTGCTGCGGATTTACTCCCGATTCTTCGAACCTGATTCCACGGTGATCTGGCTGACGACTTCGACGCCGCGCGTAGCCATTGCGGCGGTGGACTTGGCGCGGTCCGAGAGTTCGGTGTTCGGCGCTTTCCCCCGCAGCATCAGTTTCCCATTCTCAGCGGTCACGCTCAGGTTGAGTTTTGCGAGTTCCGGATGCACTTCCCATACCTCGCGGACCGCGCGAATTTCAGATTGCAGATCGGTACGCGTGGTGGCTTCGGTACGCCCGGTCGGTGCCGGCTGCTTTTCGTCGGTTTTCGATCCAGTCTTGGCGACATTGCCCTGTTGCGATCCGACCTGATGAAACTCGGCGCGGGTGAAGTCGGTTGTCACGGGGTCCGTCTGCCCCTGGAGAATCTGCAGACGATCCAGCGGAACGAGGAACGTCCGTTCCATGCCGGCGAAGTCCGCTTTCGCGTTCAACACGACCATCGCCATGCCGCGGTCGAGCTGGATCATAACGTTCGTGATCTGGCCGGCATCCTGTCCGCCCGCCCGGACGGAACGTCCGGCAATCTTCGATGCTCCCATTAGCCGTGGCCGATAGTTGCTTCGCGCGCGTTCGGACTCGGTGGCTGAGTCAACGCTGGCTTCGAGCTCCTCCGCCCTCTGGCGATTGGAGCCGGACAACTGCCGGCGTTGATCGACCGTGAGATTGATGATGCCCGACTGAAAATCCTGTGCGTCGATCGCGGGCAGTTTGCTCCATTCGGACTTTTCCAGGGGCGTGGTGAAACCGACGCTGCCCGATTTCTGTTCGATGCCGGAAATCGGGAGGATGCGGAGGGCGGCGTTCGTGGCACCCGGCTCGTTGCTGCTCGCAACCACGGCGAGCACGACGCGGCCCGTTTTCGTATCGACGATGAAGTCCTTCAACGTGCCGACCTGTTCGCCGTTGGCACCGCGCACCGGCTGACCGCTGAGCTCTTTGATCCCGCGTCCACTGGTGTTCGGTGGCGCGACTTGCAGCTTCGCCATCGGGTTCGGCTTCATCGATGAACCGGCCTCGCCGCCAGGGGTTTTTTGGCCGGAGTCGGATTTCGCCGCATCACCGCGTGGTGAACGCGAATCGTTTTTCGGCCCCGAAGTTTGAGCAGGCAATGTTGACCCAAAGAGCAGGGCGAGGGTCGCTGTTGAAAGCGCCGTGTATCGGATCCAGGAATGATTTTTCATAAGTGACCTTGGAATTGCGGCGCAGGGTACGGCCGCACGTTGATGGGTTGAGGCGCCAGCAAGGCGCATCACGGCTCTCCCGTGACCCGATTATTGTCAGCGCTGGTAGCGGATGGTGCCGGAAAGAAGCCCGGTTTCGCGGAAGCGGTTCCAACCCTGCGCCTTGGCTGCCCCTTGTTTGGATTGCCCGCGAATCCGACGCTCGCAAACGGTCCTCTGGCCAGCCCGGAGTCTATTCGCGCACAAAATAAAGTCCGGTCAATGTGGCCACAATCAGCACGATCGCCAGGAGCGCATCTGGTTCCAGAAGGTGTTTCTTTTCGACCCGGTAAAGTTGTCCGAGAATGACGACCGACGTGACAACAATGACCGCAAGGGCGGTAAAAACGTGAGTTTGCGACGCAACCGAAAGCAGGGAATCGGCATCGACCAGGTCGAGCGGCGCAAACAACAGCATGTTGAAACAGTTACTGCCAAAAATGTTTCCGATGGCGAGATCGAAGGCCTTCATGCGCACCGCCGAAAAGGTCGTGACGAGTTCCGGCAACGAGGTGCAGAGGGCGACGAAGGTGGTGCCGAAAAAGGTGCCGCCGAGGCCGCTCCGCTCCGCGAGATCCTGGGCCGCCCGGGCGAGAAACGGCGCGGCGACGAGAATGACAGCGGCTGTGAGGATATAGCCGATGATCGCGCCCTTCAGCCCCACCTTCCCGATCCAAGGCAGGGACGAATTTGCATCGGAGTCATCGGGGGTTTTCGCAGGGTCCACTCCGCGCCCAAACGTGATGATGCGGATGCCCACAATGTACGCGGCGATGAGAACGAAACTTCCCGGACCCAGGCGAAACACGGTGATGCCCTGCATCTGCGGCCCGAGGACGACAAACATCGCGGCGATGGCGGTGAGGGCGATGCTGGTGGTGGCGGCGAGCGCGTGTCTGGCCGAGATTTCGGAGAGCATCTTCCCGCGCGAGTAGTGCGTCATGTCGAGCCCCGCCAGGATCAGCAGGTTGAACAGACTGCTGCCGAAGAGATCGCCGACCGCGAGGTCCGTCTCGCCCAGCCGGAGGGAGCTGATGTCGATCGCCAGTTCCGGCAGCGAGGTTGCGCCGGCGATCAGAATACTCCCCACCAGCAGCCCGCCGAGCTTGGTCCGGCGGGAGATGATATCACCGAAACGGGTCAGCCCGCCGCCGGCCATGACGATCACGGCGGCGCACGCTACAAACTGGATGAGGCTCGATCCCATGTTTCGTTCCGCTCAGCGGATGTACTCGGATTCGAAATACAGTGCGACCGCGCGCATCTGCTCCTCCGAGAGGTAGGGGGCGACATGTTGCATGAGGTGGGCGTTGGGCGATCCGCCGCGTTCGCCTTTTTTAAAGAGTTCGAGTTGCAGCTTCAGATAGTCGGCGGGCTGGCCGGCCAGCAGCGGGTAGGAGGGCTTGGTCCGGTGGCCTGTGGGGGAGTGACATTCGACACACGCGGGAATCCGGTCTTTCGGAACCCCCTCGTGGGCGATGGTCCTTCCCAATGCCAGCAGAGCCGAATCGTGTTCCTCCTTCGGGCGCGGCTCCTCACGCGGGAGCTGCGCATAGTAGCCCGCCAGCGCGCGGATGACGTCGTCCTTGAGTCCGGCGGCAACCGGACCCATGAGTCCACTGGGGCGCGTACCGCGGGCGTACGCTTGCAGTGAATTCTCCAGATACTCGCGGCGTTGTCCGGCAAGCTTGGGGAAGACGGTGCTGTCGCGACCGAGTCCGTCCGTACCATGACAGCGGATACACAGCTGGTTGACGATCACCGGCGATTGGGGTGGGCCGGCTGTCGGGGCGAGCTGTTCGATGGAAGGCGGCGGCGGCTCCCCGCTCACGAGTCGGGCATACCCCGCCTGGTCGAGGTCCGGGTAGCGGAGGAGGAACGCAACCATCGCCCAGACTTCGTCGTCCCGCTGCAGCGCCGGCCAGGCGGGCATGCCGGTGAACTTCAGTCCGTGTTTCACAATGTGGAAAAGCCGCTTGGGCGTGGATTCCTCGACGACCGGGCCGAGTGGTGGCGGCCGCGGCAGCATGCCTTGGGCGATGCGCGGGATCGCGTCGCCGGGTGCGCCGTGACATGATCGACAGCCGAATTCGTAGTGGCCGGCGCCTTTGAGGACGATTCCAGGATCTTCGAGGGCCGGCTGGCTGACTCCGAGGCTGTAGAGTGCAATCGAGCGATCCTTGGAAAACTGCAGGAACCAGCGCGTGATGGCCCAGTGCCCCGAACTCGCCTTGAGCGGAACAACTCCGGTGACGGCGATGAAGATCCCGATTGCGGCCAGCACGAGGCTCGCCATCAACGAGCATTTTAACCACGAGTTCATGCTATTGCCTCCCGAGGGGAACGGCCCTCGCGGAGAAACGTGGCGGTGAGACCCAGTCCTCCCGCGAGGTACGCGACGCCGCCGACAAAGAGCATGAGCGCGCCGCCGGCATGCTGATCCTCCAGCGGGCTGAATCCGCAAACGTCGCCGGTGTGGCCGTAGAGCGGCCGCGGAGTGAGGGCCAGCAGTGCGCCGAGCAGTGTCATGTGCATGGAGGTGAGCAGAAGTGCCGTGATGCCGGCGCCCAGTCGTTCCCGGCGGCGGAACCTGCCTCCGCCACAGGCCGAGAGCCAGACCAGCAGCCCGGCGAGCAGGAACATGGATTGTTCGGCCACGAAACCCGCGGGGCTGCTGCGGGCCGCGTGATGCAGCGCGGGTGCGTGCCAGGCCCACACCGCCACGAGTTCCACCAGCGAGAGCGGAATCGGCGGGAACAGTGCCGGTGCGCCGCGCACCGGATCGAACTTCGTGCCGGCAATTCCGAACGCCAGCAGCGGCGCGGCGACTGCGACCACGCCCATATGCAGACCCATGTGGGCGGTGAACGATTGTTGCGCCAGCTCCGGCAGCGGTCCCAGCCAGAGACCGCCCAGCAGTAGGAAGCCAGAGAGAAACACCAGGCGCTGCTTCATCGGCAGTCCTCGAAATATAGAACCACGAGCGCCGCGAAGACCGTCGCAATCGCACTCAGTCCCGCGAGCAATGCGGTGGCGAAGCCGAGGAACTGGTGGCGATCCGCCGGTGTGTCCGAATCGTGCGGAAGCAAGCCGGGACCGGTTCGATGCCGGTGCAGCGCCTTCCAGCCGTTGATGCCGATGCCGATCAACGCCGCGACGGTATAGGCAACAATCGCCCAGCGGACAGGCGCGAGCGAGTCGAAGCGGTCCGCCACCTTGGCGCACCAGATGGCGGCGGTGATATAGGACAACAGGAAATGCGTCGCCCAGATGGTCGGAGAAGCAATCAGGAACCAGAGGCTGTCCTTGTGTTCAGGATACGCTTTCATGCGAGCGGTGGTTTCGGCGGGAGTCATTTCGCGAGGGGAAAACCCGCGATCACGCCCACCGTGATCACCGCGGTGAGGATGACGAAGTGCCAGTAGAGGGCGGTGTTCTGGATATCGATGTCGTACTCGGCCGTCATCCGCCCGGCCATCCGGCGGGTGAGGCTGTACGCCTGCATCAGGATCCCGACGAAGACATGCAGTGCGGTCCAGAGCGCGAGCACCCATACGATCGCGTCGTAGACGTGCCTCGTTGGGTTCATGTCCGTCAGCCACGGCCCGGCGAGGATGGCCGCTCCGCCCGCGGCCGCGCAGCCGGCACCCAGCACGAGGGCACCATAAAACCACGCCGCCCGGTCACCGCGGTTCCATCGTCGCGCCAGCAGGGTCAGGCCCCATGCGGCAGTCAGCAGTCCCGCCGCCACGCCGGGCCAAAGAATGCCGGGACCGTGGTTACCGGCCGGCGGGAAATTGGGATGAATGGTCCAATAAAAAAAGTAGGAGAAGACGAGGGAGATGAACGCCGTGAACACCGCGATCATCATGATCAACACCGCCCACCAGCCGACGGATTTTGATCCGGAGGCGTACAACGGCAGCGTGAGTCCGAGACCCACGAACTTGGTTTTCTTTTCGGGAATGACGGACGTGCCTGTCCACAACCAGTACCAGATGACGGCGATCGCCACGACCAGGCTGATCAAAGCCGCGGTCCACCAGTAGAAGGTTCCGAGGATGAAGAAACCGCCAAGGGTGACCGCTGCCAATGCGGGAATGAAACTCGGACCGGGCAGGCGCAGGCACTGGACAGGTTTTGCGTCGATCACCGACGTGACGAGCGTCTCGCGTTTCATCTCCTCGGCGTCGGGCAGATAAAAGCGTCCCTGGTCGACATCGCGGGCGAGGTTCGGCTGGTCCCAGAGAGGA
>JBBQEG010000268.1:0-7445 GCA_038320495.1 Opitutales bacterium | reverse complement strand
GTGTGTGTGTACGGTGGGACGCCGGGCGGCGTCGGGGCCGCGGTGCAGGCGCGACGGATGGGAAAGACGACGGCGCTCGCGGTTTTTCGCCGGCACGTGGGTGGCTTGACTGCGGCCGGCCTCACGGCGGTCGATCTCGGCAGGAAAGAGTCGATCGCCGGTATGGCGGCGGAGTTCCTGGATCGCATGGGCAAGTGGAGCGGATTCCGCGCGGCGGATGCCGAAACGACATTCCGGGCGATGTTGGAAGAAGCGGACGTTCCGGTATGGTTTGAGCGCCGGCTCGAGCGCGTGGAGAAACAGGGTAATCGCATTATCGCGCTCGTGTTTGAAAACGGGGATCGCCTCGAGGCGGCCATGTTTGTCGATGCAACGTATGAAGGCGACCTGCTTGCGCGTGCGGGTGTATCCTTCCAGGTGGGACGCGAGGGGAACGCCGCTTATAACGAAGAGTATAACGGGTACTTCATCGCGGATAAGCATCAGTTTCGTTTTCCGGTGGATCCCTATCGCACGCCGGGCAATCCCGCCAGCGGGCTTTTGCCCGGCATTTCCCCGGAGCCGCCACGGGAACGGGGTTCGGCCGATTCGTTGATTCAGGCGTATAACTTTCGGATGTGGCTCACCACCGCCTCGGAAGGCCGGCCGTTTCCTCAGCCACATGGCTATAGTGCGGATGATTATGCCCTCTTGCATCGTTATATTACGAGTGCTCCGGAAAGCTTTGTGTGGGATTGGACCTATCGGCATGGCCCGATCAAATTGAACTTCGGCGACTGTAACAACGCGGGACCCGTCTCGACGGACTTCATTGGCGGGAGCAACCGTTGGCCGGAAGCGGGTTACGCGGAGCGGGAGAGGATCTTTCAGGCTCACGTGACTTATCAACAAGGCATGATGTGGTACCTGGCGAATGATCCCGCGGTGCCGGCGCATCTGCGGGCGCATGTGAACAAATTCGGCTTGCCGCGTGATCAGTTTGAGGAAACGGCCGGCTGGCCGCACGAGTTGTACGTGCGGGAAGGCCGGCGAATGGTATCGGACTATGTCATGACCGAACACAACTGTCTCGGAAAAGAAGTGCCGAAGGACAGCGTGGGTCTGGCAAGTTATACGATGGATTCGCATCACACCTCGCGCGTGGTGGTTGACGGCTTCGTCAAGGCCGAGGGCAACGTCGAGCAACGCACGCCGCAGCCGTATCCGGTCAGCTACCGCGCGATCGTGCCGCGGGAACGGGAATGCGCGAACCTGTTGGTGCCGGTGGCGCTCTCCGCGAGTCACATGGCGTTCGGAAGCATCCGGATGGAGCCCGTATTCATGTTGCTGGGACAAAGTGCCGCGACGGCGGCAGCGTTGGCAATCGACGCAAAAACGTCCGTTCAAAAAGTGGACTATGCCGCCCTGCGGGCGCGTTTGTTGAAGGACAAGCAGGTGTTGGAGTGGGTGCCGCCGGCGGCGCCGGCGAAGAAGTAAGGTCAAAGGCGAATGGACGGTTGGCCCTGCCTTGATTGCCCCGAGCGAGCGCCTGCCCGCTCGCTCGCCGTGCGAGAGGGCCGGGAAAGCCAGGAATCCGGTGGACAATCTCGCTACGCTGGCACGAGCGAAGATCCCTTTGCTTCACGTGGTCGGCGATGCGGATGATGTGGTGCCGGTGGCAGAGAACACCGCGGTAATCGAGCGGCGTTATCGCGAACCCGGGGGACACATGGTCGTGCTCCACAAGCCGGGAGTGGGGCATCATCCGCATGGCCTCGATGATCCAACGGCGGTGGTGACGTTTATTTTGGAGCACGCAGGTGTCGGCAACGCGAAGTAGATGTTGTGAGTTGGACGAATTTTATCCGCCGCACCTGGAGTTCGAAACTCGTTCGTTGCTTACTGGATGCCTAAGGAAGCGTCCTGGCGGCCGCGTCCAAGGTCGGTCCTCCGTTTGTCGCGAAAACAGTTCGGCGATGAACTGGACCTTCGGACGATGGCGTATTAACCTTGAGGCTCAGAAATCCAATCGGTCCGAGTCGCCCCGGCGCGGCAATCCCTCACTTTCAAATCCTCCTGCACATGACTCGTCACGTCTTTACCTTCGTCGTTTGTCTTCTCCTGCGCGCGCCCTTGCTGGCCGCGGCGGCCACCCCGGGGGCAAGGGTCAAGGCGGAGACGCCGACACCCGTCCCGGCAAGCCAAGCGCCCTCAGCGGCCGCGCCCGGGCCGCATGCGCAGATGGATGAGCCGGGTCCGGCGATTGAGGTGAGGGGGCAGGGGATCGCTCCGCCCACGCCGGGCGAACGGATTGTTTTTATCGGCAACGGACTCGCGGAGCGCGACGTCTATTACAACCGGCTCGAAACTGAGCTGCACCTTCGTTATCCCGATCAACAGCTTTTCGTCCGCAATATGGGGCGGCCCGGCGACACTCCGGGGTTCCGTCCGCATCCGGCGCGTGTTTCGCAGTGGGCGTTTCCCGGCGCTGAGCAGTTCCGGCCGGAATTCGCCCAGCACAACGGCAAAGGCTTCTTTCCAATGCCCGATCAATGGCTGACTCATTTGAAGGCTGATACGATCGTGGCGTTTTTTGGGTTTAACGAATCGTTCGACGGACCGGAGCGCGTCGGCAATTACGAGGCTGAGCTGGAAGCGTTCGTGTTGCACACGCTGAGCAAGGCGTACAATGGCAAGGCCGCTCCGCGGCTCGTGCTCGTCTCGCCGATTGCCTTCGAGAATCACTCCGCAACGCGCGACCTGCCCAGCGGTCAAAAGGAGAATGCGAATCTCGCACTGTATACAGCGGCGATGGAGCGCGTCGCGAAGAAACACGGCCTGACTTTCGTCGATTTTTTCAATCCCACGCTGAAGCGCTATAAACAGGCGGCCCTCCCGTTGACGCTCAACGGCTTTGCGCCCACGACAAGCGGCTATCGCGAACTTGCGGTGCTACTTGCGGACGGGATATTCGGTGCGCAGACCGCGCGGTCCGAGGCCGATGCCGCCCTGGTTCACGCTGCTGTCCAGGAGAAGGATTGGCTCTGGAACAATGACTATAATTTGGTCAATGGCGTTCATACGCATGGACAACGCTATGCGCCTTTCGGCCCGCAGAACTATCCGGACGAAATCAAGAAGACGCGCGAAATGATGGCGCTCCGCGATACGCTGATTCACGATGTCGCATCCGGGAAGAAGCGCGACCTTGCGGTGGATGACAGCGGCACGCATGCGCTTCCGGATGTGCCCACGAATTTCTCTCCGGGCGGCGCGATGGGGACGACGTCGTATCAGGACGGCACCAAGGCGATCAGTGATCTCAAGGTAATGGACGGTTTCAAGGTCGAGCTGTTCGCTTCGGAGAGCCAGTTCCCTGATTTGAAGAATCCAGTGCAGATGTCGTTCGACAGTCGCGGCCGCCTGTGGGTGGCGGTCATGCCGACGTACCCGCACTGGCGTCCAGGCAATCCGCGTCCGAACGACAAACTTCTTATCTTCGAGGATACCGATGGAGATGGTCGCGCTGACAAGCAGACCGTCTTCGCCGATGGCCTGCACCTGCCGATCGGTTTCGAGATCGCGCCGGAGGGCGTTTATGTTTCGCAGGAGCCCAATCTCTGTTTGCTCATCGACGACGACAAAGACGACCGCGCGGACCGGATGGAGATCCTGCTGCACGGTTTTGATACGCACGATACCCATCATGCGATTTCCGCTTATACGGCGGATGCGTCGGGAGCCTTCTATCTTAGCGAAGGGCGATTCCTGCATTCGCAAGTTGAAACACCCTATGGTCCGCGCCGCTGTAATGATGGCGGCGTGTGGCGGTTTGACCCGAAGAACTTCCGGCTCGAGCGCTATAGTCAGGCCGACTATAATAATCCATGGGGCGTGGCCTTCGATCGCTGGGAGCAGTGTTTTATCTCCGACGCTTCGGACGGCATGAATTGGTGGGGACTGCCGCTGTCGGCCAAGATGCCGTATGGAATTGAAAACCCCAAGACCCGCCCCTTTGTGCCCAAGCGCTCACGGCCAATTTCCGGGTCGGAGTTTGTGTCCTCCCGGCATTTCCCGGATCACCTGCAAGGCCAGTTTATGGTGTGTAATAGCATCGGGTTTCTCGGGATCAGTCTCGCTTCGGTGGACGAAGATGGTGCGGGCTTCCTCGGGAAAGGCGCGGGTGATCTTGTTTCCTCGAACGACCCGAACTATCGTCCGGTGGACCTCGAGTTTGCTCCGGATGGCTCGCTCTACTTCGTCGACTGGCATAATGCGCTGGTCGGGCACATGCAGCACAATGCGCGGGATCCGAACCGCGATCATGATCATGGCCGGATTTATCGCATCACTTATCCGGGACGTCCATTGGTGAAGCCGGCGAAGATTGCGGGCGCATCCATCCCCGAGCTGCTGGAGAACTTGAAGTTGCCGGAATATCGCACGCGTTATCGGACGCGCCGGGAGTTGCGGGCTAGGCCGGCGGCGGAAGTCATTCCAGCGGTGCGTGCGTGGGTGACGAAACTCAACCCGGCCGATGCCGATTACGAGCACCACCTGTGTGAAGCGCTCTGGGCGACGTGGGCTCAAAATCAACCCGATGCGAAGCTCCTGCAGCAACTCCTCGGTGCGAAGCAGCACCAGGCCCGGGCGGCGGCGGTAAGTGTGGCGCGGTTTGCGCACGACAAGATTCCCAATGCTAAGGCGCTGTTCATGCAGGCGTCGCGTGACCCGCATGCCCGGGTTCGACTTGAAGCGATTGTTGCTGCGTCGTGGCTTGATAACGCCGATGGTGCGCGCGTCGTGTTCGAAGCGCTGAAACAACCGCTCGATCCCTGGATGGGACCGGTGACGAAGCACATCCTGCAATATACATTGAATGATGAAGTCGACGCCTTGCGGGCGAGCAGTGGTGTGGACTTTGCGGACAACCCCGCCGCGCGCGACTATTTCGCCGGGACGTTTGAGTTTCCGATTCCGCCGAAGTCCGAAGCCCAGAAAAGCTATGGTCCCACGCGAAAACTCGCGGGTGAGGACAATCGGGTGTACCGCATCGGTCAGGAGGTTTACTTGCGGGACGCGCACTGTGCCACCTGTCATCAACCGAACGGAGAAGGCTTGGGGAACATCTATCCTTCGCTTGCGAAAAGTGAGTGGATCGATGATGACGAGCGGTTAATCAAGATTGTGCTCAAAGGGCTGTGGGGTCCGCTCGAGGTCAATGGCGTTCACTTTGACCCGAGCAAAGGCGTTCCGCCGATGATGGGTTTCGGCGGGATGCTTAACGATATCGAGTTGGCCGCGGTGCTCAGCTATGTGCGTCAGTCCTTTGGCAACGATGGCGAGCTCGTATCGGCGGAAGCGGTACGCCGGGTGCGCGAGGCAACGAAAGATCGGGCGAACTTCTATATGGTCGAAGAACTCTTGAAAGAGCACCCGATGAAACCAAAGCCAGAGGTGGAGGCGACGTCGGGAGTTGCTCAGCCGGCGGCGGGTGCGGAGGTTCGGCCAGCCGGTAATCCCTGAGGTTTCATCCGCTGCTGAACTGCCGGTGTGAGTTCATGGGATGCATCTTGGGGGTCGGCTGGTACGTGCGATGTCGACTTCACGCGCCCGATCCAAGGCGCCCAGGCGGCGCTCGGTTTCGATTCGGTTTTCGTGTTACCGGGAGGGAATAATCTGGAGCCTCATTTTGTTGTGGAAGGCGATCGCGTGGTCGGGAATCCGACGGTGTGGCGTGGTGCGGCTGTGCCCACGCGGCCCGAAAGTTCCGCGCTTGAGGTGCATGAAGGTTGGATGACGGAAGGGTGGAGTGACGAAGCGATTGGCCCGTCGCTGACGATAAAGCGCTTACGTTTATCGATCAAAGTGGGGCGGATAGGACGCCATTTTTTCTCGATTTTGCGTCACAAGCGCCGCATCGCGCCTGCACGCCTCCTGAGTTTGCGAAGGGAAAAAGCTAGGCCGGCGTTCGGGGGGATATGGTGTACGAGTTTGATTGGAGCATTGGGCGCATCCTGGCGAAACTCGATGAACATGGTTTGGCCCAGAACACCCTCGTGATTGTGACGAGTGACAATGGCGGCGTCGCAATGAGCGACGAGGGAGATAATTCCGGTCTATTCCCTAGGGACAGGTCAATTCCTAAAGTAGAGAATGCTCCCCGCTTTTTTCTAAGGGACAGGTTAATTGTGTCCAAGACAGGGACAGGTCAGTTATACCTTAGATTGGGTTAAATCAAAGGCTGCGCCCGCATGGTCGCCCCTCATCGTCTGTCTCCATGAGACAAGCGCGGATCAAGGTTCCACCTCAAGAGAGCGAGGCGGTTTATCATTGCATCAGCCGAACGGTGAACGGGGAAATGTTGTTTGACGAGGTCGATAAGGAGATTCTCAGACGGCAGATTTGGCAGGTAGCGGACTATTGTGGCGTGCAGGTCATTACCTATATAATAATGGGGAACCATTTTCACATTCTACTCCGAGTGCCGCAGCAACGAGCTCTCTCTGATGCCGAGTTGCTCCGTCGCTACCAGGTGCTGTATCCGAGACCGACCAAGTACCAGGCCTCCCGGCACGAGATTATCAAGGCGGAGCTGATCCGAAATGGACCTCATGCCGTGCAGTGGCGGCGGTGCCAGCTTGCTCTGATGGGAGATGTGTCGCCGTTTATGAAGTTGTTAAAGCAGCGGTTCTCGATCTGGTATAACAAGTCGCATCGGCGCTTCGGCACCCTCTGGTCCGAACGCTTCAAAAGCGTGCTGGTTGAAGCAGCTGACGGAGTCCTTCAAACCATGGCGGCTTATATAGACCTTAACTGCATGCGTGCGGGTCTTGCATTTGATCCCAAGGATTACCGCTTTTGCGGATACGCCGAGGCGGTCGCGGGCAGGGAAGCCGCTCAGGAAGGAATTCGTTCCATGATAGGAGGGAAGGACTGGCGTGAGGCGCAGGCGCACTATCGTGAAGTGATTTTTGGGACTGGCGCCGGTGAGCGTGAATCAGCCAGGGCGATTCCTATGGCCGATTTCGAAAAAGTGATGGCTGAAGGAGGGCAACTCCCACTCGCAACCATTCTGCGTTGTCGAATTCGTTTTTTTACGGATGGGGGAGTCCTGGGCGGTCGAGCATTCGTAGAACTGCACTTGGCGAAATACCGAGAAAAGACCGGTCGGCGCGAACGCACCGAACCGCGGGCGATTCCGCCAGTAGTGGAGTGGGGTGATCTGTCAACGCTGCGAGGTTTACGACAGCGGACCTTTGGTTGATTATCGATTCTGCGGCTTTGCCGTTAGACACATTGCTCGGTGACGCGCTGTTTTTGGCTTACAATCTGCCATCTTGTAAGCGTGGGTGCCGGGACTGGTACACGGGCGACGAACTTAGCTTGATGTACGTTTGCGACCCGCGCGGAGCGTAATTTTATCCCGATAAGTACGCTCTCCGGTACGACTGCGTTGTTTGGCA
>JBBQEG010000267.1:0-7468 GCA_038320495.1 Opitutales bacterium | reverse complement strand
TCGGCTTTGAGCGTAATGGCCTGGCCATTACGGTTCATGAGCCACGGGATGACCATCGGTTTCTTGGGGGCGCCGGCCAGGCCCATGGTGGAGGCCAGCGGCATGCCAATCAGCATGTGCGTGGCCTGGATTGATCCGCTGGAGAGACTGTCGCGGATCGCGGCCCAGTTGGCGCCCTTCGTTACGGTGGACTCGATGCCGTATTTTTTGAACAGTCCCTTTTCGTGTGCGATGACGATAGGAGAGCAGTCCGTGAGAGCGATGATGCCAAAATTAATCTTCGGCGTTTCCGGTGCTTCGCTGGTGCTGGCGGCACCGGCGGCCCAGGCTTGGGGTCCGATGGCGGACCAGAGAGCGGCCGCTCCGACGCCGGTCGCTGCGTGCCGGAGAAACTGACGGCGGGGGAGCGGGAGGTCAGCGATGTGCGCTGCCGACCCCGCGGTGGTCAGAGGAGGATGTGAGTTCATAGGATGGTGGGTTGGTTAGGATATCGCGATGAAGGTCTTCGCGAAACAGGCGGCGGGGTAAGGAGGAATCCGCGGCTTGCGCGGGAGAGAGGAGACCGGCAGCGCCCAAGGCGCTTTGCAGCGTGGTCGCTTGCGCGACGGAGGGAGTGCCGGCGTCGGCGCGGTGGAAGACATGGAAGTCCGGCACGGATTCGATGCGGCCGTTACCGCAGTCGAAGCGCCCGAGGAGCGACGGCGCGATTACCCGCGCCGGAATGTTCAAGTAGAGCGAATCGGCGAGCAGCTCGGCCAGGCGGGGACGATTGCCCGGTTCATCGCACCAGGCCGCTGCGGCGGTCAACGACCGGACGAGCGAGGCGTGTTCGCCGAACCGCCCTTCGGCGAAGCGGCGCGTGACGAGCAGGACCTTCTCAAAATGGCCGGGTTGCTGGGCCGCGCTCCATGTCGGGCACCATCCGGCGCCCTCCCTAACGGCGAGACTGTTCCACGGTTCGCCGGCGCAGAAACCATCAATGGTGCCGGCCGCCAGGTTGCGGAACATCTGTGCGGGTGGAACAATAACGATGCGGACATCGCGGTCAGGCTCGAGCCCGGCGGTGCGCAGCCAGTCGCGCAGCAGGAGGTGATGGGATGAAAAAGGAAATACCACACCGAACGTCAACAGCTGGCGGTTACGGCGGGTGCGGGCGAAATCGCGGAGTGACAACGCGTCGCGGACCCCAGCGTCCCAGAGCGCGCGGGAAAGCGTGAGCGCGTTCCCATGACGGTTGATGACCAAAGCGGTCAACACCTCGGTGGCCGGGCAGCCGAGGCCGAGTTGCGCGGACCAGACCGTCGGAGCGGGGGCGGGAGCCGCGTCGAGTTCGCCGTAGATGATTTTTTCCCGAATCGTGGCCCAGCCGATTTCTCGGCGGAGTTCAACACGAAGCCCGTTTTGGGCAAAATGGCCAAGTTCGTGGGCAACAACAAAAGGCGCGGCATCCGTCAGAGCCAGAAATCCGAGGCGAAGGGGTTTTGACCGGACGGGAGGGGTGGAGGCGGGCATCATAAGGATTCACCTGTTTATTAGCCCGAGCTGTGCCACGTCCGTGGATGGCGCAATTACTGCTGTTCAAACAATTCATTGAACGAATGAAGCGCTCTCATCCATGAAGCCGACTCTCGATAGCCGACAGCTGCACGCCTTTGCCGCCCTTGCCCGGCGCGGCAGCTTTACGCTTGCGGCGAAGGACTTATTTCTGACGCAGTCTGCTGTAAGCCACGCGATCAAGTCGCTGGAAGACGATGTCGGCTGCCGATTGCTTGATCGCGTCGGGCGGCGGGTGCTGCTGACCCAGGCGGGCGAACAATTCTTGCGGCACACCGAAAAAATTCTCCGTGAGATGGAGGCGGCGCGGGCGGGATTGGATACGCTGACGAAGTGGGGACACGGCCGGCTGCGGGTGGGCGCGAGTACGACGGCTTGCCAGCACATCCTGCCGACGGTGTTGCGCGAGTTTCGTCAGAGTTATCCCAAGTGTGTGATCCGCATCGAGCCGGGTGATCACGGGCATCAGCTGGAATTGCTGCGGAGCGGACAGATCGATCTGGCGCTCGTGCTCGAGCCGCCGGCGCAAGGATTGGGAGAGTTCACCTTTGTGCCGCTCTTTCAGGACGAACTCCGCTTCGTGGTTTCGCCGCTGCATCCGTGGGCCAAGGAAGGGGCTGCGCCGCGGGAGTCGATCGAAGCCGAGACCTTGGTGCTCTATAATAAGACGAGTCACACGTTTCGGTTAGTGAGTGAGTATTTCCGCGAGGAAAAGATCACACTCAGCAATTTCATCGAGCTTGGGAGCATGGAGGCGATCAAGGAGCTCGTGAAGATCGGGATCGGTCCCGGAGTGCTGGCTCCGTGGATTGCGCGTCAGGAACTCGAAAGCGGTTCGCTTGTATCCTTGCCGCTTGGACCGCGGAAATTGCGGCGGCATTGGGGAGTGGCGCATCTCAAGGGGCGCCGGCTCGCGCTGGCCGAGGAAACCTTTGTCGGCCTGTGCGTAAGCGTATCGGAAATTCTGGGACTGACGGCGCCCGGAATCGCGGCGTAGTCAATTAATCGATACGCGGGTCGCCCGGTGATGGTGAGGCCGCGAGCCCGCCGCCCTGCACTTCGCTTCAGATTTCCCAGTCGTGATCGTGCGTGGGGGTATCGCGTCGCTCGATCAGGCTTTCTTTTTTGCGGCGCGAACGAACCACAAGATTCTCGCCCTTGAAGTAGGCGACGGATTCTTCGGGGATCGATTTCATCAGCCACACGTTGGAACCAATGATGGAATTGGCCCCGACATGGGTGTCGCCGCCGAGAATGGTGGCATGCGCGTAAATGGTGACGTGATCGCCGATGTTGGGATGACGTTTCACGCCCTTGATCGGCCGGCCATCCTCATCGACCTCGAACGATTTCGCACCGAGGGTGACGCCCTGATATAATTTCACATGGGTGCCGACGGTTGCGGTTTCGCCGATGACGACGCCGGTGCAATGATCGACGAAGAAATGACTGCCGAGACGCGCGCCCGGATGGATGTCGCAGCCGGTGCGCTCGTGACCGTACTCGGTGAGCATGCGCGGAAGCAGCGGTACCTTTAGATGGTAGAGGATGTGCGCCAGGCGTTGAAGGGAGATCACGAGCACGCACGGGTAGGCGAGGATGATTTCCTCGACACTGCACGCGGCAGGATCGCCGTCGTACGCGGCCTCGACGTCGGTCTTGATGATGGCGCGCAACTCTGGGAATTGAGCGAGAAACGCCTTGGTCAGATCCTGCGCTTTCGTGGCGGCGTCGGAGGTTCGGGAAAAGCGCAGGCACTTCTCGATCTCGGTGGCGAGGCGCCGGTTGATGCGATTCAACAGGTGGTCAACGAGGGCCGGCAGTTCTTCTGCGGTCGGTGCGGGCTCCTCGAAATAGCCGGGAAAGAGGAGGTGCATGAAATCCGCCGCGAGTTGATTCACGGATTCCTGCGAGGGCAGGTTGGTGCCATCCACGTGATTGATTCCACCGTGGCTGCGATAGGAGTCGAGGAGAGCCTGCTTGATTTCGTCGAGATGCATGGAGAGCCGACTGGCGGGTTGTGAAAATAGATTGGGATGAAATCACGCGAGCCTGAATCACAGAACTCACGGTCGGGCTGGCGCTGCGACACCGTCCGGAAGTGTAAAGGAAACTGTTACGGACGACCCCGGCCATGTCATCATGCGACAGTCTCATCCCTTCGGGTGCGAGGCACAGCGTCTGCTGGAGCGAACCGGGCCGCGAATTTACTTTCCGCTGATGGATGTTACGAACAGATCAAAGTTTTCCCGGTCGAATGTTCTGTCATCGACAAATCGGTTTCTTACTCCACCGTCCTTCCCAAGATTAATCCACCCGATGGAAAACCTGCGCGGGGCCCAAGCCCCAATCTCGCGGATCAAGGTTTCAACTAAAGTTAAAACCTTCGTACTGGACACCAATGTCCTGCTGCATGATCCGCAATCGATCTTTAAATTCGAGGACAACAACCTCGCGATTCCCGTGGAGGTGCTCGAAGAGTTGGACTCGATAAAGGGGGAGCAATCCACCGAGCGGGGACGCAATGCGCGGCGGGTTCATCGCATTCTGCAGGAGTTGCTGCCCGACACCCGGGCCATGCATGAAGGCGTCAAGCTCGAGAATGGCGGCACGCTTTCGATCATAATCAATCCGTACTTGCTCGATCAGAAACGGAAATCTCCGGCCATGGACCGGCTCCGCGCGATCCTGCCGGATCTCACGAAGAAGGATAACCGGATTATCGCGGCGGCGCTCTTCGTGCAGGAACGATATCCTCCGCCCACGATCCTGGTCACCAAGGACGTCAATGTGCAGTTGAAGGCGCGGGCAGTGGGCTTGGAGTCACAAGACTACCTGAACGACAAGGTTCCGCAGAACGACGATGACGACGCCAGTTACCGTGAACTCGGCCTCACGATTTACGAACTGCAACGCTTTGCCTCGGAAGGGTCGTTCGAGATCGAATCGCGCATCAGGCGCGAACTTTACTTGAATGAATACGTCCTGTTGCGCTCCGACGAAGGAAAGACCATGCCCGCCCGGTACATGGGCGATGGGCTGGTGCGGCGTCTGAAGATTCCGGATTTCGTCAAGGCGCCCGGCGGTGTTCCGATTCGCGCGCGCAATCTGGAGCAACAGTTTTTCATGGATGCGTTGCTTGATGATAGCATCGCGATGCTGACCTGCTACGGCAAAGCGGGCACCGGCAAGACGCTGCTCTCGACCGCATGCGCACTTCATCAAACGCACGATGATCATTCGCGTTACGATGGTGTTTCCATTTCCCGCCCGGTGATCGCGCTC
Source organism: Opitutales bacterium (assembly GCA_038320495.1). Classification (GTDB taxonomy): domain Bacteria; phylum Verrucomicrobiota; class Verrucomicrobiia; order Opitutales; family Opitutaceae; genus ER46. The sequence goes on along the minus strand of JBBQEG010000267.1, from coordinate 2,629 downwards.
GGCAAGGACATTGGTTTTCTGCCCGGTTCACTCGAGGAGAAGATGAAGCCGTGGCTGCAACCTTACCACGATGCCCTCGAGGTGTTGATTCCGTCGAAACCGCCCAAGGAAGCTCAGTTTGCGGCTAAGAAGGTTTCCAAAAAGCAGCACAAGAATCGCGACGACCACAACGTCGCGTCCCTTGGGGCGCCGCAATCAGGCCACGGAGGTCATCACGGCAGTCACGGGAACGGGACCTTGGTGAAACCCTATGAGCGCTTGTTGAAGAGTGGACTCGTCGAGATCGAGGCCCTCGCCTTTATCCGGGGGCGTTCGATTGCGCGGCGGTTTTTCATTTTGGATGAAGCCCAGCAGCTCACCCCGCATGAAGCGAAAACCGTGATCACCCGAATCAGCGAAGGATCAAAAATCGTGCTGATCGGTGATCCGGCGCAGATCGACAATCCCTACGTCGACTCCCGCAGCAACGGCCTGGTGTATTGTCACAACCGGATGAAAGGGCAGGCGATCGCCGCCCACGTGAAGCTGATGAAGGGCGAACGTTCCAAGCTCGCTGAACTCGCGGCCGATCTGCTCTGAGCTCCCGACTGACTCTTCCCGTCGTCGGGCTGAAACGGATACGCCCGCCGCAGTGCCGGGGTTGGTTAATTCTGAGTCGCGACCCTGACTCCGCGCTTTGCGAGGAGGCTCGGTTGCCCCGACCTGAGAGCCGCGTACTCCATCACCAGGGCGAAAACGCCGGTAAACACCAGGTCGCTCGCGAGGGTGTTGCGGAAGAAGAACAAGGTGGGCGGAAACTCTGGACGGCCGATCGTCATCGCCTGCCACCAGCCCGCGGCGGATTTGACGTAGAATGGATCGCGAATCCACGCGTCGGTATTGGTCGCAAAATAGAAAAAGAGCGCTCCGGCGAGGGCTCCGCCAAAGAGACTCAACCAGTTTTTGCGCTGCGACACGTACCAGCCCAACGGCAGTGCGACGCCAAAACACAACGCGCGCACCGCCACGCTCGGCCAGGTCCACTGTTCGTTGAAGACCGTCGCGTAATGATGATCCAAATACAGGTCCGACAGCATCAGCGCCGCGAAAGGAACCAGCCAGAGCCGCTTGTCCCGAAAGTAAACCGCCCCGCAGAAGGTCAGCGCCATTAACGGAGCGAAGTTCGACAATTCGGGCACGTGGATCGCGATGACGCGCCACGAGGCGGCCAGCACGAGAAGGGCGAGAGCGAAAGGCATGGCCACAGGTTGAGAAGAAACCCGCGCGTGACAAGCGCGGGTCGTGTCACCTTTCCAGGGCCCCGTTCTGATGCGGTGGCTTATTGTTCGGCCTCGCGGGCCAGCAGCCAGAGGAGATCGGACAACCGGTTCGTGAACTGCCGAATCTCGGGGCGAACGTGACGGCCATACTCGGCGATCACGCCCAGTTGTCGCTCGGCGCGCCGGGCCGCGGTACGGGCCACGTCGAGCGCGGCCGCCCGGGCATTGCCTCCGGGAGTGGCCCAGCCGGCGAAGGTCAACCCGCGGGCCTCCAACGCCGCGAGCGCGTCGTCCAGTCGCGCCAAATCCGCGGCGCCGATCTTCTCAAACTTGGAACTCAAGTAGCGCTCGACATCCGTCTCCGCGCACACGAGCTCGCCCATCAGGGCGATCAGGTTCTTCTGCACCCTGGTCAGTAGAGCCAGGACTTCCCCGTCGCGCGTGCTCGATCCCAGGTGCGGCTTCACCGCACCGATCGCCGCGTTGAGTTCATCGAACGCACCGACTGCCTCGATCTGCGGATGATGTTTTGGAACGCGCTGCCCAAAGAGCAGCTGCGTGGTGCCATCGTCTCCAGTGCGCGTCGCGATCGAGGGAGGCATGGTGCGGGGAGGATGTGGCGCGGGTGCGGGGTGCGAAGCGCGGATAGGGCGTGATGGAAAGCGGGCGGGCCGTGCTGCGTTCAGCGTGTCGATCGCCGCCCGCTATCCGCATCAGGTCGTCAGGCGATCTTCCGCGCGGCGAGTTGGGCGCGGAGGCAGAGCTCGGCGGCCTTGAAGGCGTGCGCCTGGGTCATCGCTTTTTCGGTGCGATTGAGGCAGTCGAGGATTAACCGCCCGAAAAAGGGGAATCCGACCTGGCCCGTCACGTTGATATAGCGTTCACCGGAATCGTCGACGATATAGACATTCTCGCCGGCTTTGTCGCGGGCGACATCGATATACTTGCGCAGTTCGATATAACCCTTGGTGCCGAGGATGATGGTGCGGCCGTCACCCCAAGTGCCGAGTCCATCGGGTGTAAACCAATCGACGCGGATATAATTCGAGGTGCCGTTATCACCGAGCAGCGAGGCCTCGCCGAAATCCTCGAATTCCGGTTTGTCCGGATTGGCGAAGTTTCCGACCGCCGCTTGGGTGATGGTGGCATCGGTGGCGCCGGTGTAGGTGAGAAACTGTTCGAACTGATGGCTCCCAATGTCTGTCAAGATTCCGCCGTACTTTGCCCGCTCGAAGAACCAGTCGGGGCGGTTGGCTTTGCCGAGGCGATGCGGCCCGAGGCCGATCACTTGAATCACTTTCCCGATCGCGCCGCCGGCCACGAGATCGGTGGCGTACATGCCCGCTTCCACGTGGAGGCGCTCGGAAAAA
>JBBQEG010000266.1:0-7503 GCA_038320495.1 Opitutales bacterium | reverse complement strand
GCCATCAACTCAGCATAAGGCCGGCCAGCCAAGGCCGCCTGTTGGGCCTTCTTCATCTTGGAAGCGGCCACGAGCTCCATCGCCTTGGTGATCTGGCGGGTGTTCTTGACCGACTTGATACGTCGGCGGATGTCGCGGGTTGAAGCCATTGCTCGGTAGGTGCGAGAAGTGAGGTGCGGGGAGCGAGCGGAGAGGAAGAGTGAAGAAAAGGCGGTGGGCGGAGATGATGCTCGCGCCACGCTCTACTCAGTACTCGCGGCTCGTTTTATATTAGCCGGCAAACGTGGCTTTCCACTCGTCCATCGCGGCTTGAAGTTTGGCTTCAAGATCCTTGTCGAGCGCAGCCTTGGTCCGAATTTCGGTCAGGAGGGCGTCTTTGCGGGTCGAGAAAAAGTCCTTCATCGACTGCGCCGCGGCCACAACCTTCTTCGCTTCGATATTGTCGAAAACACCCTTCTGCATGCCGAAGAGAATCGCGACTTGGAGCTCGATGGGAACCGGGCTGAAGGCCGGCTGCTTGAACAACTCAACGATACGCGCGCCGCGATCGAGCTGCGCCTTCGTCTTGGCATCGAGGTCGGATCCGAACTGGGCAAACGCGGCGAGTTCACGGAACTGCGCGAGCTCACCCTTCAATTTACCACCAACCTGCTTGGTGGCTTTGATCTGCGCAGCCGAACCGACGCGCGAGACGGAGAGACCGACCGAAACCGCCGGGCGGATACCTTGGTTAAACAGATCGGTTTCGAGAAAGATTTGTCCATCCGTGATCGAAATAACATTCGTCGGAATGTAAGCCGAGACGTCACCGGCCAGCGTCTCAATGATGGGCAAGGCGGTGAGCGATCCCTTGCCATCAAGGCGAGCGGAGCGCTCGAGCAAACGGGAGTGAAGATAGAAAACGTCACCCGGATAAGCTTCACGACCGGACGGGCGCTTAAGAATCAGGGAGATCTGACGATAGGCGACGGCGTGCTTTGAAAGATCGTCATAAACAATCAGCGCATCCATGCCATTTTCCATGAACCACTCGCCCATCGCCGCACCTGAATACGGGGCGAGATATTGATTAGCGGGATTATCCGCGGCGGGCGCAGCCACAATAATAGTATACTCGAGCGCGCCAGCCGCTTCCAAGGCGGCCATGGTACGAACAATATTAGAATTCTTTTGGCCGATCGCGACGTAGATGGAATAAACCGGCCGGAAACTCATATCGCTGCTCGCGAGCCCGACCTTGTTGATCTTCGCTTGATTGATGATGGTATCAATCGCGATCGTGGTCTTGCCGGTACCGCGATCACCGATGATCAGCTCGCGCTGCCCGCGACCGATCGGGATCATGGAGTCGATCGCCATGATACCGGTGAAAAGGGGTTGGGAAACCGATTTGCGAACGATGATTCCCGGGGCAATTTTTTCGACCGGATACGTTTCGGTCGCCGCCACCGGGCCCTTGCCATCGACGGGATTGCCCAACGCGTCCACCGCCCGTCCGAGCAGGCCTTTTCCAACGGGGACGGAAAGGAGGCGGCCCGTGGTCTGAACCTCATCGCCTTCCTTGAGCTGAGAGATGTCACCCAATACCACGCAGCCGACCTCGTCTTCTTCGAGGTTGAGGGCGATGCCAATGGCTCCGCCGGCAAATTGCACCATTTCGTTATACATTACATCCGAAAGACCATCGATCTTCGCGACGCCATCGGCGACCGTGCGAATGTTACCGGTGTTCTTCTTAACCGCTTTGCTGGATAGCTTGGCGATCTGCTGTTCGATTTGTTCGAGGACGGTGCTCATCAGAAAAAGGGTTTCGGGAACGTAGAAAAGAGAACGATTTAGACCGCGGAGGCGAGGCTGGCGAGCTGACCGGATACGGATGACTCGTAAACATCGTCACCGACGCGCACCCGCAGACCGGCGAGCAAGGTATCGTCACGCCGGCTAAGACTCACAACCGGGCGACCATAACGTTGAGTCATGGAGGTCGCGATACCCGCCAAAACGGACTCACTCACCGGTCCGGCGTGCTCCACCACGGCCTGGCCGCGCGCGATTTCAGTCGCGATCAGACGTTTATAAGCCTTCAAAACGGCGAGACTGCGCGCCGGACGATGTTTCTCAATATACTGAAGCACGCCAGCGACGCGCTCAGCCGACAACACGCCTTCATCACTACTCAATTTGAAGAACAGTCGGGCGAGTTGCTGGACCTGTTTTTGGGCGGACGCCATACAGAGAAGATAGAGTAAAACGAAGAGTAACGCGGTCAGACGGCGCGAATCTCACGACACGCGGAAGCGACGGAATTTAGCCAGGTTGCGTTCAAAGATGAATCCTCAAGCCGACGTGAGTTCGCGAGCAGCGGCCTCATTATACGTCGCGCGATCCGCCTCGGTCAGCTTCTTTGCCAGGACCCGCTCGGTGGTGGTAACGACCAAACGAGCAATCTCAACCCGTGCGTCGGCCAGCATTTTTTTATGTTCAAGCGCGATGGCCTGCTGGGCCTTCGCGAGAAGATCACTCGCCTTGAGGGTGGCCTCCTGCGTTTGCCGCTCGAGGAACTCTTTCGCGGTCTTCCTAGCGTCATCGACGATACGAGTCGATTCGACATTGGCCTTCTTGACGATCACGGCGCTCTCCTCCTGAGCCGCAGCCAGTTTGAGCTGCATCTCCTCCGCGTGCTTGAGGCCGGCCTCAATCTTTCGATTGCGGACCTCCATCGTCGCGGTGACCGGTTTGATGCCGAATTTATACAGTACGACGAGAACGATCAGAAAACTGATCGTCTGCCAGACGACATATCGCCATTCGACCCCGAATTTTTCAAATGTACCGGGCGTGGCAGCGGTTTCGACCGCAGCGGCGAGAATGAGAGGCAGCGTCATGGCGAAGAAAAAGAAAGGATGGCAGCGCGAACGAGCCGCGCTGCCCGGATTGGTTTAACCCAAAAACAAAGCAAGAATACCAAGACCTTCGGCCAGCGCCATACCGATGATGGCTTGGACGAGAATCTTGCCGGAAGCGCCGGGGTTGCGGCCAACGGCTTCAGCGGCCTTGAAGCCGATGAGACCAACGCCGATGGCGGCGCCGAAAACGCCGATGGCGCTAGTGAGATTGCCGGTGATGCCAGCGGGAACCGCGGCTTGGGCGAGGATGTCGATCATGTGATGGTGGCTGTTCTGTGGTTGGGATTTCCGCCGTGCGCGCATCATGGCACGCTCCCGGCGGGAGAGTGTTTAGTGACCTGAGCCGACGGCGGAAGCGTGCTTCTCATCGTGGTCGGCATGCGCGTGGTCGCCGCCCTCGTGATTACAAAGAAGTCCAATATAGACCGAGGTCAGAAGCGTGAAGACCAGCGCTTGAATCAGGCCGACCATCAACTCCATAAAGTAGAACACGGGAAAGAACGCCGTCCCATGCAGCAGATTTTCGCCGCCAAAAACGTTACCAAAGAGACGAACCGAAAGCGTGAACGGCCGAATCGCGATGGAGAAGACTTCGATCAATCCCACCACAATAAAGATCAACGAAAGGATCGGATAGAGCCACGTGGGGGTTTCCTTCTTCTCGGCCTTGTTGCCGAAAAGATCCCACATGATGGTCTTTATTCCGGCGATCTTGAATACAATGATCGCCCAAGCACCAAACGAGATCAGCGCCAGTGCAATGGTCCCATTGAAGTCCGCATTGTGCGGCCGAATGAAGGGCCGGGTCATATGGAAGTGACCCGCTGCATCTTGAACCCCCCACCCGACCGTGCCGACACCGGGAATCAATCCCATCCAGTTATGAAAAAGAATGAAGACGAAAAGTGTAACGAGCAGAGGAAATACTGTCGGAAACGCCGCCTTGCCCACGATCGGTTCGAACAAAGCACGGAGCGCCTCGATTAACGACTCGACGACGGCCTGACCTTTGGAGGGCAAAACCGTGGGGCGGCCAATCAACCAGAGGACGAGCGTCACCAAAATGGCAGAGACGACCCAGCCCGTGACCATGCTGTTCGTAATTGACCAGCCATTACCAAAGTCCACCAGCTTCGCCGCGCGCGGAGAGACTCCGTCCGCAGCCAGCGCGGACGAGCCGACAATGAGACTCGCGAAAAAAGTGATGAGTTGGATACCTCGTGACATGCGCTCGATACAGGTGGAACGAATTTAAAGGATCACACTCAGGCCTGCGCCCTACCCTGCGTCAAACTCCGAAATCGGTCCCGAGCCGCCGCGGAATAGAAATTAGCCACGACCTTTTTTTTGACGCCGCCATCTTATGCCCCCCGTTTCGCCACGAGGGAATAATGAGTCGCCGCCCGGCTTTGAAACACCGTTATCGACTCGAACGGCCATGGCTCTGCGCACAGCTCCCAGTGTGCCGACCGCGCAAAAACCGCCGTCGCGGCCTCGTGATACGGCAGGAAATCCGTGCGGAAATAGAGGCGGCACGCCGGAGCTGCCTGGCGCGCAATGAGCTCAATGACACCATCTTGAATCACTCGATGCTTGTGGTGACGAACTTTTGGCCAGGGGTCAGGAAAAAGCACATAGACTTCCTGCCACTCGGCGTCCGGGGACAAACACTCTAGAAAGAAGCGCAATTCGGCCCGAACAAAGTGGAGATTCGCCAAACCGGCCCGATCCCGTTTCCGCAAGGCGCGCTCGATGCGCTCTCCCACCACGTCAATTCCCACGCAAAGCCGATCGGGGTACCGTTCGGCGTAGGCCGTAAGAAAGTGCCCATGGCCGCTTCCAATCTCCAGAATAGAGGGTCCCCCACCCGCGAAGATGGGTGTACACTGGGCGACAAGATCCCGCCGTCGGGTTGCCATCAGCTCCAGGTAACCCGGGCTTCCGCTTGAATCAGAGGAGAACATGGCCGCGATTTCAGACACGGGCAGCGCGGGACTCCAGCCAAACGAGCAGGACACTGATATCAGCGGGATTAACTCCACTGATCCGGGTCGCTTGACCCACCGTTAATGGCTTCATTTCGGACAACTTTAGCGCACTCTCCTTACGCAACCCATTTATAGAAAGGTAGTTTACAGAGGAATCAAGCCTAAGGTGGTGCACCGCTGCGACTTTTTGGATCTGACGTTTCTCACGCTCAAGATATCCTTTATAAGCAGTGAGATATACAACTTCGTCGCGAATTGCGGGCGATTCGTTCTTTAGAGCTTCAGGTAAAGCAAGGGTCGAGCGGTCACGACGTATATTCTCAGCCCACGTGCCGGAGGAAGTCCGGGTCGTCTCTAACACAGAAACCCAGCGATCGATGGCGGCCCGCTTTGCAGCGATCCGATCGAGCCGGGACCGCGAGAGCAAACCCTGCGCCGCAGCGTGAGAAGCGAGCCGTAACTCCGCGCTTCCATGGTTGAAGAGCAGCCGATGCTCGGCCCGGCTTGTAAACATCCGGTAGGGCTCGTTCGTCCCCTTGGTCACCAGATCGTCGATCAGGACACCGATGTAGCCTTCATCCCGCTGGATTAACATCGGCTCCCCTCCCCTCACCTTGTTTACTGCATTGACGCCCGCGACCAACCCCTGGCAAGCGGCCTCCTCGTAACCCGAAGTGCCGTTAATCTGCCCCGCGAAAAACAGGCCCTCCACCTTCTTCGATTCGAGGGAGGCAAAGAGCTGCGTGGGCGGCGCGAAATCGTATTCGACCGCATAGGCAGGCCTAAGCAAGATGGCTTTCTGCAGCCCAGGGATACTGCGGACCATCTGGAGCTGAACGTCGAACGGCAGACTCGTCGACAAGCCATTCACATAGAATTCGTTCGTCGAACGTCCCTCGGGCTCGAGGAACAGCAGGTGTCGAGGCTTGTCCGCAAAGCGTACAAACTTGTCTTCAATACTCGGGCAATATCGGGGCCCAACTCCGGCGATCTCCCCGCTGTACATCGCCGAGAGATGAAGGTTATCCCGTACCAACTGCGCGGTCTCCGGCGTCGTGTAGGTCATCCAGCATGAAACTTGTTCCGAGCCTGGAGCCCAGCCCTGGCGTCGCTCCCCGGTTTGTTCCACGTGGAACAACTCGGTCCCGTCCCGAGTGTCGTGGAACGCGAAGAACGTCGGGTTAGGGTCGCCTTTCTGTTCTTCGAGCTGGGAAAAATCAATGGAACGTCCGAGCAGGCGCGGGGGCGTTCCGGTTTTCAACCGTCGCAGCTCGATGCCCGCCTCCTCAAACGAACTCGATAGTGTCCTGGCGCTAAAGTCACCAAGCCGACCGCCTTCGTTCTTGTTTTGCCCAATGTGCATCAGGCCGCGGAGAAATGTCCCAGTTGTCACCACCACCGTCTTTCCCCGGAACTCGATATCCAGATTCGTCCTGCAACCCACCACGCGCTGGCACTCATAGACCAGCCCGGTAACCGTTGCCTGAAATACTTGCAGGTTCTCCTGGAGTTCCAACGTGTGCTTCAGGCGAAACTGATAGGCTTTCTTGTCGCATTGGGCGCGGGGCGACTGCACCGCGGGGCCTTTCGATTCATTCAACAAACGAAACTGGATTCCCGTTACGTCCGTATTGATCGCCATCTCTCCGCCGAGGGCGTCGATCTCTCGCACGATCTGGCCCTTGGCCTGTCCGCCAATTGCCGGATTGCAGCTCATTTGGGCGATAGTATCGATATTGCCCGTGAGCAAGAGGGTAGAGGCCCCCATCCGGGAAGCTGCCAAGGCCGCCTCGACGCCAGCATGGCCGGCGCCGCAAACGATTACGTCGAAATGTTGGTCGCGATAGATCACAAGAATGCCGTCCTGCGTCGTTGCCCGGAAAGCATCATGCCGCCGGTTATTTTCCGATGCAGAAGGTCGCGAACAGTTGGTCGAGCATTCGCTCGTTGTCCACCTTTCCGGTAATTTCCCCGTAGGCGGCCAAGACCGTCCGCACCTCACTCGCCAGCAACTCCACTGGCCCGCCGCTAAGTAAGATCTCCCGCCCCCGACCCAAGGCTCCCAGAGCTTCCCCCAAGGCGTGCGCATGGCGCGCACTCACGGCAATGACGTCTTCTCCAACATCGGTTCGAAACGAGTCCGCCGCTGCACTGATGGCGGCAGTCAACTCCGCAATCCCTTGGCCTGTTAAAGCGGAAACATGAACGGCCGTTTCCCCAACCAGGCTCCCAAAGGCCGCTTCAAATCCACCTAAGTCGCACTTGTTTAGTACTTTAATACGAATGGCCCGCGCCGGTACATCGTTCACTTCAGGGGGGAAACCCACGGACTCGCGACTCGCATCCGCCACCGCAATGACCAAATCCGCCTCTTGCAATCGTTCCCGCGTCCGCTCCATGCCCAGCCGTTCAAGCGGGGCAGGGGAGGGGTTCAACCCCGCCGTATCAATCAATCGCAAACAATGCGGACCCACCATAATCCGTTCTTCGATGAAATCCCGAGTCGTTCCCGGTTCCGGACTCACTAACGCCCGCTCCCTGCCGACCAGACGATTGAGCAAACTGCTCTTACCCACATTGGGCTCACCCACAATCACGGTCTTGATCCC
>JBBQEG010000265.1:0-7518 GCA_038320495.1 Opitutales bacterium | reverse complement strand
CCGCTTGCGCTCGGTGATCTCCTCGACGAACACGCCGAAACCCAAGACCTCACCCGCGCGGTCGCGCACCGGATACCAGCGTTCACTCCAGAAGCGCGTCACGCCGGGCGCGGCGGGCGTCTCACCGGAGAACTCGTGATTCAACACGGCTTCGCCCGAAGCCAGAATGCGGTCCGTCACGTCGCGGACACTTTCGACGAGTGTGGGCACGATCTCGGAGACATGACGGCCCACGTGCGCCTCGGAGGGAATGCCGTTCATCTCCGCGAGACGTTCATTGATGCGTACGTAGCACAGATCCCGATCGAGGAAGCAAAAGCCGATGGGCGCGGTGTGAAGAAGGGTGTCGAGTAGGACGCTGACACGCTGAAGTTCCGCCGCACTGCGCTTGTGCTCGGTGATGTCCACGACGACGCCGTGCACCCCGACGACCTCGCCGTCCGCACCGCGCACCGGGTAGTAGCTGACCAGCCAGTCGCGTTGCTCTTCGCGTCGCGAAGCCGTCGCGCCATGGACTTCTTGTTCCAGCAATGGCTGGCCCGTTTCCATCACGCCGCGGAGCAGCGGCTCGATTGCGGCGGCCAGCTCCGGGGTCAACAACTCGCCCAAGGTCCGCCCGAGGTGTTGCGCCGCCGGCTGGCCGTTCAGTTCCGCCATCGCATGATTCACCCGCACGAAACGCAGGTCCGCGTCACACTGGAACAGCCCGGTCGGAGCCGTCGCATACAGCGCGTCCACTTCGCTGACCTGCCGTGCGATCCTCTCCTCGGCCTGCAGCGAGAAGAGTTGCGGGCCGTCCGCAGTCTCGACCACGAGCGAATCGACCCTGCCCGTGCGGATGGCGCGCAGCGTTTCCTCCGCCTTCTCCAGCCGCGCGCGCAGCTCGGCATTTTCCGCACGGAGTTGTGCTTCGGGAGAATTGTGGGAGGTTATGGTGGTCATCGCCTATTGCGCGGGGGAAGGGCGTCAGCTTTTCGTCTCCCGCAGATCCAGCCCGAGCAGGATGCGCTCGGTCTGCGACAGGTCGCCGATGAAACGGCGCTGCGGGAGCGGGTCATGGTAGCGGGTCAGCTTACCAGCCTGAAATAAGGCTGCTAGGAAAATCATCCGGAGTTCGTCCAAAACGACGGGGCGACGATCGTCCTGCGGGTCGTGGCGGAGGGACGGGCTCAGCTCGTTGGCGGACTCACGGCATCTCCGGTTTATCAGGTGATGCGCACCTGCCAGATGGTTAAAAGAAGGCCGGGCACATGGCTTCGGAGGGGGCGTAAATATTTGAGGCTATAGATCAAGGAGTTCACGCAGGGCCGCTTTGACGGCATTGAGGTGGGTGGCGTCGAGCAACCCGAGTTTTCGTAGCAGGCAGCGGTGATCGAAACTTGCGAGGCCCTGGACGTTCACCGCCGACGGTTTTGGGAGCCACTTCGGCTTTCCCAGTTCGACCTCGCCGCGATAGCCGCGGATCTGCGAGGTCAGGGGGGCGCCAACAACCAACGCGCGGGCATCGTCCGGCTGCGGGTAAGCGAGCACCAAGACGGGCCGTTGTTTCGCAACCATGCCGAAGTCCGCGATCCAGACTTCTCCGGGACGAGGATCAGTACTCACCGAGTGCCTTGTCCCACGCCTGTCCCTGTTCGGCCGAGGTGAGCACGTGCGGCACGTGAGCGGTCACGGGAAAAGGGAGGTCCTGCCGCAGTTCCACTTGAGCCAAGAGCAGATTGAATGCATCCCCTGGCTTCATCCCGAGGCGGGCGAGTACTTTCTCCGCCCGCCTGAGGCGGGCGGTGGGCACGCGGGCTCGAAAGAGCGTGGTTTCAGGCATGGGCTCAAAAAGGCTCAAAATGCTTCAAACGTCAACTGCTGGTGCCCATGGCAGGTCGCGCACACCGTGGTGAAGAAGGGAGAAGGGATGGCGCTGCCCGATCGTCGTGAGCTCGCACCGCAGGCGGGCGAGCGCGCTACTGCGGCGCTTCGAAATAATCGTCGTCGGCGATGTCGGGGACACCGACGGCGAGCACGCGCATGCGGCCGCGGGCGCCGTGGATGACCCCGGGCGGGATGTGCACCAGCGTTCCCTTTGCGACCGGTTGCTCCACGCCGTCGAGCAGCACGCTGCCGCTGCCATCGAGCACGTAGTAGAGTTCGGTGGAGCGTTTGTGATAGTGAAGTTTGGCGCCGTCGATGTCGACGGCGTGGGCCCACGCCGCCGGCGAGAGCGGCGCGTCCTCGTGACTGATCAGCCGGTCGCGCCAGCCGCAGGCGCTGCGCTCGCGGGCGGTGTGGCCTTCGTGGCGGACGAGCAACTTTCTTCTCTCCCTCATCGCCTCAAAGGTACGCTTGGCTTCGGGTCCGCCGGCGGCGAGGTCTTCCGTCAGAACCCGCGGGGTGATTCGCGATGGAGGGAACCTGGGACACGGGATTTATGCGGTGTTGAGACGGATCATCACAACGCGAGCGCGCGTCGGAGTTCACCGTGCTCGAAGACGCCCGCCATGCGATGGATCTCCGCGGCGCGAGCCCTGACTTCTCGCGCGACGATCCGCCAGGTGGCGGTCGCGACCGCCACCTCCTTGATGATCGCGCGGGCCTTGGGGAGGGAGAGCGCGAAATACTCCGCCGCCTCCTCCAGCAGATCGAGCGAGCAGGTGCTCTCGGAGAGATCGGTGTTGGTGGTGAGCACTCGCGCCTTGATATCCGGCGGCACGGGGTTGAGGTCGTAGGCGGGCGAGAGCGTCCAACCGGTTTTGCCGAGCCGGAGAAAACCGTGGTTGCGCAGATGGTCGTCCACGTTTGACACGAGGACGTTGAAAACCACCCGCCGATAAAGGGCGTGTGCATCCTGCGTTAGGGGAAACGCACGCGGGGGTCGTTGGCGGGGAAGTCGCGGGTGTTGCGCGTGACGAGGATGCAGCCTTCGACCTCGGCGCTGGCGAGGACGATGGCGTCCGGCAGCTTGAGCCGGAGACTTTGCCGCAAACCGACCGCGCGCCGGGCGACCGCTTCGGTCGGCTCCACGCGCCCCATCGAGGCGAGCAGGGCTTCGGCGGCCTGGCGTTCCGCGTCGGTCCGAGCGCCCGCAAGCAGTTCCATGTACGAGATGATCGAGCACAGCGGGCGCCGGTAACGGGCCAGCTCTTCGCGCGCGGCGGGCAGGCCTTGCAGGTAGTCGATCAGGATGTCGCGATCGAGGACGGCCTTCACCGTGTCCACTCCTCGCGAAGGGCGTCCACGACGGTCCGGCTGTCCCTGCGGGGTGCCCAAGCCCCGAAAGCAGCGTCGCGGTCGAGCGCCTGCTTCTCGGCGAGCATCGCGCTAAACCTGGAAATGACTTGGGCTACGGCGCGCGAAATTTTTTCACGCTCGCAGAGTTCAGCCAGTGCAGCTACCTGGTGATCAGGAAGATCGATGATGGTTCTCATGATGACATCATCTGATGAAATGGTGATGAGGTCAACTCGGCTGACGGTCCAAAGACCGGCGGTGATCCCGCCGAGTGGTTTGGCGGGGAGTGTGGCCGCAACCGTGTCGGGCGCTGGGGTGCAGGATGGCGCACCGCCCGAGGACGGGCGTCGCTACAAGGGGGCGCCGGTTCGGATTCGGCGTGGGGTAGCCGCCCATGTCCTCATGGGCGCGGTTGGAGGGTGGGCGTATGCCCGGCACGGATGGGGACATCCGTGGCTACACTTGGATATTTGAGCGGTAACGTCCTAGATTCTAGATTCGACCGTCTGAGGCTGGAATCAGGCGTAACTTCCGGAGGTGGCCCCCAAGGCCTGTGCCTTCACGGCGTCCGCCTCACACGAACCCTGGTGACCAACGGGCAGTTCAATGTGAGACGATTCCTGCCACAGCAGCACCGTCTTTCCCTGCAGAGGCCTCTTGGCAGACTCTGCTTGGTGGATTGTGTCACCGGCCTGCGCGTTGAAATGCCTTCCAGGTTTTTCGATGAGTGTCGCGAGGCTGCCACAGCCTTAGCGCCAGCGGGTCTACCCCGTCCAAACTCCTGCCGTTATCGCTTGGCTGCCCCAGCGCCACACTCCGAAACCTACCTCCCAAACCATGAACATCACCTCTGCGATTCGCCACTCAAAGCTCAGTGCCCTTCTTCTCGCAGCCTGCTATTTTATCCCGAGCGCGAGCGCGCAGACGGCTCCGGCCGCATCTTCGGCCAACAATCCGGCAAGTGACAGCGTCGAACTTGCCCGTTTTGTCGTCTCGACCGAAAAAGATAATGGCTATATCGCCGCTGACACGCTGAACGCCGGGCGGCTTTCGACCAACGTGCTAATGACGCCTTCCGATGTGACGGTGCTTACGCGCCAGTTTATCGACGATATCGGGGCGTTTGACATGGTGGAGGCCGCGAGCTGGCTCACCAGCTCGCATCCCAACGAACTTGGTTCCGGATCCTCCGCCGACCTTCGCGATTTCGGGACCGGCACGACGCAACGCGGCATGATCACCCAGCGCAATACGCGCAACTACTTCTCATCGTCGTTCACTCCGGAAGAATATTTTGTGGAGCGGGTCGAAGGCGCGCGCGGTCCCAACGCCATTCTTTACGGCGATGGTGGTCCGGGCGGCCAGGTCAATTACCTGACGAAGAAGGCACTCACTCACGAATTTCAACGCGTGCGCTTTAGGGCGGACTCCGAGGGCACGACCGAGTTCACCGCCGACGTCAACGAAGTGTTGTCCGACAAACTTGCGGTTCGCTTTAACGGTCGTCTCTACAGGGGCAAGAGCTGGATGGAGCGCTTCTACGACAATCGCAGCGCAGGTGCGGTCAGCCTGAGCTATCGTCCATGGAAGGGCGGCGAAATCCGCGTCGAAGGCGAACTTAACTACAGCAACCGCATGCACCGTACGGACAACTACCAGGATCGTGCGTCGAACTGGAGCGGGGTGGGACTCGAAAACGCGGCGGTTCCAACCTCGGGAACCCCGGTGGGTGTGACGCGCTTTAGCGCCACGACCCCGACGTGGATTTACATCGAGGGTCTCGGTCTGATGGACTGGCGCGGTTATGGCCGCTCCAATGGCACGGGTCTCGCGCTACTGCCGGATGGAGACACGCGTGGCATTGCCAACTTCCCGGTTCTGCCTCGTCGCGAATTTAATTCTCAGCCCAATCAGATGCGGCTCACGCAACGATTCACTGACGCTGCGATCTTTTTTGAACAGAGCTTCGCCAGCGGTTTGGTCACGGAAGTCGCTTTTGATTTCAACCGCTCGGCCCGCGATGGGCAGGCGGTCCGCTACGACAACGCCTACATTGACGTAAACAAGACACTCCCGACCGGCGGCCTCAATCCCTACTACGGAAAATTTTACAGCCTTGCCAACTACGACTTCGATATCGATGGAACCACGGACACGTGGTACGCCGGTCGCGTCGCTGCCAACTATCCGATCAAGATCGGTAAAATTGTACAGAACGTCAGTGTCGTCGGCCAAAAGCGCCAGCAGCAGGCGTTTCTTCGCAATCACCAAGCGTACCGGACGGACTCAGTGCTGGATCCGCTGCGTTCGGCCGCCAACGTCATCACCATACAACGCTATTGGGACAATTTGCCGAAGGACATCCCCACGGAGTTTGAAGGTGTGCCTCTGAAATCTCCGCTTACGCGTGACACCGATATTTTACAGAAACTGGATTCGTTTCAGGTCAATACGGTGGGCAGTTATTTCAATAATCGCCTCTCGGTCGTGGCGGGTGTGCGTCGCGACAAGTACAATAGCCGTGTGAGCGACATCGCTACGGTTGATCGTCTGACCGCTGAAATCCTTACCCGCACCAATGTCGTGACCAAAGCCTATGCGGATTCGAGATCGGCGGGTGTGGTGTATTTCCCGATCAAACAACTGGGCGCCTACGTTAATTATTCGGAAGGTTTTGTTGCGCAAACCTCCTCGAATTTGCGAATCGATGGTTCTTCCTTCACTGATTTTATTGTGCCTTCCGAAGTGATTTCAGGGGGAATGCGTTTCAAGTTCTTCGATGGAAAAATGGTCGGCTCGGCCGGTTATTACGAATCCAAGGAGACCAATCGCCTGCTCGGCATCAATGTTCGTGATGTGAACGACCTCTGGACCCGTCATGGGCGGGATCCCCTGGTCACCTTCGCCAATACCCAGATCGTAGATTTCCAGAGCATCGAAGGCAAGGGGTGGGAAGCGGAGGCGACCGCCACCTTCTCGAACGCCTTTCGCGTCACGGCCAACATCGCGTTCCCGCAAACCAAGCAATCAGACACCGGTCGTGAATATCGTGCCTATGTGGCGGAAAACCTGTCGACCTGGCAGGGGTATGCCAACGATCCCAACAATCCCACCCGTGCGGCGGATGCGACTTCGATCGCCAACATCATGAATACGCTGAGTTCGTTCAACGAGGGACGGGTGCAGAATGGCACCTACGATTACCGCGCGAACATCTTCGGCAATTATACCTTCCGAACCGGCGCGCTGAAAGGGCTGGGGCTCGGCGGAGGCATGCAGTTCTTCGGAGAGCGCCTGATCGGAAATAAAATCGGCGAGCCGTACAATTACGTCTATGCGGATGCCTATCAGGTAGCCTCGGCGTCGGTGTCCTATCCGTTCACGTGGAACGATAGAAAGATTACAGTGCAGTTGAACGTCGTGAATCTGCTCGATTACGATGATCCCATCTTCGCGACGGTGGCCGTGGCGGGAGGGACGCTCTACAGGAATGCTTACCGGTATCAGACCCCCCGTATGCTCCGGCTTACTGCGACTCTGAACTTCTGAGAATCTGAGAGAGGGAGGTGTCCCGGCTTTTTCGGTGGCCGGCTGGTTTTTCCCGGCCGGCCTTCGAGAGAGCAGGGCGCGTTTGCATTTGCTGCTCAGTGATCGTAAGTGAGGCGGGGCCGCGATTCAGGCACTGCCCCGATGGCGGCGGTTCCGTCGCGATAAGGGAGGTCTGTTCCCGTCCGAACCAAGGGTTGCAAACAGGGCCTCGCCACTTCCGGCCGTCCCGGTCATTCTAAAATGATTACTTCATTGATTATTAAGAGGCTTTGGGTCGCGGCATTTACGGGCAGCATGTTCGGCTTGACGTCGATGGACGGTGCCAACCGGGAGAAGGAAACGGACGTCCTCGTTTACGGTTCGTCCCCGGCCGGTTTGGCTGCGGCGATCGCGGCGGCCGAGGAGGGGGCCGCGGTGATGTTGATCGCCGAAGGGCGCTATGTGGGCGGGATGATGGCGCAGGGAGGTTTGACGTCTTCTGATATCGGGGACGGCAGCACGGTCGGCGGCGTTGCGCGGGAATTTTTCCACCGTCTCGATCAACACTATACCCAGACCCATGGGGAGAAGTCGCCGCAGGTTGCGATCAGTGTCGTCAACGGTGTCCGCGGTGCCCGCTTCGAGCCGCACCAAGCCGAACGGGTGTTCGAGAATTGGTTGACCGCCACACCCGGACTGACCGTTCGGCGCGAGCTTGAGCTTCGCTCCGTGGAGAAACGTGACGGAGAGCTGGTGGCGATCCGCCTG
>JBBQEG010000264.1:0-7541 GCA_038320495.1 Opitutales bacterium | reverse complement strand
CCGCGCAGTACGATCGCGACCGCGACGGAGATCGCCGATTATGCCCAGCTCCTCTGGGCGCTGGTCGGTCAGCAATATTGTCCCAAGGACGGTGGCCGGGTCGTGCAGCGCTCGCTCGACGATAATGTCCAACGCGTGCTCGCGGAATGCGCCGGCGAACGCGTCATGCTGCTCGCGCGTTTCATGCGGGCGAAACCCAGCGTCCTGCGCGAAGAACTGCCGCGGTTGCGCCAGCGCGGTTTTCAGCGCGTGCGCATCGAGGGCGAGATCCGCAATCTGGACGACGCCAAACTCATTCCGGCCGGTGCCGGGGTGAAGGAGCTGTCCGTGGATCTCGTCGTGGATCGGCTCGTCGCCGCCGTTGATCAACGCAGCCGACTCGCCGACTCGCTCGAGCTCGCGTTTCGCGAGGGTCGCGACCGCGCCATCGTACTCTCCCAGAAGACCGCCGAGGCACCCTGGCGTGAACTGCAACTGAGTCAGTCGCTCGCGTGTGAGGTTTGCGGTGATGTATTCGAAAAGCTCACACCGCGGCATTTTTCCTTCAACCACCGCGATGGCGCGTGTCCGACCTGCGAGGGCCTGGGCCGCAAGTTACGTTTCGTTCCCGAGCTCATCGTGCCCGATCCGGAAAAGTCGGTGCGGGGCGGGGCGATCAAACCGTGGCGGATCGGCGGAAAAAATCTCATCATCAAACACAACGCGTTGTTGAAACAGTTGGTGGAGCAATTGCCGTTTGATCCTGAGATGCCGTGGAAGGACCTGGCGGAAGAGACGCGCCGCGCCCTGCTGTTCGGAGCCGGCGAGCGGCAGTTCGCCTTCAAGATGCGACGCATGCGCGAAGCGAAAGCTTCGACGTTCGAGGGCATCATTGCCGATCTCGAAGAGAGTTATCGCCACACGGATAGTGATGGGTTTCGCGCGCGGCTGACCACGTATATGGTCAGCGGGTCCTGTCCGGAATGTCGCGGGACCCGCTTGAATGCGCGCAGTGGCGCGGTTCGGATCGAGATCCCCGCGCCCAAGGACCGACCTGCCGCTCAGGTTAACTTCCCCGAGTTTATGGCGCTCGATGTGGGCGAGGCGCATGCGTTTGCCGGTGAACTGGTGGCGAAACATGGCGTGAACGACGCGATGCGTGATGTCGTCACCGGCATCGAGCAGCGGTTGCATTTTCTCCTCGAGACCGGCCTCGGCTATCTGACGCTCGAGCGCGATTACGGCACGCTCTCCGGCGGCGAAGCGCAACGCGTTCGGCTCGCCACGCAGCTCGGGATGGGGCTCGTGGGCGTCATCTATGTCTTGGATGAGCCGAGTATCGGACTGCATCCGCACGACAACCAGAAGCTGCTCGAAACGCTGGTCGCGCTCCGTGATCGCGGCAACACCGTGCTCGTCGTCGAGCACGACGAAGACACGATGCGGATCGCGGACGAACTGATCGAACTCGGGCCGGGCGCCGGCATCGAGGGCGGCGAGTTGTTGTTCCAAGGCAAACCTGAGGACTGCATGCTGTTGTCCGCAAAGGTATCACGCACCGGCCCGTATCTCGCTCGCACGCTGTCGGTCGTCCGCGATGCTAAAGCGAAGAAGCCGGACGGCGCGTTTCTCACCGTCCGCGAAGCGCGCGAGAACAACCTTCGCGGCATCGATGCGAAGTTTCCGGTTGGATTGCTGACCTGCGTGACGGGCGTCAGCGGCTCGGGCAAAAGTACACTGGTCAACGACGTCCTCGCGACGCAGGCCGCGCGCAAACTAAACGGAGCGAAGACGCTGCCAGGTAAGCACCGCCATATCGAGAACCTCGATTTCTTCGAAAAACTCGTACAGGTCGACCAGGAGCCCATCGGCCGCAGCCCACGCTCCAACCCCGCGAGCTATGTCGACTTGCTGCCGCTGCTGCGTGATCTCTATACACAAGTTCCGCTTGCCAAAGTACGCGGCTATAAAGCGAGTCGGTTTTCGTTTAATGTCCGCGGCGGACGCTGCGAACGCTGCCAGGGCGACGGCGCCATCAAGCTCGACATGCAGTTCATGCCCGATGCGTACGCGCCGTGCCCGAGCTGTGGCGGGCGACGGTTCAACCGAGAGACGCTCGAGATTCTCTTCCACGGAAAATCGATTGCTGACGTCTTGGACATGACCGTGCGCGAGGCGATCGGGCTGTTTCGAAACATCCCGCGTGTGATGGATAAACTCCAAACGCTCGACGCGGTGGGGCTGGGTTATCTCAAGCTCGGTCAATCCGCGACCACGCTCTCCGGCGGCGAAGCGCAACGCATCAAGCTTTCGCTTGAGTTGAGCAAACGCCAGCAAGGGTCGACACTCTATATCCTCGATGAGCCCACCACCGGGCTGCATTGGACGGACATCCAAAAGTTGATGGATTTGCTTTTTAAACTCCGCGATGCCGGCAACACCGTGATCGTGATCGAGCATAATCTCGACGTGATCAATCTGGCCGACTGGCTGATCGACCTCGGCCCCGGCGGCGGTCGTGACGGGGGCGATCTGCTGTTCGCCGGACCTCGCGCCGACATCGAAGCCTGCGAGCCATCGCTCACTGGCGAGGCGCTGAAACGTTGGCGGGCCGCCGCGCCGGTGCGTCCCGCAACGAAATCGCGCGCGCGCACCGAGTAGTATCCAATCTTGACCAGCTTCCCGCTTTCTCTCGCCGCGTGGCGAATCTCGGGGATGGCGTTGGCAACCCTTTGCGAATCAGGACGGGCACTGCACTGATCATTTTGTTGATCTCTACTTCAGAGGAACTTCTCCGTCGCGACCCGTCCGGGTTGAAGCTGTCGCGGCCGGATACGGGCCGTGCGGAAGGCGAGACCCGCGCCTAATGTGCCGGCGTGAATTACATGGAGCGCATCACCTTTAATCCGAACCAGTGTGGCGGCCGATCCGGCATCCGGGGCATGCGCATCCGCGTGAAGGACGTGGTCGACCTAGTGGCGACTGGTGGAAATCCGCTGAAGCTGCTTCGTTTCCGAGTCACGCCTGCACGCCGTCGATCTTGTCAGGCGGCAGACTTCGGTGATAGCGGCGGCAAAGGCTGTGGCGGTCAGTTCCACCCAACGTTTTCCGTCCGCGGCATTGGCTGCGGTGGCGTCGCCCATGATCCCGGAGGCGGAGAGATCCGCCGTCACCCACGCCATCGTGGCTGGGGCGCGTTCGGGGCGGAGTTCTCCGGGATCGTCGAGGTGGCCGCAGTATTCGCACCCTGCTGCCTTCATCTCGACGTACTGAGGGGCAACCGCCAGCAACCAACCGGTTTCGGCGGTGTTGGCGTGGTAGCCGAAGGTGGTCTCCTGCAGGGGAAGGCCGAGATCGAATTTGGGCGCCAGAACTCCGCAGTGTAGTCCGTAGGTGGCCGAAATTTCGCGCAACGTATACGCGATCACCGCCGAGTTTCCGCCATGTGTATTCAGGATCGCAAGATGACGAAAACCCCACGCGTGCAGTTGTCGTGCAATCGCGAGCAACTGCGCACGCAGGGTGTCCTTCGAAATAAGCAGCGTGCCGGGAAACCCGGTGTGTTCGTTGCTCTTCCCAATCGTGATGGGCGGCGCGACGTAACATGACGCCTCCGCCGGCAACTGCGGCAGGGCACGCTCGAGCCAGGCTTGAGCGAGCAGCGAATCGACCGCCACCGGAAGATGAGGGCCGTGCTGCTCGATTGCACCCGTCGCAATAATGACGGGCGCCCACGCCTTGTCAGGCAGGGCTTCAATCTGACGCAACGTCATCGCGGGCAGGTAGCGATCGCGATAGGCGGGAAACAAGGTGGGGGGCATGGACAGAGGCGCGGTCACGGTGAAGAGAAGGGAGAAGGACGGACAAGCCGGGATCAGGCCGGCTGAGCGCGGGGGATTTTTCCATCATGCGGCAGGGGAGGTCGCGCCTCGATTTCACCCAGCAGCGAGACGAGGCGACCGGCAGCCGTGGCGAGGATGGCCGCGCCTTCTGCAGTGGCTTCGGCCAGCGGAATGTGGGGGCCTGGCAATGACCGCACCTGCTCATCTCCCCAGCCGCGGGGAGCCGGGGCGTCGTCGCCCGACAGGCTCTCCGGTTCGCGGCCGAGCAGCGCGGTCACGAGGGTCTGAAACGTGCGACGGCTGGCACTGCGGACCGGATGCAAATCCAGTCCGAGTCCGCTCAGGCTGATCCGGAAAATTTGGAGGCCAAGTGCGATCCGCAGATCGCGTGCGGCCGCCGCGATGAGTTCCTCATTCCACGGGCTCGCATTATAGAACACCACGCGTTTGAAGCCCGAGGCGGCGATCGAACCCACGACCTCTGCGAGCATCGAGTGGGCGACCGGCGGATCGACGGCAAAGGCGCAACCCGGATCCGGGCCGAGTACAAAACGCACGGGCGGTATTACCGCGAGGGAGAGGCTCGCCGGTCGGGTCTGCGACGCGGCCCCCAGAACCTGCATTAAGACCGTCTCCTCCGCATCGAGCGGATGCCCGAGGCCCCAGTCGGCCATGCCGGCGAGAGGCACGATTACGGTCGTGTTCGCGGGATCCGGCCAGCGGGAAAATTCCGGCCAGCGCCGCCACGGCCAAAACGTACTTGGATCGGCGATACAGAGGGGAGTCACGTCGGGAAAAGGCGTGCTCATTTGGCGGCGGTGATTTCAATTTCGACACAGCATCCGGGCCGGGCGAGACCCTTGACTTCGAGCAGCGTGCTCGCGGCCCGGGCGACGCCCAGATAGCGGTCGCGAACGACGCAGAATCGTGGAAAATCGTCCATGTTTGTCAGATACGTTTGGGTTCGTACGACGTGCTCGAATCCCATGCCGGCGCCTTCCAGAATCCCGGCGATCAGTCGAAAAACGTAATCGCTCTGTACCGTCGCATCGCCGGGAGCGATGATGTTTCCGGCCGGATCAACTGCGAGTTGCCCCGTGGCGAACAAGAGTTGACTGCTCCCCAAGTCGAGCAGCACGCCCGGGCTGTAGGCTCCGCGCGGCGGCGCGAAACCCGTGGGAAAGATGAGGCGTTTGGTCATGCGTCGAGTTCGCCGTCGGGTTGATTTACGAAGACCAGGATGAGACCTAGAATTGCCGTCATGCGGAAAGCCGCCGTTTGCCCGTTCCACTGCGATGACTGCCACATGAGGAACCACTCGCCGCCGATGGTGATAAAAGCGACGAACCACTGCAGGATACTCAACGTGAGCCCAGCCATCGCGAGAGACTTCGCTTTTTGCCAGCCCGTGGCTGAGCCGGACCGGGCCTGCCAGAGTCTCCACGCGCCGACGGTGAGGATCGCGCCGGCGACCAGCTCCCAGGCGATGATGCCAGCATAAAACGCGTGATGCACCAGCGGGACATCGATGGCCCGCCACATGCCTTTGTTGCCGGGAAACGTGGTGGTCATGTTCAACACGTGGCGGACGAATTCGAAGTTCGAACCATAGTCCGTGACGTTGTTGAAGACGACGAGCGCGAGGAAGAAGGCGGACGAGCCAACGAGCGCGATTTTGGATAAGCGAGTGAGCATGGGGTGGGTTGGCGGATCAGGTGGAGCGGTCTTGAAGTTCCGAAAAGTCCGGCAGCGTCGGCTGGTGGATCGTCTCACCGTCGATGCAGCGTCGGGCAGCGTCGGGGCGACTCAGCAACTCACTGAAGCGATGCGCGGAGAAGACGCTGAGATGCGCGCGGGCGCCAGGAGTGATGCGGCCGAAATCGGGGAGCCCGATGAGGTCGGCGGCAGTCCGGGTGACGACGTTAATCGAATCGCTGAGACCGGCGCCATCGAGATGGGCCAGCCGCACACTCTGCGTGTACACTTCCGCGAGATTGTAGTCACCGAACGCGTAGAATGCATCGCGCACATTGTCGCTGGCACACGCCACGGGCACACCGGCATCGAGGAAATCGCGAATCAAGGTCAAGCCGCGCCAGAGCGGCGACCGGGGAAACGCCGTCCCCGCGCCGCGGCGATCCTGTAAATATAGATTACACAACGGCAGGGAGATGATTCCGATCCGCGCGGCCTTGACCAACGCGATGGTTGAGCGCGCGCGTTCGACCGGCTGCGTCGCGAGGCTGCAACAATGTCCGCAAATCACGGAGTGGGGAAACTCTGAGCGGAGCACGGCCTCGGCGACATGGCGCAGGACCTCGGCGTTGGCCTCGCCGTTTTCGTCGACGTGCAGATCGATGCCGACGCCGCGATCGCGGGCGATGGCGAGCAGGCGATCGAGTTGCGTGGGCAACCCGGGCGACATGGTGAAGAAACCGCCCAGAGCAGACGCTCCATGGCGCAGGGCAAGGTCCGCGATCCGGTCGCCGTCGGACGTGGCATAGGCGGGACCGCCCCCGAGCGGAACCGTTTGCAGCGTGATGCGGCCGAGCCATTCGGTTCGCAGCGTGGCCATCGTGGAATGGCTGACCTCGCACAACGGTCCGGTGTCGAGGTGGGTGCGAATTGCGCGCGTGCCATGTGCCCAGGCGCAACCCAGGGCGAACCGCGCACGGCGGAGAAGGTCGCCCTCCGTCCAGTTTTCGCGGTCACGACCAAGCGACTCGAGCGCATCCATGAACGTGGCCGAGCGATTCGGGGCGCGATGCCAGGTGTGCGTTTTATCGAGATGCACGTGCGCATCCACGAACGCGGGAAAGACCAGCGCGCCTGCCACATCGAGGACGCTCGTTGCGGGATCCGGATGCGGGGCGGATGCTGATGCCGGAGCGACCGCAGTAATCGCGGTTCCGGCAATCGTGATATCGCAAAGCAGTGCCGGTTCGAGCGGGTTGATCGCGTCGGTAACCATCGACGCGGGGAGGAGGGCGACGGGGACTCGGGCGCGGCGAACGAGAAGCATTTAGAGGAACGAAGCAACGCCGATGCCACGTCCGCCAAGGTCCAGAGTTTGCACAAATGTGCCGGCCCGTGTGGCAGCGAACCTGCTTGGTTAAGAAATCCGATTCATGTCACCTTTTCCTGATTCTCTACGCGCTGAATTGCGCGAAATTGTCGGCGCCGAGTTTCTCATTGAGAGCGGCGATACCCTTGAGACGCTGTCGAAGGATTTTTATTGGTATTCCCCGGTGCTCAAGCCGCAGCTTGATCCGAAGCGCGCGGATGTCGTGGCCCGGCCCGAATCCATTGCCCAGGCCAAGGCGGTCGTCGCGGCCTGTTTTCGGGCGGGCGTGCCGATTGTCCCGCGCGGTGCGGGCACCGGCAATTATGGCCAATGTGTACCGCTCTATGGTGGCGTCGTGATCGATATCGCTCGCCTCGATCGTATTCACTCGGTGGCTGATGGCGTGGTGAGCGCGGAAGCAGGGGCGCGGCTGGGTACGATCGAAACGGTGGCGCGGGCCGCCGGCTGGGAATTGCGCTGTCTGCCGTCGACGTGGATGAAGAGCTCGCTCGGAGGTTTCTTCTGCGGCGGTTCGGGTGGCATCGGGTCGATCACGTGGGGCGGGATCAACGCCAATGATAATGTGAAGTCGGTCACCGTTCTGACCTGCGAAGCGGAACCGAAGCTGATCCGGCTCGAAGAGCGTGACGCGCTGA
>JBBQEG010000263.1:0-7541 GCA_038320495.1 Opitutales bacterium | reverse complement strand
CAGCCCAAGCGCGTCACGATGCATGAGATTTTCGAGAGCACCGAGATGGCCAAGCTCCTGAAAGCCATCGCCGCGATCGGCTTGGATATCGCGGTGTTCGGTCCCAGTGAAACGCCTCGTTTCACCATTCTCGAAAACGCGGGTCACAAGAGTGAGAACACCATCGAGCTCCACAGCCCGCTCGCGATCGTCACCACCATCCGCGCCAACGGCCGGAAGGGCTTGAGCATTCAACGCTACAAGGGTCTCGGCGAAATGAACCCGAAGCAGCTGTTCGAAACGACCATGGACCCGGAGAAACGGCGCCTGCTCAAAGTAAACATTGCCGACGCCGCCAAGGCCGACGCTTTGTTCACCCTATTGATGGGCGACGAAGTTCCACCCCGCCGCCAATTCATCGAAGATAACGCACTCAACGTGCAGTACCTGGATATCTGATACGGAGGAGTAACGGGCAAGGGCGACGAGGTACCATCATCACACGTTCTCGCTCCGTCCCCGAAGCGGTTTCCACCGCCCTCCGATCCTCTTCCGCCCCCCTCCACCGACTCACGACCGTTCTTTTCGTCCTGATGCCCCTAGCCGGGCTTCTGTCCGCCACATCTCGCTACCCGCTACTCGCTCCCCGCACTTTCATCCGTGTATACCGCTTCCGAGAAACTCACTTCGGCCAACATCACCGACATCATGCAGACGGCCTACATCGATTACTCGATGTCGGTCATCGTCTCCCGTGCCCTGCCGGATGCCCGCGACGGTCTCAAACCCGTCCAACGCCGCATCCTCTACGCCATGCTGCGCGAAGGCCTGCTCCACAACCGGCCTTTCGACAAGTGCGCCGGTGTTGTCGGCGAAGTCCTCAAGAACTACCATCCCCACGGCGACTCGTCGGTCTACGATACGCTCGTTCGCATGGCCCAGCCTTGGGTGATGCGTTACCCGCTGATCGATCCGCAGGGCAACTTTGGCTCCGTCGATGGCGATCCACCGGCCGCCTATCGTTACACCGAAGCCCGGCTCAATGCCATCGCCGAGGATCTTCTCAAAAACATCGAAGAGGACACCGTCGACTTCGCGCCCAACTACAAGGAATCGACCACTGAGCCTACGGTCCTTCCCTCCGCGCTCCCGAATCTTCTAATGAACGGGTCCACGGGTATCGCCGTGGGCATGACGACCAATATTCCGCCCCACAATCTCGATGAGATCATCGAGGCCACCTGCGCGATTATTGATCGTCCCAGCATCACGGTCGACGAGCTCTGCACGATCATCAAGGGTCCCGATTTTCCGACCGGCGGTATCATCTCCGGCCGCGAGGGAATTCTCAGCTACTTGAAGACCGGCCGCGGCATTGTCCGCACCCGCGGCAAGGCCCACACCGAGGATCTCAAGAACGGCATGGAGCAGATCGTTATCACGGAAATTCCGTATAACGTTAACCGCAACACCCTCGTTACCCGCATCGCCGAACTCGTCGGTGAAAAGGAAATCGACGGCATCCGCGATCTGCGCGACGAATCGGATGAGAACACCCGCATTGTCATCGAGCTGAAACGCGGCGAACAAGCCAAGGTGGTCATTAACCAGCTGTTCCAGAAGACCGCGCTCGAGTCCTCCTTCGGCGTCATCCTCCTGGCCCTCGACAAGAAGCGGCCGAAGCAGATGAACATCAAGGAGCTCATCGAGTGCTACGTGGAGCACCGCCGCGATGTCGTCACGCGCCGCACCAAATTTCGCCTCCGCGAAGCCGAGGATCGCGCTCATATTCTCGAGGGCTATATCATCGCCCTCGATAACCTCGACGACTTCGTCAAAATTATCCGCGCCTCGTCCAATCGCGAAGAGGCCAAGGGGCGGTTGATGGCGAAGTATCCGCTCTCGGAGCGTCAGACCGACGCCATCCTTGAGCTCCGCCTTTATCAGCTCACCGGCCTCGAGCGCGGCAAGATCGAAGCCGAGTATCTCGAGCTGATGAAGCTCATCGAGGAGCTTCGCTCCATCTTGGAATCAGAGCCGAAGCTGATGGGCCTGATCAAGTCCGAGCTCCTCGACATGAAGGCGAAATACACCTCGCCCCGCCGCACCGAGATCGCTGGCGCCACCGGCGAATTCCGGATGGAAGACGTGATTCCCAACGAAGGCTGCGTCATCACCGTGTCGCATCTCGGCTTCATCAAGCGCACCCCGGTCGCCGACTACCGTTCACAAAAACGCGGCGGCAAGGGCGTCATCGGAGCCGAGACGTACGAAGAAGACTTCGTCCAGAATCTCTTCACCGCGAGCACCCACGACTACATCCTGTTCATCACGAACACCGGGCAATGCATGGCCAACAAAGTCTACGATGTGCCGGAGGGCACGCGCGCCTCAAAGGGCAAATCCGTCTCGTCGTTCCTCCGCCTCAAGGAAGGCGAGAAGATCGCCTCGATGCTTTGCGTGAAGGACTTCGTCCAGGATCGCTACCTCGTCATGGCCACCAAGGCGGGCGTGATCAAAAAGAGCTCCCTCGCCGACTACGCCAACGCTACCCGCGAGGGCGGCTTGATCGGGATCAATCTTGGAGAGAACGACAACGTGATCGGCACCGTGCTCACCACGGGCAACGACGAACTCATCCTCGTTTCCAACCAAGGTCTCGCCGTTCGTTTCCGCGAACGCGACCCGGAGTCTGGCGAAGACCTGTTCCGCCCCACCGGCCGCGCCACGAGTGGCGTCACCGGCATGCGCTTCAAACTCGCGAGCGACTATCTCGAGGCCATCGAGGTCGTGGATCACAACGCGAAGTTCCTCGTCGCCAGCGAAGCCGGTCTCGGCGTTCGCACCCGATTCGAAGACTATCGCCTCATCAATCGCGGCGGCTCCGGCGTCTGGGCGATCGACTTGCCGGAAGATGGCTCCATTCGCCTCGCCGGGGCCTTGAGCGTCGAGGATACCGATGAGGTCATGCTGCTCACGGCCAAGGGCCAGAGTATCCGTTGCCCCGTGAAGGATATCCGGGAAACAGGCCGTGGCGCCAAGGGCGTTCGCCTCGTCTCGCTGGATCCAGGTGACAAGCTCCTCAGCATCGCCCGCATTGTCGAAACCGACGAGCAACAGGCGGCTAACGCCCAGCAGGCCGCGGACGTCACGCCCACTCCCTGATTCGAACCGCTCTCGCTGAGCCAGAGACCTTCAGGCGCGCTCCTATCCGGGGCGCGCCTTTTTTTTGACATTTCCGATCCAGCCCGGGACGCCCACCCGATTCACCGAGAAACGTCCTTCCACTTCGCGCCGACTCAAACTCCACCCTTGCCAGTGCGCATCGCCTTCGCTCTCTGGTGATCCCTCCCGCATGGCCAGTCGCATTACTTCGCTTCTCGATCCCTCTCGCATCAAGCTGAACGTGCAGAGCACCAAACGCACGGCTGCGCTGAATGAAATTGCGCGGCAGCTCGAAGGGCATTCGGACGTCGCAAATTTCGGCGGCTTTTACGACGAACTGCTCGCGCGCGATCGCCTCGACACCACCTGTCTCGGCAACGCCGTCGCCCTCCCGCATGCGCGCACCGAACACGTAAAGAAAATCGTGATGGCTGTGGGTCGCGCCGATCTGGGCATCCCGTTTGATAACAATGGTGAAATCGTTCGACTCTTCTTCGTCCTCGGGACCCCAAAAACAAAACCGGGCGACTACCTCGCCGTCGTGAGTGCCCTGTGCAAGATCCTTAAAGACCCGGCCGACCGCGCGACTTTTCTCAACGCTCCGACTCCCGAGGCGTTCATTGCCGCCATCGCCGCCGCCGAAGCCAAGCTCGGGCTTTGAGAGCGCC
The DNA here is from genome assembly GCA_038320495.1 of Opitutales bacterium. Taxonomy (GTDB): domain Bacteria; phylum Verrucomicrobiota; class Verrucomicrobiia; order Opitutales; family Opitutaceae; genus ER46. Next base: position 3,729 of record JBBQEG010000263.1, on the reverse strand, counting down.
TCGCGCCACCCCCGGCGCCACCTGGTTCACCTTCGAATCGCGGGGACCAACCCACCCCGCGCCCACCGGCTTTCTCCCCGGTTCCAAACCTCGCGACTCGACGCCGCGTCCGCCTCTCGCCACCGTCCGCCTATGATCCGCTCGTTAATTTTCAGCGACGGGAAACTCGTCGGCCAGGACCTCGAGGTCGAAGCCCTGCGACTCGTTCGAGCGGACAAAGGCCTGCTGCTCTGGGTCGACCTCGACGATCCCACCCCGGAGGAAATCAGACTCGTCCTTGAGGTGGTGTTTCAGTTTCACCCGCTCGCCATCGAGGACTGTGTGCAGCCCAATTCGCTGCCCAAGGTCGAGGACTACGAAGACTACCTCTTCATCGTGACGCACGCGGTCGACTTCTCCCGTACTGATAAGTTCAATACCACCGAACTCGATTTCTTCCTCGGCCGGGACTACGTCGTCACGTTCCACCCTGCTCCGCTCCGATCCGTCTCAACGCTCATTGAACGCAACGTGAAGAACGCCGGTATCGGCCCCCGCGGACCCGACCGAATCGTCCACACGCTGATCGATCTCCTGGTCGACAGTTACGCGCCCGTGATCGACGAGCTCCGCGACGAACTCGAAGAGCTCGAGGAAAGCGTCCTCGCCCGCGAGTCCGTGCACAAAAAACTCGTAACCGAAATGCTGCATGTCCGCAGCGATTTTACGCGTCTGCGCACCATTGTCCGGCCCCAGCGCGACGTGATCGAGCGCCTGGCGCGCGGCGACAGCAAACTCATCCGTCCGAAATTGCTCCCGTACTTCCGCGATCTGCGCGACAACCTCGCGCGCTTGGAAGACACGGCGATGAGTTATCACGAACGACTGCTGATGGCCTTCGACATCTACCTGAACAAAGCCTCCTTCGAAGCCAGCGAAGGGATCAAGTTCCTGACCGCGCTCACCGCCATCACCATTCCCGTGATGGTGGTCGGCACCTGGTACGGAATGAACTTTGAGCGTATGCCCGAGTTGGTGAAAGGCTATCCGGTGGCGATCGGTATCACCGTTACCACTACGCTGCTGATGTTCCTTTACCTGAAGCGTAAGAAATGGTTTTAGGCACTCGCGCGCGATGGCTTTCGTGCCCCGCTTATACCGCCGCCGTCGCTGCGCTCGGGGCTTGATTCTGGGGAGGCCCTCGCGACGCCTGCTGTCACGCCCGCTCCACCCGCTCGGCCGCAAACGCCTCCATCGCGACGCCTTCGGAGAAACAAATATGGTCCGGAGCGCGCCCCTCGGGATCAAATCCCGCCAGGCGCAACATGACGTCATTCCACTCGGTCACTTGCGCCTGCCGAATGAGATACGGCGGATGACAAATGCGCAGCGAATTCAGCTGCTCGCCGTCTGCATCCGTCGCAAACAAGCGATAACGTTCGACCAGAAAAAATTCGAGTGACTCCGGGTAAGCCTCGCCGGCCGGGCCATGGCCGCGATAACGAAGGTGCCCTTTCTCACCCTGACCCGATCGCTGGGCATTGAACTCAATCCAGCCTTCCTCATCCACCCGCGCGTCCATCGTCGCATGTTCATAGCGTAAATTGAAAAAAGTGCGCGCCATCTCCACGGCGATCGGCTGATCGCAATCAAGCGAAAAGAAATATACTCCCGGCCGCCCCAGCGCATCGTATACATAAGTCCTTACATTCAATTCGAGGAAGTTCGAGATCGCCGGCACGCTCGGCGTAAACCGGGGACGCACATCCCGCATGAACAACGGCACCACGCCCAGCCATGCCGCGCCGTCGAATTTATCCACCCACAAACCCGGCGGAAGCGCCGCCTGCACGTTCGCCGCGTCCCACTTCCAGTGCAGGAAAAGCAAGTTCTCCCACCGTTGATACATCACCACCGGCCCGGACGGGCGCTGGCGTTCCACCAATCTCTGCTGCGAAGTGGGCGGTGTCTTTGGATCCATCATTTAACGTGATGCACTCTGAGCCAATATCAACCGCTCGCCGCCACTGCGCGGATGCCGCGCCCCAGATACCGGACACGAGGGGGACGTCATACGGGGAGAAAGCGACCATCCAGTGGACGACAGAAACTCTCGGACTGGGACCGTGTCACTTGATTTTCACCGCTTCCGCTTCCATCTGCGAAACGAGTTCGTCCATTTGCTCCACCAGCGCCTGCACCGTTTCGCGTTGCGTGAGATCCACTCCCGCTTTCCGCAGCTGCTCCATCGGATGGTCGTTCCCCCCGCTTTTCAAGAGCGTCAAATAGCGTTCCGTCGCGGCCCGCTTCGATGCCTCACTGCCGGTCGTCATATCCTTGAACAACTTGGCCGAGGACGCAAAACACGTCGCGTATTGATAAACATAATACGGCGAATTGAAGAAATGCGGAATGCGCGCCCAGGTGAACTTGTAGAGTTCATCCACGGTTACCGCATCGCCATAGTAATCTTTAAGTAATTTCAGATAGATTTGGTTCAGCACGTCCGCCGTAACCGGTTCCCCTTGTTCCACCAGCCGGTGGGCCTGCAGCTCAAAGTCGGCAAAAAGCACCTGCGTATAGAACGTCCCCACAATCGCGTCGACCGCGTGTTGCAACAGGAGAAAGCGCTCCTTCGGGTCGTTGGTCTGCGCGAGCATCGTCTGCAGCAGGAAGCGCTCATTGGTCGTCGAGGCGACTTCGGCCACGAAGATCGTATAATCCGCGGTCGCAAAGGGCTGCGTCGCATACGACAGCACCGTGTGCATCGCGTGCCCGGCTTCATGCGCAAACGTATAAAGTGCGTCCATTGTATCGTTATAATTCAACAACAGATACGGCCCCACGCCATAGACGCCCGCACTGTAGGCGCCACTGCGCTTGCCTTCGTTTTCGTACACATCGATCCGCCCGCCCGAGACAAACGTCCGATACTGGCGGGTATAATCGGTCCCCAACGGCGCCACCGACTCGATCACCAGATCCGTGGACTCATCATACGGATACTTCCGGTCCGTTTGATAGATCGGAATCGAGCCATCATAGAGGTGATAGGTCTCCAGCCCCAGCAGCTTCTTGCGCAGCCTGGCGTAGCGTTGCAAGGGAGCCGTCCCCGCCCGCACGGTTTCCACCAGGTTGGTGACGACATTCATCGGGATGTTGTTCCCATCAAGCGCCGCCTCGAGCGTCGAACCATAGTTGCGCGCCTGCGCCGTGAACCAGCCCCGCTGCATCACGCCATTATAGATCGCGGCATAGGTGTTCGCCGTGGCGGCATAGGTTTTCAGGTACGCATCGAACGCCGTCGCCCGGTCCGCCTGCAGATGATTCGTCAGCAGGACCGACTGGTAAACTCCGGGCGTGAGGGTGATTTCCTTTCCGTCGGACAGCGTCACCTTCGGAAACTTGATATCCGTCGTACTCAGTTCCTGGAACGTCTGCGTCGGAGTCTGGTTGAACCGGCTCGCAAACGAGAGCAACCGCTCGCCTTTCTCATCCAACACGTGGGCCTGCTGGCGGTAGTTGTCGAGAATGCCAAACTTGTACGACGCAAGTGCGGGCGTCTTCGCGATCCACGACTCCATCGTCCCCTGCGGGATCGTTAGCAACTCCGGCGTAAACCACGCCGTTGCCGTGCCGAACTTCGCAAAGACCGCGCCAACGCGCTGAAACTTGCCCGCGATCGTCTGCTCCTTCATGTCCACATCCCGCTGCAACTGCGGGTATCGATAAACCTTATACTGCATCATG
>JBBQEG010000262.1:0-7581 GCA_038320495.1 Opitutales bacterium | reverse complement strand
CACCGCCACCGTTGCCTCGCCGGCGTAGGCTCCCACGGCGCGAGCCGAGGCCACGCGGTCGCCAACGGCAAACTCCGTGACGCCCTCGCCCACGGCCGTCACCACACCCGCGGCCTCCTGCCCGAGCGTGTGCGGCAGCTCGACCGGGTAGAGCCCACTCCGATGATAGGTGTCGATGAAGTTCACCCCGGCCGCTTCCACCGCGAAGCGAACCTCTCCCGCCTTGACGACGGGCAGGGGAATCTCATCGGCCTGCAGTTTGTCCGGACCGCCGGTAGCGTGAATACGGATGGCGAGCATGGTTGAATCAAAGGAGAGGCCGGCGTTCGGGTGTGCCGGCCTCTAAATTAAAACGTGAATCAGCCGACGATGGTAACGTTACCCCGATAGTGTTGGATCGGTTTTACGCCGACGTGCTTTTCCTTCAAGGCGCGAATCCCTTCCACGGCCGCAATCGCGCCTGTAATGGTCGTCATGATACACACATTGTGGGCGTAAGCCGCCGACCGAATGGCGTTCTCGTCGCGGCGCGGAATCATCCCGCCCGGCGTGTTGATCACCATTTGAATCTGTCCGTTCTTGATCAAGTCGACGGTGTTCGGACGACCTTCCGCGATCTTCGCCAGGCGTTTCACCTGCACGCCCGCGTCTTCCAGCGTTTGCGCCGTGCCGCTGGTGGAGTAAATGGCAAACCCGAGCTGCTCGAGCGCCTTGGCAATCTCCACCGCGCGCGATTTGTCCGCGTCTTTAACGGATAGAAATACATTCCCCTTCGTGGGCAATCCCGGCTTGGCGGCGGCCTGGGCCTTCGCAAACGCGACGCCGAGATCCGCATCCAGACCCATGACTTCTCCGGTCGAACGCATTTCCGGTCCGAGCGCAATTGTCGCCCCGGGGAAACGCACAAACGGGAACACCGCTTCCTTGACGCACCAGTGCTTGGGCGTCTGCTCGCGCGTGAAGCCGAGATCCTTGAGCTTGGCGCCGGTCATCACTTTGGCCGCGAGTTTCGCCAATGGCACTCCGATCGCCTTGGCGACAAACGGGACCGTGCGTGACGCACGCGGATTCACTTCGAGCACGTAGAGTTGGTTGTCCTTGATCGCAAACTGCACGTTCATCAGGCCGATCACCTGCAACTCCCGCGCGAGAGCGTGGGTCGCCTGGCGCACGACGTTGAGCATGTCCGGCGAGAGCGTGTGCGGCGGCATCACCATGGCGGCGTCACCGGAGTGCACGCCCGCATACTCGATGTGCTCGAGCATGCCGCCGATGACCGATGTCTCACCATCGCTGATACAGTCGACATCGAGCTCGATTGCATCCTCGAGGAACTTGTCGATCAGTACCGGCTTGTCCGGCATCACGTCGAACGCCTGCCGTACAACCGCACGGAACTCTTCCTCACTATAAACGATGAACATGCCGCGACCGCCGAGCACAAACGAGGGCCGCAACAGCACCGGGAAGCCCACTTCCTTGGCGAAGGTCAGCGCGTCAGTTTCGTTCATCGCGGTGCGATTGTCCGGCGACTTGAGTTTCACCTTGTCGAGGATCGCGGCGAAGAGTTTCCGATCTTCGGCCATCTCGATGCTCTCGGGTGAGGTTCCAATGATGTTCACCCCGTTGGCCTTCAGCGCAGTGGCGAGGTTGAGGGGAGTCTGACCGCCAAACTGCACAATTACGCCGGAGCAGTCTTCCTGTTGATAAATTTCCAACACGTCCTCGAGCGTCAACGGCTCGAAGTACAAGCGATCACTCGTGTCGTAGTCAGTCGAAACCGTTTCCGGATTTGAGTTCACCATCACGGTTTCGTATCCGATCTCCCGCAGCGCAAAGCTCGCATGCACACAGCAGTAATCAAACTCGATGCCTTGCCCGATGCGGTTGGGCCCGCCGCCCAGAATCATGATCCTCTTCTTGTCCGTGGGCGGGAGCACTTCGTTCTCGTCGCCGTAACTGGAATAGTAATACGGCGTGAAGGCTTCGAACTCGGCCGCGCAGGTGTCAACCAGCCGGTACGTCGTGTTGATCCCGCGTTTCTTTCGCTCCGCTCGAACGGTGGCAAAATCGCTCTTCAGCAGATGCGCCAGCTGGACGTCGGAGAAGCCAAACTGCTTTGCCCGACGCAGGGCCCAGGTATCGATCGCGGCCAGCGTCTGCTGCGCGAGCTCCTGTTCCATCTCGAAGATTTCATGCAACTGATGCAGGAACCAGCGATCGATCTTGGTGATGTTGAAAACCCGCTCGATCGAATAGCCGGCGCGAAACGCGTGACGGATATAAAAGATGCGCTCCGCGTTCGGCGTACCGAGCTTGGCGTTGATCACTTTCTCCTCGATCGGTTCGTCGCCCCCGTGTTTGCCGCCGCCGCCAAAGCCGCGTGCACCCGTCTCCAGTGACCGCAGACACTTCTGCATGGATTCCTTGAAGGTGCGACCAATCGCCATGGCTTCGCCGACCGACTTCATCGCGGACGTCAGCGTCTGATCGGCACCAGGGAACTTCTCAAAGGTGAAGCGCGGGATCTTCGTGACGACGTAATCGATCGTGGGCTCAAAACTCGCTGGCGTGAGCCGGGTGATGTCATTGCGCAGTTCGTCGAGCGTATAACCAACCGCGAGTTTCGCCGCGATTTTTGCGATCGGAAACCCGGTGGCCTTCGAGGCCAGGGCGGAGGAACGCGACACGCGTGGGTTCATCTCGATCACCACCATCCGGCCGGTGTCCGGGTCGACGGAGAACTGAATATTTGAACCGCCGGTTTCAACGCCGACCTCACGAATGACTGCGAAGGACGCGTCACGCATGACCTGAAATTCCTTGTCGGTCAGCGTCATGGCCGGCGCGACCGTGATGGAGTCACCGGTGTGCACGCCCATCGGATCGAAATTCTCGATCGAGCAGATGACGACGCATTGATCCTTGTGATCACGCATCACCTCCATCTCGTATTCCTTCCAACCGAGGAGACACTCCTCCACCAGCACCTCGTGCACCGGGGAGAGATCGAGCCCGTTGGCCACGATGTGTTCGAATTCCTCTTTATTGTAGGCAATGCCACCGCCCGCACCACCGAGGGTAAACGACGGCCGGATGATCAGCGGATACATCGCCAGGTGCTCCGCGGCCGCGCGGGCCTCATCCATCGACTTCACCGTCCGCGAACGCGCGACGTCGAGGCCGATTTTGATCATCGCCTGCTTGAAGAGCTCCCGGTCCTCACCTTTCGAAATCGCGGCCGGTTTGGCGCCAATCATCTCCACGCCGTATTTCTCCAGGATGCCCTTCTGGTGCAGCTCCATCGAGAGGTTCAATGCGGTCTGGCCTCCCAGGGTGGGGAGGAGAGCCGATGGCCGTTCGGCGGCGATAATCTTCTCGAGAAACTCGACGGTGAGCGGCTCGATGTAGGTCACATCGGCAAACTCCGGATCCGTCATGATCGTGGCCGGATTCGAGTTCACAAGAATCACCCGGTAACCCTCTTCTTTGAGCGCCTTACACGCTTGGGTTCCGGAGTAATCGAACTCGCAGGCCTGACCGATCACGATTGGACCGGCACCGATGATGAGAATTGACGTCAGGTCAGAGCGTTTGGGCATGGGCGCAGATTTCGGCGAGGGTTGAGAGCGCAGAAACAAGCGGCAAGCGGGAAAGCAGGTTGTAACGCCATGAGCGCAGGTTTTTAGGCGCAGCAGCCCGGCCACAAAGTACGCGGTGACGCGCCTGATCGCGACCGTTGTTCCTAGGGCACTCGCCCGACACGACTCATAAGTCGCTCATAGCCACGCTAGAGACCAGCCTTGGCAGCGACCCGAGCTCGCTCTGTCGAAAAACCGAATCCGGCTGGGGCGACTTTCCCTTTCGCTAAAAATCACCCCAATTTGCTCGCGTCGATGCCCAGGACCTTGGCTGCCGCTATTTTATCATTTCCCGAGGCGTGCAGCACCATCTCGATATAGTGCTTCTCCTGTCCGGCCAGATACTCGTTCATCGAAGGCCAATGTTTGAGTTCACGCAGGCGCAGCGGCAACTGCTGCGCGCCAATGACGCGGGTCTCGGTCATGGCCGCGATCTTCGAGACCACCTGATTGAGCTCGGTCATATTCCCCGGCCAATGGTAGGCGGTCATCACCGCCATGGCATCCGGGGTGAACTCGAGCATGTTCGCATCGAACAGCGGATTCGCCGCTTGGGCGGCGTAATGTTTCACCAGCAGCGGGAGGTCTTCCGGACGCTCGCGCAGGGGCGGCATCTGCATCGGAAGAGAAGCCACGCGATAGAAAAGCTCGTCATGGAACTTACCTTCGTCGACGAGCTTCTCGAGATCCGCATTGGAGGTACAGACTAGTCGGAAGCCATGGGCCGTATTCCGTAAGACGCCGACCAGTTCTTTCTGCACCGGCTCCGAGAGACACTGCAAATGCTGCAGGAAAAGGGTGCCGCCCTTCGCCTGCTTCACCCAGGAACCACCCTCGCCGTTACTGCCCAGCAGCCCTTCGCGAAAATTGGCGTCGGAACTAAGGGAACAGTCGATTCGGAGCAGAGAGGAGTCAGGCGTGCCGGTCGCGCTGTGCAGGATCTCGGCCACCGTGGTCTTTCCGGTCCCGTTCTCACCGATCAACAGCACCGGCGTGCGTACGGTCACCAGTTTCTTCAGCTGCGAGATCAGCTTGGTAACCTTCGGACTTCGCCCGATCAATCGAGTCTCGATGTCGGCGATCTTGGTCGAAGGAGACAGGGCAGCCGCGGCCCGTTCGGATTGAAAGGTCCTGAACTCCAGACCGCGCTGCATGGTCGCAATCAGCTCATCGACGCGAAACGGCTTCTGCAGGTAATCGAACGCTCCGAACTTCAAAGCCTGCACCGCGCTTTCTGTCGACGCGTAGGCCGTCATGATGATGACGACGGCGTTAGGGTCGTAAGCCTTGAGCTGCTTCAGCAGCGTGATCCCGTCCATCGGCTTCATGTCGATGTCCGCTAGCACAAGGTCGTATTTCTCGGCCTTGTAGCGCACGAGCGCCTTCTCCCCATCAGTGGCAAAGGCGGTGGAAAATCCCCGGGGCTGAATGACAGCCTCGAGCATCTCGTGGATGGAGACGAGGTCGTCGACGATGAGAACGGAAGACATGAAACGGAGTGCCTAAAGCGGAGACGCTCCCGAAGACGGAGGGCGTTGTCAAACGGCCCGTCAAAGGACCGCTTACTGCAGTCCGCCAGCGACGGCGCCGAGTTGGAAAATGGGCAGGAACATTGCCATTACAATGCCACCTACGACCACGCCAAGAAATACGATGAGCATCGGCTCGATCAGTGACGTCAGCGCAGCCACGGTCGCTTCGCACTCCACGTCGTAGAAATCGGCGATCTTGTTCATCATGCCGTCGACATTGCCCGTCGACTCACCGGCTTTCACCATGTGCTTCATCATGGGCGGAAAGAACGGATCCGCCGCAAGCACTTCAGACACCTGACCGCCCTGGCTTACATGTTTGGCGATTTCCTCGCAGGCATCTTCAACCTGCACTTTTCCGGATGCGGCGGAAACGATTTCAAGCGTGCGCAAAATCGGGACGCCTGATCGGATCAGCGTCGCATAGGTGCGGCAGAAGCGGGAAAGCGCGATCTTGTGAATCAGGTTACCAAAAATGGGGGCCTTCACCAAACTGATGTCCCGCATGCGCCGACCATTGGGCGTGGCCGTGAACCGGCCAAGCGCCCACCACGCGGCGTAGCAACTCATACCGACCGCCCACCACCACTCCTTAAGAAAATCCGAGAGATCGATCAGGAATTGCGTCGGCGCGGGTAACTGAGCTCCAAAGTCCTGGAACATCGCGGCAAACACCGGAATGACAAAGATGAGCAACACGTTGACCAGTGCGACCGCGAGACCAATGACCGCGATGGGATACGTCATCGCCGACTTCACTTTCTTGGTCAGCTTCACGGTGGACTCAAAGTAACCGGCCACCTTGCTCAAAATTTCGGCGAGACCACCGCTCGCTTCACCGGCCTCGACCATCGAGACGAACAAGGTGTTGAATGAATTCGGAAACTTTCGGACTGCGGAAGAGAATGAATTTCCCTGCGAAATATCAACACGAACATCCCGAATGACGATGCGGAAACAGGCGTCTTCGGTCTGATCCTGAAGCGCCTCCAAACATTGCACGAGCGGAAGTCCCGCCGTCAGCAGTGAAGCCAGCTGCTGGGTGAAGATCGCCAGCTCGCCCATCGGCAGCTTGTAGCGCTTGGATTTCTTCTCGAGCGATTTCTGTTTCGCCAAGGCCTGGGCAGCCAAGACGTCGCCGCCTTTCCGTTGTGAAGCAGATCGAGCAGTCCCCGAAACATTAGCGGCAGAAGTGAGCAATGCCATACGTCCCACGTTTACGTCACACTTTTGCCCGAGCAATTCAGATTCCGCTCATTAACCAGTAACAAACCGGTGAAACCCGGTTCCCGACCTACGTGTTACTCAAGCGCGGTCAGGCAATAGAGGTTGGCTTCACCGCGGACCAACACGCGATCCCCCGCCGGCACCACGGACGCGATGATGCGGTCATCAAACTTTGTCTCGGATAACAGCGTAAAACCATCCTCCACCTTCGCCACGAACACCGTGCCGTCTTCCCTCGCCATATACATGATGCCGTCAGCGATCACGGGAGAGGCGTAATAGTTCGAACTCGAGCGCGGCAAGGACCCGCTCCACAGCGTTCGGCCCGTCTTGGGATCAAGACAGTCGACCTGGCCACGATCACTCAATACATACACCTTGCCTTTGTATTCGGCCGGACTCGGCACAAAGGCGCCCACATCTTCCCGCACCCACGCCCGATTCGTCGCAGTGACGTCACCCTTCCCGCCCAGTTTGATCCCGTGGAGCCTCGGAATTCCGCGATCGGCGCGGCCAAAACAAACGACCGCCATGCCGTCGGCCACCACCGGGGTCGCCACCGCCGGCCAAAGCGCCGTGCCCGCGGGATTGAAATCCCCACAGCTCCAGAGCAGCCGGCCATCCGCGGCATCGTGCACGGTAAGATGCTGCGCGCCCCAAGTGAGCAGCGCTTCCCGACCTTCATGCTGAATGACGAGGGGCGTCGTGTAGCCATTGTCCACTTCGCGCGGCGTGTCGTAATTCCGCGCGGTTTTCCACCGCATCTCTCCGGTCACCTTGTCGAATGCCGCCAGCCAGGATTCCCCCTGGTGCATCCGCGCCATGACGACGTTCTTCGCCGTCAACGTCGGCGAGGACCCGAAGTCCCAAAATAACTTCACCGGGCCAAATCGTTCAACGAGATTGGCCTGCCAGCGAATCGTCCCATCACGATTGAGCGCGGCCAGATTGCCGCTCTTGAAAGTAACGAAAATCCCGCTCCCATCCGTCACCGGCGAGGGATTGCTGCCGGACGCGTTGCGATGCTTCCCGCGATCTTCGGCGCCAAACGCGGTCTGCCAGAGCCGTTTTCCCTCCAAATCAAACGCGAGCACCGCATCCTTCCCGTCCACCGGAGCCGTCAGGTAAATGCGGCCGTCCCACCCAATCGGCGTCGAACATCCTTTGCCCGGCAGCGCCGC
>JBBQEG010000261.1:0-7628 GCA_038320495.1 Opitutales bacterium | reverse complement strand
CTGGAGTTTTTTGAGTTTATCCGTGGCAGTGACGAGCCGGGCGCGAGTAGCTCTGAGTTCGTCGGTCGCACCGAGGACCGCGAGTTCGCCCAGCTTGGCACTCTCGGTCTGGATGGCGGCGAGCAGGGCCTCGACCTGTTGGCGGATACCTTGGGAATCGAATTTGAGTTCAGGCGCGAGATGGGGGTCAAAAGCCCAAGTGGTTTTGCCCGCCTCGGGATCGGTGTCGGGGGTCACGAGGCCTACCTCCGGATTGTTCTTCCGAGTAGCGGAGTATTCGTAAGTGGCGACTTCCTTTACGCTTAAATCTGAGGAGGTGGGAACGGGATACTTGGACTTCTTCGCCATGATTGGTGGGCGAGATTTGGTGTAAGGAGTTTTGACTGCAACTGTTCGTTAACCGTTCGAAGGCTAAAAGCGGGTATGAGCGACCGGTTACGAATAACAGGAACACGCCAAAAGCCCCCGCGTGGGATAAAGCCGGGGCTGGGATGTCGATGTCTTCCGACCAGTCCACCGCGAGAATGTCTGAGCGAGCGGAGTGCTCATCCTACACGCGGATCTAATCCACTCCACTTCGGCTAATACCGGCCCTATTCAGGGCATTCGGATCGTTCGCGTCCATGCGGCGCATCACCGCAAGCGACGCCCTCCGTCACCCTTGCCCACCGTGCATTCCAGCCCGAGCGCGGCCAGCTTTGCCCGCGTGCTACGATAATCGGTGTGCACGATGCCGCGAATGCCCAACCCGGCCGCGACCTCGACGAAAAGCGCGGTGTTCTCAAGATAGACGATTCCCCTCGCCGGCGTCTGGGCCAGATCGAGCGCCAGGCGGAAGATCTCCACGTTGGGTTTGCGCAGCCCCACAAAACAAGAGGACACGAAGGCGTCCACGAATTCCGCGAGTTTGAAAGTGCGAATCCGATGCGCGTTCAACTCCCGGCCTTCGTTGCTCACCACCATGACCTGGAGTCCGTATCGGGTTTTGAGTTCGCGAACCAGTCCGAGCATTTCGGGAAACGGCTGCGACTGCGCGAACATGAAGCGACGAAACTGCGCCCGCGTGAATTTTCGGGGCCGATCAAAAACGACGCGGTCGAGGTAGTGTTCCAGCGTGAGCTTGCCCACCTCAACCGTATCGAAATTCATGCGGTGCCGATCGTCCATTTCCTCCCAATCGAGGTGAAACGTCCTGGCCGCCTCCTGGCGGGAGAGATGGTCCCAGCCGTTCGTCAGTAGAACGCCACCAATATCGACAAAGAGGGTTCTGATCATGGTTCGTTTTTTCATTTTCGGAAACCTTGGTGGCTCATCGCTGCCAGAGAATCTGCCCTGCCTCCAGCGGCACCGAGAGCCCGTCAACGTGCGGGACCAAGCGTGGGGTAAAATCGCCCGCCGGCCGCGACGCCGAAACTGTCGCGCTGTAAACGCCTCCGGGCGCGCCCGGCAGATCGCGCAGTCGCGTCATCTCCTGCCGCACGGTTTCACTTCCGCTGCGGGCATCCGCGTAGAGTTCGATCCGCACGGCGCCCGCGTCGATGCCTGACAGTCGAACGTCGACTTCAATCACCTGCTGATCGCCGCGGGTTTCAACTTTCATCGGACCGAACCCCAGTTGTGACCAGTTCTGCTCCAAGGTGTGCCGCCACTCTGCGATGTTTCGAGCGCCCCGGCCTTTGTCCGCGGCGCGTTGGCGGTAAGCGGTCGCCGCCGGCAAGTTGCACGGGCGCGAGCGGAATTGCGGGCGAAGCTTGTTGCTCTGCGCGACAATTATTCCTGTCTCGACGATTGCGGGTGCGAGCAGAACGACCGAGGCCGCGCGAGCGGATTTCGTTCAAGCTGCTTTACCCGCAAAATTTCCCCCATCCCGCGAACCAGCTCCGGTCCCATAGCGCGCGGAGTTTCGCTGGGTTAGGATTTGGAAATGTCGCTTATCGGGTCTACCGCGGGATTGCCTGACGCTTTGTCGATCTCGCTCCTCCTCGCTTCGACGGCGTGGATTGAAGTGGGAGTCGGCGCGCGTCGTCGTCGAACATGACGGCGCCAATCCCGACGAAATTCTCGCTGCACCCCGCGAAGAGGAATTCCAGCCCAAACCGGAATAATCTGCACCCTCACTGCGAAGTCCGCACCGCGCCTTCGCAGCCAATCCCTCGTTTTATGAAATCAATATTCACTGTTCTGACGCTCACCGCCGGCCTTTCGGCTGCCACCCTCATTCACGCTGCTGAGACGAAGTCGAAGCCGAAGCCGCCGGAAGTGCCACCGCCAGTCGCGTCTGCTGCGCAGGTTCCCGCGGGTTTTCGCGCCGACGTTCTCGTTAGCGATCTCACCTATCCGACCAGCATCGAGGCCGACGACGGAGGAAATCTCTTCGTCGCCGAAGCGGGCTACTCCTACGGCGATCCCGATGCGAAGCCACGGATTCTGCGGATCACGCCGGCAGGTGAAATCACTTCGTTCGCTACGGAGGGGCTGCACGGTCCGATTAACGATCTGCTCTGGCACAAGGGCGATCTCTACGTCTCGCACCGCGGCAGGATTTCCGTCGTGAAGGAAGGGGGGCGTATCCGCGATCTGGTGACCGGTCTCCCCAGCGGCGGCGATCATCACAATAATCAGATGACCGTCGGACCCGACGGAAAACTCTATTTCGGACAGGGCACCGTGACGAATTCCGGCGTCGTTGGTCCCGACAATGCCCACATGGGATGGCTGCGCAAAGACCCCAATCTGCATGATGTGCCCGCCGAGACGATCCGCGTGAAGGCGAAGGCGTTCGAGTCAAGCAACCCCCTCCGCACCGGCAGTACGACTGCGCATACGATGCCGTTTAAGCCGTTTAATTCCGGCGACGAGAAGAAGACCACGATCGAGGGAAACACTAAGGCCAGCGGTACTATTCTGCGCATGGATCTCGATGGCCGTAATCTGGAAGTCTATGCTTGGGGGCTGAGGAATCCCTACGGGGTGCTGTGGTCCAACGACGGAAAACTCTATGCGACGGAAAACGGACTCGACATCCGTGGTTCACGTCCGATCGCGAACGACAAAGAGGACCTCTATATTATCAAGGAAGGAGGCTGGTATGGCTGGCCCGACTACGCGTCCGGCCTTCCGGTCACCGATCCCCAATTCGCTCCGGAGAATGGGCCGAAGCCGGAGTTCATCATGGAGGAGCATCCGCCGGTGGAGAAACCGCTACTCACGTTTCCCAAGCACGCGGCTGCAACAAAACTCGCCGTGAGCCCCGGCGGTCGCTTTGGACCCAAGGGCCGGCTCTTCATCGCGTTCTTTGGTCACATGTCGCCGATGACGGGCGAGACTGGCGAACATGGCGGCCATCGCGTCGCCGTGGTCGATCCGGAGTCGAAGACGGTGGAAGAGTTTTTCACCAAGAAGGAGTCGCACGGCGCAGTCGCGGGAGGCGGGCATCACGCCGAAGCAAGCCAACCCACCGGCCGCACGGAGAACGCCGGGCACGCGAAAACCGAAAAGAGCAGCAAGAGCGACCAAGGCGGCAAGGACGAGAGCGTGACGGCGGGCCCGCGCCGGCTGATGGACGTCGTTTTTGCACCGAACGGCAATGCTCTTTACATCGTGGATTTCGGAGCGTTGGTGGTGAAAAACAATTCGGCCGTGCCCGCTTCGGGCACGGGTGTTATCTGGCGTATCGTGCCGGACAATACGGAGGCACCAGTCCCGCACGCCGGACTTTCAGCGAAAAACGTTCGCTGACTCCGCCGTGAACGCGTGTAGTATCCCCACCGTTCTCGCAGCGGTCGTGGCGGCGGTGCCGCTCTATGGACTCGGGGGTCTCTTGCTTGAGAATATCCGCGTCGCACCTGAAGCGAAGGAGGCGGCCGAGCATCGTCTGACGCCTCACCTGAAAAACGTGATCCGCTTTCTCGGTTCGTCCGAAGAGATCGGTCGCGAGGTGCATCGCGCCGTGGTTCTCGATGAGGAGCCGCCCGCGCGAGCCCCGATGCACGCGCGGTTTGTCCCGCTGGATGACCGGCCGACGGAACATGCTATTTACCATCTGCGGGTATTGGGCTTCGCGCTTCTCGGCGCACCGATGGCGCTGGGCGGACTCACCGGCGGTTTGATCGCGCTCTTTCGATTGCCACCCGCGCATGGCGGCGAGCACGGGAGCGGACACTAGCCATTGCTTAGCCACGCCAGCCCTCGAATCACGTCGTCATGTTTTATCGACCGAACGTTCAGTTAACGGCCATGGCGCTCGCGAGCGTCATTTTTCTCACGGGTTGTTACTCAGTCCGTCCATCGAGCGGCGCCGGCCAGGCGACAGCCAGTCCGCGAAGGATTCACGCCGCCGATATCGCGCTGCCGCCGGGTTTCCGAATCGAGGCGATAGCCACCGGCCTCACGTTTCCTACGGGAGTTACGTTCGATGGCAGCGGGACGCCGGTCATCGTGGAATCGGGCTACTCTTATGGCGAAGTCTTCGTGGAACCGCGGCTGATCGCGGTCAGCGGCGGGACCCCTCGAGTCATCGCGCGCGGAACGGGCGGCCCGTGGACGGGCGTGAGCTTTTACGAGAACAACTTCTATGTCGCGGCAGGTGACGTCCAAACGGGCGGAAAAATTTTGCGGATCGCCCCGGATGGGACGATCGCGACCTTGGTCGATCGTCTGCCCAGCCGCGGGGATCATCACACCAACGGTCCCGTGATCGGGCCCGATGGATGGCTGTATTTCTCGCAAGGCACCGCCACGAACTCGGGCGTCGTGGGCGAGGATAATTTTCGCTTTGGCTGGATGAAGCGGTTTCCCGAATTTCACGACATTCCCGGCCAGGACATCACGCTCGCCGGGGTGAACTTCACGACCGACGATCCGCGCGGTGGCGAAAAGGTGACGACGGGAGCCTTCCTGCCCTTCGGCACCGCCTCGCGTGCTGGCCAGGTGATCGAAGGCTCCACCCGCTGCGCCGGATCGGTGCTGCGGGTGCGGCTGACCGGCGGCGAACCCGAGTTGATTGCGTGGGGACTGCGTAATCCATTCGGCCTGGCGTTCGCGGAAAACGGCCGGCTCTTCGTCACGGAAAACGGCTACGACGACCGCGGGAGTCGACCGTTGTGGGGCACGCCGGATTTTCTGTGGGAGATCGAGCCGGGCGCGTGGTATGGCTTTCCCGATTTCGTCGGTGGCGAGGCCGTGACCGCGGATAAGTTTCGGCCTCCCGGCAAACCACAGCCCCAGTTCGTGCTGGCGCAACATCCCCAGGAACCGCCAAAGCCGAGGGCGATATTCCCGGTGCACTCGTCTGCCGACGGTTTCGATTTCTCGCGCAACGAAGCCTTCGGTCACAAAGGTCAGGCATTCGTTGCCTTGTTCGGCGACGAAACGCCAGCCACGGGAAAAACGCTTGCCCCGGTGGGGTGCTCAGTCGTGCGCGTGGACCTTGCGACAGGCGTCGTCGAAGACTTTGTTACCAATCGCGGCAAGGTTGCCGGACCCGCTTCGCGCATCGGCGGCGGCGGAATTGAACGGCCGGTGGCGGCGCGATTCTCGCCGGATGGCCGCGCGCTCTACATCGTGGATTTCGGCGTGATGCTTCATCACGGCCAAGGCGCCAAGCCGCAGCAAGGCACGGGCGTGCTCTGGCGCGTGACGCGGGAGGGGCCACCGTGAGAAACCGCGCTATGTTTCCCTTTGCTGCGATGCTGGCACTGGCCGCGGGACTAATCGGCTGCGCCACTGCGCGCCGCTCCGAGCCCATTGTGGGAAAGGTCGTGGCGGGCGACCCTTCTCTGGCCGCCGGTCGCCAGCTTTTCATGCAACAGTGCCACGCCTGCCATCCTGGCGGTGAGGCAGGATTGGGCCCGGCATTGAACAACAAACCACTTCCTCCCTGTTTGATAGAATTTCAGGTGCGACATGGGCTCGGAGCCATGCCGGCGTTGAAGACGGATCGCCTGAGCGAGGCCGATCTTGATGAGGTCGTGAAGTATCTCGTGGCGCTGCGGCGCGGTTAGACTTCGCCGCTGTGAGATCCGGAATTCGATCATTTTTGCGCGGGCACCCGCTCTCCGGCAGGCTGTCCGTCCGCGAAACAACTTGGAGGATACACGCGTTTTGCGTGCGACGGCGGGGTAACGCTCGTCGGTATCATTCAAGCAAACTCATAAACCATAAAAACCAGAAACTCGAAAATCATGAATCCCATCCTTACCCGGCGTGCCTTCGCTATAATGTGTAGCACCGGTGCCTTATTGCTCGCATCCGCCGGACTTGCCGCCGGACCGGCACCCGAACGCGACCAGCGTCGGTTCGAAATCAACTTCCTCGAATCCATGATCGATCATCATTACAGCGCGATCAAGATGTCGGAGCTTTGCAAGGGCCGCACGCTACACGTGGAACTTCAGGCGATGTGCGACAACATCATCGCGACGCAGTCTGTCGAGATCGAGAAGATGCGTGGCTGGTTACGGAGCTGGTATGGGCAGGACGAAGAGCCTTCGCTCACCCCACAGGCGCGTCGAACCGTCGAACGATTGTCGCGGCTGACGGGAGAAGAGTTCGAAAAGGCGTATATGATGACGATGATCGAGCACCATTCGATGGCGCTGAAGATGGGCATCGACTGCCTGAACGAGGCCTACCATCCGGAGATGCTCAACCTGTGCGCCAAAATGATCGCCATGCAGGGCGACGAGATTCTGCAACTGCGCCTGTGGCTGATGCAGTGGTATGGGATCAACGATCTCGACGGCCCGGGCAAGGGCAGTAGTCACAACTAAATCACGCGTTTCGTTTTTCTGTCGACCGGCGGGGGAAACGCTCCGCCGGTCTTTTTGCGTTCGACCGGCAGCTATCGCCGATCGGGAGCACGGGCTCGACCTCAAGCCTATACGGCGATACGGTGCGTGGCCGCTAACTACCTCCGACAGCAGGAAGCATTCGTGGTAGCGTTTCTGGTCGGCCGCGTCCGAGCGGAACAAACGCAATTGAACCTTCTTCGGAATCCTTTCTCCCCTTTCAAAGGCCAGCTGTCCGTGTGGCATTTGGCCTTTTGCTTTTCAGTCGGTTGAAGCGAGGCCATCCCGCGCGCCAAGATCTGCGCAGGTTTTGGCAGGTGCTGCATGGTCTCCCCCGAGGGGGAACGGCTCCTGGAGTGTAGTGTAGATGAACAGATCGAACCTCAAGCATCACAGGTGAAATATGAAAACATCTCCCCGGACTCTCATTCAGACTTCAGTCGGAATCGTTGTGAGCGGCCTTTTTGCGGCCGCTGCGCTGGGCGGTCCCGGTCCGCAATACTGGAATCGTCCCGCCTCCGCACCCGTCTCGAAACCCGATCCGGCGCCGAAGACGGTAGCCCCGGCAGTCCGTGCCTGCACGGATTCTCGGGTGGTCTCGGTTACGAAGACCGAATCCATTTTGCCGAATGGTCGCGGCCCGCATCGCACGTTCGAAGTCGGCAAGAAACTCATCTGCACGTCCTGCGACACACCGACCGTCGTGATGAAGCCGTCGGGGCACAATGGCCGCGGTGCGATGGCGCCGGTAACGATCAAGGGCACACACGATTGCGGCACAGGCTGCGCTGTCGTCGCGAGCCTCGACTGAAAGCGAGGGCGCAAAAGGGTCGACGCGTG
>JBBQEG010000260.1:0-7681 GCA_038320495.1 Opitutales bacterium | reverse complement strand
CCTGCAGAATCAGTTTGTCGTGAAGTGGTGGCATCACGCCTTTTGGAGTTGGACGCGGAAGGTGCTGCCTTGACCGGGCTCGGACTCGATCGACACCTGACCGCCCATGCGTTCGGTGGCCTTGCGGACAATCGTTAAACCGATGCCGGTGCCCTCATAGGTTTTTTCGGAGTGGTACCGCTGGAACATTCCAAACATTCGTTCGTGCGCCACCTTGGGGATGCCGATGCCATTGTCCTTTACGAACAGGTGCACCTCGGAGCCCACGGTTTCCGTCCAGATCCGGATCTCTGGTAATTGGCCGGGGCGAACGAATTTCACCGCGTTATAGACGAGATTGGACAGCACTTGCATCAGGTATGCCTCATGTCCGAGAACGGGGTGGCAGGGTGACGTGATGGCGATGACAGCCTTTGGCGGCTGGAGAGCGGGATTTTCCTCGATTAGCTGGCGCGCGAGCTTGTCGATGTCGATCGGCTTAAGTTCGATCTGACCACGGAGAATGTGGCTATAGGTGAGTACATCCTGAATCAATTGATCCAATCGCCCGGCCGCCCGGGAGATTTTTTTCAGGTACCCGCAGGCCTCCGGCGGCAGCTGGGTGGTGTACTCGGACTCGAGGATTTGGGCGAAGCCCTTCATGGCGCGGAGCGGCGCACGCATGTCGTGGGAAAGACTGTACGAAAAGGCCTCCAGCTCGTGCACCGTCTCCGTGAGCTTGGCGGTTCGCTCAGCGACCATGACCTCGAGATTGGCGGCATGACTGGCCAGCTGATTTCGGGCGTGGTCGAGTGCTTCCTCGGACTGTTTCATCGCGGAGATGTCCACCATCACTCCAATCACGCGCCCTGGCACGCCGGGGGAACTGTAATCGACGCGGCCGCGCACGCTGAGCCAGGTGACGGAGCCATCCGGACGCTGCGCGCGGTATTGCGAACTGAACGCGGTTTGCCGCTTTTCGAACCGACTATATAAAGTCTTTCGGAGCCAATCACGGTCCTCGGGGTGGACCCGCTCGAGAAAACTCTCGGTCGTTCCGGAGAATTCACCGGGCGCGTAGCCAAAAAACTGTTCCGTTTCCTTGGACCAGACATGGCGGTCTTCGACCACGTTCCAGGCAAAGGTTCCGATGTGCCCCGCCTCCATCGCGAGGACGAGGGTCTGCCGGGTATCCGCCTCCCGCGTGAAGAGCGTCCGCAGATGCTCTTCGCTTTCGCGCAGGGCCTCTTCGGTTTGCTTGTGCTCGGTGACATCGCGAAACGTCCACACCCAGCCGTAATGCACCCCTTTGTTAATGACCGGCGCGCCGTAACGGTCGAACACGCGACCGTCCTTCATGCGAAGCTCTCCTCGAATGGCGGTTTCGCGGTCACTGTAAGCGCGGGCTACTCCCTCGCGAAATGCCTGGGGGTCGGCGACCTGAGTTTCCGCCCACTTGAGTGCGACCTCATCGGAATTTGACGCGAGCACGTCAGGGGGAAATTTCCACATCTGTTGAAATTGATCGTTGGCATAGATCATCTTCTCGTCCGGGGAAACGATGAGGATCCCATCGAGCACCGAGGCGGCGAGGCCGTCAAGGAGCGCCCGCCTCTGCTGCAGCTCACCTTCCGTGGCCTCGACGCGGCGGACGTTGGCCCGGGAGGCGGACTCGGATTTCCGGGCCTGGCGGATAAGCGCAATAAAGGTCGTGCTGAAGAATAAATAGACGACGATGGGAAGCAGACTTCCGGCTTCGAACGTGAGGCGGGGCTCCAAAAAGAAGAAGATTCCAGCGATCAGCCCGCCAAGCGCCGCGAGTATTGACGGTCGGGTTCCCCACCACCAGGCGCTCAGCGCGACTGAAAGATAGAACGTCGCGAAAGGCTGGATACCGGCCAACGCAGCTAGCAGGGGAAGACGGACGACGAGCGCAATCGCCGTGAGGGCGAGTGCCAGCACATAAGCGCGGTACCCCGATACCCGCGGTGGGCCGGAGTCGATAAGAGTGGTGGCTTTCAATTTAGACACGATGCATTTGAACCCCGAGGCCAGATCCCTTTCGAGGGCAGAATTATATAATTCGGGCTAAGGCGAGCCGGGCGATCGTCGGGCTGGTGTGGTATCACGCGGTTTTTTTGGCCAAAGGGGGCCACATCATTAGTTTATTGCCCGGAACGAGGCCGACGCAAGGCGGGGCGTGCTCGGTACCGGAGATTTTCCATCGCCTGATCACCCAACTAGTAAATTGTGTTATATCAAATTCAGAATTTCGGTAAGTGGAGGGGGTGGCGGCATCGACCGTCATTGCCGGGAGAAGTCACCACGGCGTTGCAGGAAAAGTCGTTTCAATCACCGGGAATCGTTGAAGAACGGTTGGGCTCATCCGCCCGGCGCCTGCGCGAAATCGTAAGGTTGGGGGGCGTTGAGTCGCGGTTAATTTGCGGTGGCAACAAGCATGCAACAGAAAGTTCGACTCGCGATTCGGCGGGAGCGAGGGTGGGGAGATGACATCCAAGCCATCAGCTGGGCAACCGAAGGACGTGGTGGTCCGTGAGCTACCGATTGAGCTTTGCCAGTTTATCAAGTTTGCCGGGTTGGCGGAGAGTGGTGGAGCGGCGAAGCAGCTGGTCGCGGAGGGCGGCGTCTCCGTGAATGGGGTGCTGGAAACGCGGAAACGAAAGCAGCTCGGGTCAGGCGACCGCGTCACGGTAGCGGGCCAGACCATTGTGGTACGAGTCGGCTGACCATTGCTCTCTTGAACTTGTCTGTTTGCGCATGACCTTTACCGCTCTCAAGCTCACCGTTCCGCTGCTGCGGGCGGTTGCCGAAAAGGGTTACGATACGCCCACGCCGATTCAGGTGAGCGCGATTCCACCGATCCTCAGCGGTACCGACGTTTGGGCATCGGCCCAGACGGGTTCGGGAAAGACCGCGGCGTTTGCGCTGCCGCTCCTCCAGCGGCTGGCGGCGACCCGGCGCTCCCCGGGCCGATTTGTGCGGGCATTGATTCTGGTGCCGACCCGCGAGCTGGCGGCGCAGATCGGCGAGTCCATTCGACGTTACGCGCGCTTCCTGACGGAACCGGTGAAGACGCTGGTGGTGTATGGCGGCGTTTCAATCAATCCGCAGATGATGGCCTTGGGCGGAGGAGCCGATATCATGGTGGCGACGCCCGGGCGTTTACTCGATCTGGTGGAGCAAAACGCGGTCTCGCTCTCGGCGGTTACCACCCTCGTGCTCGACGAAGCGGATCGGTTGTTCGCGCTGGGTTTTGCCGACGAGCTCAACCGGATCGTGACGCGCCTTCCGGCCAAGCGGCAAACCCTGCTGTTTTCGGCTACTTTTCCACCGGAGGTCGAGAAACTTGCCCAGAGCCTCTTGCGCGATCCGGTACGGGTGGAAGTGGCGCCGGCTCCGGATACCGCTCCGGACATCGAGCAGCGCGCGATTGAAGTCGATGCGCCGCGGCGCACCCAGCTACTGCGGCACCTGATTCAAACGCACGGTTGGAGTCGTGTGCTGGTGTTTGTGGCGACGAAGTACGCGACGGAGCACGTCGCCGACAAGCTGCGGCGCGCCGGACTCAAAGCGGATGCGTTGCACGGCGAACTGAGTCAGGGTGCGCGCCAGCAAGCGTTGGCTGATTTCAAGGATTCCAAAACGCAGGTCTTGGTCGCCACCGATGTGGCGGCCCGTGGACTTGATATTGTGCAGCTGCCCGTGGTGGTGAACTTTGATTTGCCGCGATCCGCGACCGATTATACGCATCGGATTGGTCGCACGGGTCGCGCGGGTGAGCGTGGACTCGCGGTGAGTTTCATCAGCGCGGACTCGCATGCGCATGTCCGGCTGATCGAAAAGCGCCACAGCCTGGCGCTGCCGCGTGAACAAATCGAAGGATTCGAGTCCTTGGAAATCGAGTTGCCGGCACCCGTCTCGACCGGTGGCATCAAGGGAAAGCGCAAGAGCAAGAAGGACCGGCTGCGCGAGGCTGAGGCGCGGGTAAACTCCGGGAACGAAGGTTGAGCGTGGAGATTCCGCGTGGGTGACGCGGGATGAAAAACGAAGGGAGCGAAACGGACGACACGGAGGTCGTCCTTCAAGGGGGCGGTGCTTGCTTCTCTTGGATCACGTGTGGGGCGATTGTTTTCGCCAGCGCCAATCGGCAGCTTCGAGGAGTCCAAATTGGTCGGTTAGGCGCTTTTCGTAGTAAGGGGGCCGATAACGCCGGAAACAGTCGAAGTGCGTGGGCTTGAAGCTCAGGCGGGCGAAGAGCAGGGGGCGGGAAAACGCGCCTTAGGGACGGATTACGGACAGGAATTTCTGTTTCACTCCGCGACTGTTTATGGTTACGACTGCACCGCGGTTCTACGGGGGAGGGTGTTGGACTGGGAAATGAGGGAGGCAAACACCGCTGGTGGGGGGAACTTGATCAGGTAATCATCGGCTCCGGCCCGTCGGCTCGCTTCCAGATCACGCTCGTTTTGGGAGGTTGTGAGGATCACAAACCGAACGGATTCGTAGACCGGAAGGGAGCGGGCCCACGACACGAGTTCGATGCCATTTAAGCGGGGCATCTTCAAATCGGTGAACACGATGCACGGAATTAATTCGAGATTGGGAGGGTTGATGGCCGATTGAAGATAGAGCCGCGCTTCCATGCTGTCCTCAAAGGAGACGAGGGGGTTCTCCACGCCGGCCTTCATCAAGGCACGTCGCAGCAGGCACATGTCATCATCTCTGTCATCGATGATGAGCACCGGACGCAACAGGGTGTGGCCTTGCTTCATGAAAAGGTGAATTGCGCGATGATGTCAGCCGAGGCAGGGTCTGCCTCCGATTGACAGTTTAGCGTAGAGATGAAGGATGGATCCATCCATTGGACTACCGGATATTAGGAGTTTTACCGATAGCAATAATCATCGGAATCTGAACGGGACGTTTTTTTGTTGGCCTCGTTGCTCAGGCATGGGGCGGGGTGGGCTTTCAAAAACCGCGACGCGTATCAGCCCTCGCCAGTCACTTGCGGCAGGTCCGGTCGCCCGATCGTCCAAATTCAGGGTGGCGAGTCGGGTTTGTTAACGCTACAGTGTGCCACGCGGTCCTATACAGCATTGATGTGCCGTTGAAAAAACAGGCTATACAGATGGAAAACCCAGTGAGAGGCGTTTGGGAGCGGGTGTGCGCTGGCGATGGATCAACTGCGGAAGATCAACTCGCGGGAGGGCTCGCGGCCGTGGCCGGTGATGAGCATCCGATCGGGCAGTAGTTGGGCGGTGGCAAACGCAGAGGTGTTCGCCGTTTCGACCATGCCACGCAAGGTGACGAACGGCACGCCCTCGAGGGTGGCGAAGGCGCCGGCGTGATTGTGGCCGTTGAGCCAGGCGACGATGTTGGGATGGCGACCGATCAGGGCGAGAACCTCGGGGGCGTTCCAGATCGTGTGACCACCGGCGGGGAATACGGGATGGTGCGCAAAAATGATGACCTTGCGCCCGGCGGCACGCGCCTCGCGGCAGCGTTGGTCGAGCCAGGCGAGCTGGGTGGGACCAATGCCGCCGTTCCACGGTTTGGCCTGGGGAGCACGGGCCGCTTGCAGCCGGGTGAGCTCGGCCTGCGCGGCGAGCTGCTCGGGGGAGCCCGCTGCGTGCGCATACGTGCTTACGTCATTGGTATCGAGGATAACGAAGACAAACTCGCGGTATTCAAAAAACCGATATCGGTGAGGCACCCCGAGGCGTGCGGGAACGCGGGGCTTATAGGTTTCAAGGACGTCGAAATCATGATTGCCCAATAGATGATGCCAACGGTGGCGGCTGTTCGCGAGCGGCCGCTCGATGGCATCAAAGCTGTCCCACGATCGGTCAATCAGGTCGCCCAAGTGAGCGCAGAACGCGAGGTTGCGCCCATTGAAGTGGTCCACCGCTGCACCCAGGCGGGAGACGGACTCCCGATAAAAGCGGGTGCCGGTGGGCGGGACGTCGGCGTACTGGGCATCCGCGACCAGGCCGATCTCAAACGAGTCGGTAGTGGCGGCACGCGTGAGCAAAGGGGCATGGGCGAGGGCAGCAACGGCGGTTCCAATGAAATTTCGACGAGTCATGGTCAGGGGTGTTTTTACCGACGCCGAATAGTTCCCAGAGGCTGCGTGCACCGCAAATCAACTTTGGGCAAATCTTGCCCGCGAACCACTCATGAATGAGTGAGACCGAGAGCGTCCGGTTTCGGCGCGACGGGCGTTCGTGCGCGGTTCGAGCGAAAACGGATAAATGGTTTGAGATGCGCGGCGGAACGCTCACGGTTGCGCTTCATCGTGAGCCCGTCGGAGGCTGCTCTCCCGCCATGACTATCCCAGCCCAAGGCCAAGTGTTAGGCCCGGGCGCCGAACCCCGGCGCGTTGTCCCCGAATTTAAACCTATTCCTTCCCGTGACCTCCTTTAAAACCATCGTTGTGTTTCTCGGGTTTTGTCTACTGGGAGGGTTGCCGCGAGGTTTGGGCGCCGAGTCGCGATCCGGTTTATCTCCGCGGTCGCCGAATTTTGTTATCTTGTTATGTGACAATCTTGGATACGGCGACGTGAGCCCGTTCGCCGCGACCCCGCATCGCACTCCCAATCTCGAGCGGATGGCGCGCGAAGGGATGAAGCTGACGCACTTCTATTCAGCGAGCGGTGTCTGCACGCCGTCACGGGCGGCCCTGATGACCGGGTCTTATCCGCGACGCGTGAACCTGCATAAGAACGCCCGCGGCGGGAGCGTGCTTCAGCCGGTGGAACCAGTGGGATTGCACCCGAGTGAGGTGACCATCGCGGAAGTGCTGAAGGAGCGTGGCTATGTGACCAAGATTATTGGCAAATGGCATTTGGGTGATCAGAGGCCTTTTCTCCCGACGCGACAGGGCTTTGATTCCTATATAGGCATTCCATATAGCGACGACATGACTCCGCGCGAAGGGCAGCCCTGGCCGGATCTGCCGTTGATGCGGAACGAAACGGTGATAGAGGCGCCCGTGGACCGCAATGAACTGACCCGGCGGGAGGCGGAAGATGCCATCACGTTCATGACCGAGAACCGCGACCGTCCGTTTTTCCTATATGTTCCGCATGCCATGCCGGGCAGCACACAGGCTCCCTTTGCGAGCGCGGCGTTTCGCGGGAAGTCTCGCAACGGTCCGTGGGGCGATTCCGTCGAGGAACTCGACTGGGCGGCCGGCCAGATTTTGGACGCGGTGAAACGCTTGGGCATCGATGAGCATACGTTTATAATTTGGACATCCGACAACGGTGCGCCGCGGCGCAATCCGGTGCAGGGAAGCAATGGTCCGCTGGCAGGGTGGGGCTACACAACGGCCGAAGGTGGGATGCGCGTACCGGCGATTGTGCGCTGGCCTGGTCGGGTTCCGGCCGGCACCGTCTCCGCGGAACTCTCCTCCTTGATGGATCTGCTTCCCACCTTCGCGTCCCTGTCGGGCGGTAAGCTGCCGGAGAATACAATTGATGGGAAGAGTATCTGGCCGCTGCTTTCCGCGCAGCCAGGGGCGCGAACCCCCCATTCCGCTTATTACTATTATCAGGTGGATCAGCTGCAGGCGGTTCGGTCGGGTCCGTGGAAATTGTATCTTCCGCTCACCCGCCAGCGGACTCGAAGCGGGACGATTAACGAGATCAACGAGCCGGCGCGTCTCTATGATGTCGTCAAT
>JBBQEG010000259.1:0-7689 GCA_038320495.1 Opitutales bacterium | reverse complement strand
TTCGTGAGAAGAAACTGCCGGTCCGGCGGGATGCGGACGATGGCGGTCCGGCCGTCAGGATTCGTGCTTACGGGAATCAGCGAATCCGAGCCGATGAGGTTCCGCACGTTGAGCTGGATGCGCCATTCCACCCTGTCCTTGAAGATCCGGCGCTTGTAGGTAATCCAGCCGTCGCCGTTCAGCTCGGGATCGCCGAAATACGGGCGGGAAAGGTCGGGCTGGATAATGCCGTCGGCATCAATGAAATTGGGGTAACCGGTCGCAGCTTCGGATTGCCAGCGGACACCGACCCCCGCGCCCCAGCCGCGCAGCCTGCCGGAGAAATCATAATTCACGACCGCGTTCACCCGCCACTCGCGCTGCTCGAGCGAGGTGGTGCCCTCCTTGGCCACCTCGGCGGCGATAGGGCGCGTGACGTTGTTCTCGAAGCGGCCGAAATGGGTGTTGGTCTCGCCGAGCGTAGGACTGTCCAAGACATTTCGCATCGGTGACTTGTCGATATTCGCGCGCATCTCGGCGGCGAACGCGCGCAGCTCGGGAGCGATGTCAGACTTCACCGTGTTCTGTTGCGCGACGTTGAGCGAAACCCGAAGTCCGCGCGCCGGATTGCCGGTGAGATCGAACTCCCAGCCCTCGGCGACGAACGACGATGTGCCGACGGCGCCCAGAATCGGGTTACCAACGAAGCGCGGCACGCCGTTGAGCATCTCGACACGGAGGTTCCGGGCGCTGCGGGTGGGCTCCGGCAGGAACTTGATGATTTCCTGATAGGCTTGGTTGTAGGACGTGATGCCGACCTGCGGCAGACCGACCTGCTCGAGACTGAACCCGGCCGTCTGGGCATCGAGCAGACGCTGGAGAGAAAGGTTCTCGATGCCGTTGATCGCACTGTTGATCGCGCCTTGGAGCGCCGGGTTGGTGAAGCCCGTGCCAGCGGTCTCGAAATGGTTCACTCGGGCGGAAAGCTTGCCGTCGAAAAGTTCGAACATGAAACCGTACTCCTTGGTCGTGCCGGTGGGCGGCGCCTGGAGGTTGTTGAGGACGTCGCGCCGCGCGCCGACCGGGCTGAAGTTTTCTGATCGATTGGCGAACACGCGGAAATCGGCACCAAACGGCAGCCGGCCGAAGAGCTTCGCCGGATAGCGGCCGACGACGCTCCAAGTGAGGGTGTCGCCCGTGGCCACATCGGAAGGCTCGCGCTGCAGGCTGATGGCCGACGGATCAAAATCGCCGTTTACCAGCCGATCGCTGGTGAGGGGATCGTCGTCGTTGTTGCGGTCGAACCGCTCGAACGTCTTCTGCTCGTCGCGACGGAGGCCGGCGATCGTCACGAGGTGGCTGTCGAGCCAGTAGCTCTGGAGGCTGGCGACGGAGGACTTGATTTCGCGACGGCCGATATTGCCGTTGCGCAGGAAGCGGCGGGTGATGATCTCGGTGTTGCGCACGCCGCGGCTGGCGGCGGGGATCGTGGGATCGAAATAGAACATCTGATACCGGTCGCCATCCTGGGGGAGGATCGCGTCGACGGAGTTCAGCCGCACGGCGGCGGCGCTGGGGGTGTTGAGCAGAGACGGGCCGACATAGATGACCGCGCCCATCTGGCGGCGGAAATTGTCGCTGTTGCCGGAGAGCATCCGGGTGAGATCGACTGTCTCGGCATCGGTGCTGAGGCCAAAGGTGCGGTTGCGCGTCTCGATCGAGTTGGTGAAATACATCCCGGTAAGGGTGTGCTTGCCGAACCAGAACGCGGCCCGTTCCCGCCGGAAGAGATCCTTGCCGGCGAACGTGACGAACGCAGTGGCGCGGGCCGCTTCGCGATCGGTGCGGGAATCGCCCGTGTTACCGGTGCTGATCGAATAGAACGGCCGGCCGAGGTTGGGATTCGGTTGGTCGTTGCCGAGGTATTCGTTGATGTCGATTTGCACTTCGCCCGCGCCGCCGTTGAAGGGCATGGTCCGGTCGTTGCGATAGCGCTGGTAGTCGTAGCTGAGCTCGATGCCGGCGCGGCCGCCCCACAGGGCTTGTTCGAGCGCGACGTTCTGGGCCTGGAAGTCGCGGTTCACGCGGTTGGTTTCGCCCGTGTAGAGCTGGTTATAGAAGTCGAAGACGTTGCGATCCTGCAGCGACGGCGTGTCAAAGCCGGGAAACGACGCGGTGCTGTACGCATTGATCGTCCCCCGGACGTCATAGCGCATGCGGCCGGGCACGCCGCTCCAGAGGATGCGCCCCTGACCGCCGGCGAGGTTCCGAAACGCCGGATCGGTCAGTCCCTGGGTGGGCCGGCCGGGCTGGGGATAGATAGCCGCGAACTGGAGGAAATACGGGATGTTGATTGGCCCCTGAATCGACGATTCCGTGCGGGGGTCCAAGGTGGACCGGGGCACGAAGGTGCCATCGTCATAGTAGGCGGGAAAAGTCGTGCCGGTGAAGCGCTCGAGATCCCGGGAGGGCAGGCTCCACCAGGAGCTGAAGCCGTCGCTCGGCGGGGTGACGCTGGGCGGGTTGGCCGCGATGTCGCCGTATTCCGCATTCGCCCGGAGGGTCGTGGCGCCGAGCACGGGGCTGTTGCGGTTCTCGAACATGACGGCCGTGACGGCGCCGAAAATGCGCTGGTCCCGTTCCCACGCGGGGCGCTGTTTGTATTCGTTGCGCTTGTTGAGCCCGGCAAGTCGGATGGCCAGCTTCTTGGATACGAGCTCGCGATTCAGGTCGAACGATTCGCGGTGCGTGTGGCGTTCGCCGACCTGGAATTTGACCTCGTAGAAATTCTTCCCGAAGACAGGCAGTAACGTGGAGTTGTTGATGACGCCGCCCGGGCTGCCGATGCCGAAGAGGAGGGCGTTGGGCCCGCGGTTGATGGTGACGCGCTCCGTGTTGTAGGAATCGAACGGAATGTCGGAGAGAAAATAGTCCCGGGTGAGCTCGGCGGAAGCCAGGCCGCGGACGCGCTGGTTGCGCTCGGGTTCGGCGCGCGCGTCCGCCTGGTCGGGACGCCCGCCGGTGATGGCACCGCCGGCGAAGTTGCCGGAGGGGCCGCCGACCTCCGTGCCGACCGTGTAGGGCAGCAGGGTCGTGCTGTCATTGGATCCGATGTCGTTGAGAAACTCCTTGGTGACGACGGTGATTGACGTGCCGACATCCTTGAGAGGCGTGTTGAGCCGGGTGCCGGCGAGCGTGTTGGTGGCCGTGTAGCCGACGTCCTGCGAATCGGTCACGGTGAACGGCGAGAGCTTGATGGGCTCGTCGGCCGGCGGAGTGGAGGCGGACGTGGCCGCAGGTGCGACTTGCGCTGGCGACAGGGCAACGCAGGCGCCAAACAGGCAGCCGATCAGTCCTTGGTGGGTGGGGTTCATGGGCATAAAATAAGAGGTTCTTCGCTTGGGTTGCGGAGAAACGGTCTGGCCACCACGGCCGCCGGTGTCTTGGAAAAGCGATTTACCCACTGGAAACAGCGAGGAACCAAATCGGAACTGTGTCTGCTACCCACCTTGCGTCGACAAGAACGCGGTGCAACCCCCGATGTGGGGTGTAATTGAAAGTGAAGTCAGTTCCTGGACCAGTAGAGGCCCCATTGGCGATTGGCGCGGAGGGTGCGGAGTTGGCAGATGGCGTGGACATTGACGGAGGTCCACCAAGCGCCGGCTCCCTTTATGCGCGTTTGGACGACATGGCGGTGGCCGCTCTCGATCATCCCTGAGCCGACGGGCAGGTCGTGGGTCAGGGCATAAGCGTCGTCAAGTTGGTCGGGACGGACACTCCGCATTAACGCCCCGGCATCCGTCCGCGCGTAGCTTGGGTTTACTAGCGACTAGCGGCGAACCCCCGCTATGGATCGACCCCGGCCTTGCTCCATTCGTGTTGGGAGGCGGCAAGGTAAAGGGCATCTCAGCCGAAGAAGTCATGGCCAAGGCGCGCAAGATCGTAGGACTTTGATGCGCGCCATCCTCCATCCTGAATCAGCCCGCAATCCCTTCACCAAGCCTACTACTGTACTGCTGCACTCGGCCGCGTGGCGTGGCTGCCGATGGAAAGTACAGGCGGCGACTTGCCGACTGACCGTGATCGGGGTTGCTTTTCTGAGCTCCGATTTGTTACTTCGCCTTTCCAGCTCACCCTGACCTCGCCCCAATGCCCCCGGAAACTCATGAGCGGTATCAGCAAAACGTGCAGCCCCATGTGTCGATGCTGCGAGCTTGGTTGCTGAGTCAATTTCCGGGTAAGCGGGATATCGAAGATATCGTGCAGGAAGCCGTCATGCGGGTCCTCCGTGCTCGCTCACAGGGAGAGGTCCGTGCGCCGAAGGCATTTCTTTTCGCCACTGCTCGCAATCTCGTCATCGGAGGGTTGAGGAAAAGCGTCCGGCAGGGCCAGTTCAGCGTGTCGGACTTTGAAGATCTGGAAATCAAGGATGAGCATGAGCATGAGGCCGTCACATCCACCGTGGCGCGCGCGGAAGAACTCGAGTTGATGGCACATGCCGTTCAGTCGCTGCCGACGCGCTGTCGACAAGTGATCACGCTGCGCAAGATCTACGGGCTTTCCCAGATCGAGGTTGCGAAGCAGCTCGGTATTTCCGTCAGCACGGTCGAGACTCAAGTCTCACTCGGAATGAAAAAACTTGAAGCCTTCTTCGACGCGTTGGAAGCGTCGGGCTCCTGCACGTGAGCACACCTCCTCCCCCAGATTTCGGAAAAGAAAAGGCGAGCCGTGCGGCGACCGACTGGATGAGTCGTCTGGACCGTGGACTCAGTCCAGCCGAGCAGGATGATTTTTTTGTCTGGCTCGCCGCGCACCCCGATCATGCGTCCCGATTGGAGCAATGCCGGCGCCGCTGGCGGCGCTTGGATCAGTTGGCGGACTGGCGCCCGGAGTTTGGTGTTGAGCCGAATCCCGATTTGCTCGCCCCCCAAAAGCGGCCGGCTTGGAGGCGGCTTCTGGCCCCTTCTCTGCTGGCGGCCGCTTGTATCGCAATGGCTGCTACAGCTTGGTTTCGGGTTGATGCCGGGAGAAATGAACCGGTGGCGGCGGTGATGGCCAAGCCGGAAGACCGACGCATTCTGCCGGATGAATCCGTAATGAAGCTTCACGACGGGGCGGTGCACACGCTGTTATTCTCGCGTTCGGAACGACGCATCCGGTTGGAGCGGGGCGAGGCTTTCTTTATCGTCACAAAAGATCCGGCGCGGCCCTTTGTGGTCGAGGCTGGCGGCGTCACGGTCCGCGCGGTTGGCACGGCTTTCAATGTGCGGCTCGGCGGCGGGCAGCTTGATGTCCTCGTCGCCCACGGCAGTGTCGAGGTGGTGCCTCCGTTGGAGCGCATAGGCGATTCTGCCGTTACGCTCACGCCGGACCCAACCGTCCTGGGCGCCAGTCAACGCGTAAGCCTCTCACTCGCGACGCCGAATGCGGCTCGGCGCATCGCGACCCTCACTCGACGCGAGATTCAGCAAACGCTGGCGTGGCAGCATGGCTTGATGACGTTCCAAGATAAACCGCTCGCGGAAATCGTCGAAGAACTCAATCGGTTGAACGATCTGCAGCTGGTGCTCATGGACGACACGTTGGCGGCAATGAGATTCAGCGGCACCATCCGTTCCGACAATCTGGATGGATTCGTGCGTCTGCTGGAGACGAGTTTTGGCGCAGAGGCTGCGGCCGACGCCACAGGCGATATTCAGCTCCGCACTCGAGTCGGCTCACTGCGGCAATAAATTTTCCTGTGGCCTTCATGGAAGAAGGATACAGGCGCGTCTCATTGGGCGAGACCCCATGCGCGCGCCCTTCGGATCCATATATATTGAAGCCCGACTCCATCGGCTGGTGGAGGGTGATCCATTGGGTCGGGTCGCTGCTGACTCTATTGCTATTCACCTGGGGGGCCGCATGGGCAAAGATGCCTGGCGATGGCGAAGTCGACTTCAATGTTCCCGCTGGTTTGGCGAAAACGTCGCTTCCCGCGCTTTCGTTACAAGCGAGAGGCCTGCAGCTCATTTACCGGGCAGATGTAGTGGCCGGCGTGCCCACCCGTGCCGTGCGCGGCCACTTTGTTCCCCTCGCTGCACTGGAGCGGATGCTGGAGGGCACCCCACTCGTGGCCGTCCGGGATAGCGCAAGTGGTGCCATTGCGGTCGTTCTCGCCGCGGGCCAGCGCCCGTCTGGCGATGCCAAACCGTCTGCATCTACCCTCTCGCGCAAGGCGAAATCCCCCAAGTCCGTGAAAGAACAAATCCCTTTACTCCGGCCCGTCGCCCCGTTGATCGTGGCCCTCAGTTCGATTTTTGGTGCTCCAACCGCTGCTGAGGCTCAGCAAGCCGCCGTCACGCAACTTCCTGAAGAAACCGTCCAGCTTTCTCCCTTCATTATCGCCGATCGGCAGGACGACGGTTACCGAAAACTCAATGCGGTCACCGCCACCCGCATTGGCACCAACATCCTCGAGACCCCGCTCAACATCCAGGTGCTTTCCCGGGAATTTCTCGACGACCTCTACGTTGAGAATCTCAACAAGGCCTTCGATTACGCCGCCGGGGTGAAGACCAGTTACGATAGCAACGTCCGCAATACCGGCTCAATTCGCATCCGTGGCATGCCGACCGATGTCGTGTACCGGGACGGTTTTCGAAAGTTCGCGTCGTTCCACATGGACGGTGTAGACCGGATCGAAGTCGTGAAAGGCCCCGCCTCGCTCTTCTTCGGGCGCGCCGAGCCGGGAGGCATTATAAATTATGCGAGCAAGAAGCCGCAGTTTACCAACACCGGGTTTATTCAAGCAACCGTGGGCAACGACAGTTACTACAAGGGACTGCTGGATTTTCAGCGGACGTTGCTCGATAAAAAACTCGCATTCCGGGTCGTCACTTCAAAACGCGACAGCGATGACTGGATCGAGTACGTGCATTGGGACGAAGGCTACATCCAGGCCAATGTTTCGGCCCGGCCGCTCCCTGGCCTTCAGATCAACGTGGGCTATGAGCACGCCAATCAAAAGCGCGACGGCGGTCCCGTCCCCGCGCTGGTGGCCAACCTTGATTACATCGCCGAGTACGAGTCGGGCCGGCTACCAATCGTGGCCGGTCTTCCCGAAACGATCGGGACGTGGCGCGAGCGGAAGTTTCGCGAGACCGGACAATATCCGTCTCAGTGGACTGGATACTGGTTCCCGCGGGGGTTCAACTGGAACCGGAATGGCCCGGGTTCATTCGAGAACGGCTTGAGCAATGTTTACGAGGCGCAGATTTTTTGGAAGCTGGGGAACAGCCTCGACCTGCGCCTGGCCGCGACCCGCCAGGAAGCGGATTACGAGACGTCCTGGTTTATCAATCAGGATCCACACCAAAGTCCCTCGAGCTTCAACAACTCGGCCCCGTCGCCGTACTTCGTCAATTATGGATTTCTGATCGCGCCCGCCTGGCGCGGCGCTGCGTATAACGTTCCGGGTTCGCAGGCCGACGTAAACGAAGTCGACTCCCTCCAGGCCGACCTCAGCTATCGCTTCAAGGCTTTCGGTGCCAGTCACACGATGATCGGATCCGTTGAGTATATCGACAATTTGTTCCGTCAGTATGGCTTCATTCTGGACGAGGCGAAATTCCGCGCGGCCGGTGGTCTCGTCGGTGAGTTTGCGGCGCCTGCCGGCATTCCCAACTGGTCGTTTTTTCCCGGCGCTTTCGGCGTGTTGTTTCGCGACGT
>JBBQEG010000258.1:0-7725 GCA_038320495.1 Opitutales bacterium | reverse complement strand
CGTCCAAGCACGGCTTGCTCATGGCCTGCCGGCCGGGCATACGAACTCAGTGAATTGCCCACATACCGGAGCGCGTCGAATGGCCCCGAGCTTGTCGAGGGGCTGATCGTGACGCGCCGTCCAAGCACGGCTTGCTCATGGCCTGCCGGCCGGGCATACGAACTCAGTGAATTGCCCACATACCGGAGCGCGTCGAATGGCCCCGAGCTTGTCGAGGGGCTGATTGACTCCGTTCGGCTTTTATGAACCTTCCACTGCCGCTTACCGACGCCTGCGTGGCCGCAGCCGGATTTCCCAAAGTATCCGTCGTTTACTTTCTGAGACTCCGCTCTGCCCAAGTTTACATTGGGTGTTCCGACAATCTTCGACAGCGCCTTGAAGACCATGCGTCCGGCAAAGCCTGTCGTACCACCGCCGTCGATCCACCGGTTGGTCTGCTTCGCATCGAGACATTCGAATGCTTCACCGATGCCCGCCGCCGCGAAGCCCAGCTCAAGCGCTGGTCCCGCGCCAAGAAAGAAGCGCTGATCCGCGGGGACCGGCTCGCTCTCCGGCAGCTCAGCCAATCGCAGGAGGACGACACACCGCCCTCCCGACGGATTCCTCCAATCGCGATGTAGGCCGCTCAACCGACACCTCCAGCGCCGTCTTGTCCCTCGCCGCCTCCTTCACATTAGGTTGGGCGCACCTTGGTTCCGATTCAGAGTAACGCACGAAACTCATCAACGCTCATATCAACGGGCTAGCTAGCCACAACGAACCTATGCAGTACTGCGCAACAATCGTGCAACAAACCAGCTAACGGTAAGCGAATCCGCTGCGCCAGACAACACGGCGGAGGCCTAGGTCCGCCGCGAAGTGAACAACAAAAACAGTGCCTCCACCACGGCGGAAACGGGCGCAAACATTCAGCACCCAACTCACGGTTGCCTCTGGATCCGCCACACTCGCACGGTGCCATCTTCGTGCGCCGAAAGGAGCTTCGACCCGTCGCGGGACACGTCAAGGTACTCCTGACGGAATACGGGTTTTGCGAGCACCAGCTCGAATTCTCCGCCGGGAGTGGCAGGAACGCGATAGGCGCGAATGGCGCCTTGGCCCCAAGCGCCGGGGTACCGGCTCAACTGGATGTCCGCGCCCACCACTTCGCCCTCGTTGCCACCCGTGAACAGGAATTTCCCGTCGGGCGTAAACGCGATGGTCTCCATGATCCAGGCGGTACCTGAAATATGGGCCACCTGTTTCCCAGTCGCTAACTCGTGGACGGCCACACCTTGCCCGGCTCCCGCACCGGACGCCACCAGACGACCGTCTGGCGAGATGCGGACGGATTTGACCGTGGCATTGCGCTCAGCCGTCCAAAGGGGTTCGAGGCGCACCGCCTTGACGATGTCCCCGGAGGTTTCCTCGATCACCCGCCAGGCTCGAACCTGGCCGGTGGCACTGGCCGTTGCCAAGATGCGGCTGTCGGAGGTCCAATCAGCTTGGTTCACTTCCTTGGTATCGCTGCCCCCGTGAGGGATGGTGGCCAGCAGCTTCCAATCGCTTGTACGGTAGAAGAGCAATTTGTTGTTACCAGAACCCACCACCAGCAACCGGCCGTGGGGCGAGAAACTCAAACCATCGCAGCCTGTCTCGTCGCGCAGGCTCGCGACCAGCCGCCCATCCTCTGCAGCGAGGATTTCCACCACATTATCCTCGCCTCCCGCGGCAACGAACCGGCCATCCGGGGAGAACGCCACCGCTTCCAACTCGTCGGGCCGGGGCCTTTCCCAACGCAATTCTCCCGTGGCGGCGCGCCACACGCTGACGCGCGCCCCCCGGATCTCGAGCCCGTCCCCACCGGTCAGACGTCGAACTTCAGGCAAGTTGTAATTCGTGCCCCGCAACGGACGGACCGCTTCCGCCGCCGCCGGCGTATGGTAGTACGGTCGACCCTTCGAACCTGCGACGACCCAAACCCCGTCTGGCGAAAACTCCGCCGCTTCCGTTGACGGCAGATGAGTGCCGTCGAATGTGCTGCCTTCCTGATCAACTCGACCTTCCGCATCCGCGAGCTTAACCCAGAGCGGCTCGATTTCCAGACCTCGCGAGAGGGGCTCGACGGTTGCAAACGCGCCGGCCGCCATCATTGCGACCAACGAACCACCTATGCACCACCCGAGCCGCCACGCCGGAGGTCTTGCGATAGCCATCTTGTGCATGATCAGAATTGGAAGCCAAGGGTAGCGCGAACCCACAACGGTTCACCAAAATATTCCTGACGCTTAACGTACCCGCGTTTGTTCAAGATATTGTCGACGTAGAGGCTAAAGCGGCCGCGGGTATCGCGCCAGGTAAAATCCCGGTGCACAAAGACGTTGAGGATATAGTGGTCGTCGTACCTCACGTTGAGCTTGCCAACATTGCCCTCTGCGCGTGCGTCGTCATGCCAGTAACCGCCGGTCCCGGCGATCCAGCCGTCCAGCATGCCTCCATTAAAACCGTAGCGGGTTTGCCACGACAGGCTGTTTTCAATCGTATCTTCGGGAGGCTGCCCCACCTCGTCCGGTACCTGGCGATTCTCCAACGTCTTGGCATCGAAGAACGAGCCGGAGATGATGACCTGCCAGTTGCTTCTGACATCCCAGACGGACTCGAACTCAAGCCCCTTGTGACGGATGCGACCAGAGAGAATGAAGTAGGTGGATTGGAGATTGGTCACCGGATCCACGACCGTGATACGATTAGGGATGTTGCTCCGCTCCTGGTCGAAGTAGGCGATCGTAGTGAACCACGCACCATCGAGCAAATTCAACTTCACCCCTACGTCGTAGCCCGACCCGGTCTGGGGATCGGTGAGAAACTGGCCATTCGCACCGATTACATTGGTGGGAGTGAAATCGGTGCCGTAGTTGGCGAAGAGAATGAACGGTTTCGTCACGGCATACGTCACACCAAACTGATGATTGTCCCCATCGAACGAGACCGTTGAACCCGCAGCGTTCGTGTTCTCCCCTTCCTGCTGTTGGTAACCACCGATGAAGTTGAGCCGATCATCGAAGAAACGTCCGATTAAGGAGAGGCGCTGGGAATTGCCGTCAGCATGATCGTCGTTGGCATTGCCCGGGCGGGGCAGACCTCGAACCTCCTGAAGCACTTCGTTCGGCATTCGAAACCCGGGTCGGACGACGAAGTTCGCCAACTGCTTGGTCGCGCTGTTGTAGCCACTCTTAAAGAACGTGTGAGCCAGGACTCCCGTCAACCGGCCCACGTTACCCATCGGCACATCCGCCACCAGCTGCGCGCGCACATCGTCGGACCACTCGTAGCGATCGCGATATTGAATTCGGCCTCGCGGCGCCGCCTGGTTCGCGGCCCCACGCTCGCCGCGCAAATCCTGGGACCAGCCTTCGAAGTCGCGCATCCGGAACTCCTCCTGCTTCGCAGAGGTGTACATGTACGCTACGTTCGCTGAGAAGATGTCGTTGAAAAGCATCGTCACGTCCGTGGTGAGCGTGCGGAAAACTCCGTCGCGAAAGGCATCAGGCCCTTGAATGGAGAAGGTGTGTCCAAAGCCGCCAACTTCCTTGTCATACTGCGGGCCAAGCGCGGGATTGAAGCGGCTGCCGGCCGTTTCCGGCACGTCATTCACCGGCACTTCATTAGACGAGTAGTGCTCGTACTCTGCGTTGAAGATCAAGTTCATCCATGGACGAAAGCGCAGCGAAGGAATGATCGACGCCATCTGCAGTTCCCGGAAATCGATCTCCGACTTGTGCTGAAAGCGGTCGTAGATCAGACGATAGGCGAGGACATCATTTCCAAACACCGGAACAGGTCCGGTGGAGTCAACGCGCACGCCGTGGTAGTCGTAACTACCGACCGTGAAGCGCGCGCTGTGGGCCGCGGTAAACTGGGGCTTTCTGGTCACGCGGTTGATGGCACCGCCGAAGGCATTCGAGCCAAAAAGCACTGAGTTGGGGCCCTTACTGATTTCCACCCGCTCCACGCCGGCCATGCTGCTCTGCAGCGCGTTGCTGAAGCCGTTTCGCAGGCTGGGTGCGCTGAAGCCGCGAATTCGAAACTGCTGATTGTAGTCGCCCGTCGCGAACTGAGTCACGCCCGCGGTGGCCGTGAAAAGGTTTTCGAGGCTGTAGATGTTTTTCTCGTCGAGGATGTCGGCGGTCACAACATTGATCAGGCTCGGCACCACTTCGCGCGGCATCTCGATCAGAGCGGCGCTCAACACGGACGAGGTGCGGTAACCTGAGGACTCCCGTTCGGCGCGGAGTTCAAAGGGGGAGAGTTGTATGACCTCAGTATTGGCAGTCGAGGTGGCGGCTGCCGGAGCCTGTCCGAAACTTGGAACCGTCAACGCACACAGCAAGACCGTTCGATGGAGCAGTGATGGAGTATTCATGGGTAATGGGGATACTTGGAGCTACCGACACCGCGGCGGGCACCGCAATCCGTCGTCCATTCAATTAGTTGTATGGAGGGGAGAAAAAACGCCTGCACCCCCCTGATGTGCATCGAGGCTGGCCGTGTTCAAAAGATTGACCTCGCGAACTGTTTACTCGCTCTGAGGTCACCGCGAAAAGGGTTTGATTGGATGGCCTCACCCCTCGCGCCCCTTCTTGTTGCCCCGGCTCGCTCTGCCGAGCTAGCCCATCCATCCTGCCCTTGCCTCAATGACTGAGCAGCCTCTCACAAGCTCCACGCCCCGGCAGAAGGTGACCGATCCGTCCGTCCTTTCGCCGTGGCAATTGATGCGGCGCCGCTTCGCGAAGCACCGCCTGGCGGTCGTTGCGCTGCATCTGCTCGCCGCCCTTTACCTTGTCGCCCTCTTTGCGGAATTTTTTGCGCCACACACGCCCGACTGGCGCGATCTCGATTATGCCTGGTGTCCGCCGCAGACGGTGCGTTGGTCGATCGCCGACGGGCTGCACGTGCGTGCGCTGCAGCGCCACGTCGACCCGATCTCCTTGAACAATTATTACGTGGAAACAGGGGAAAGGGTCCGCCTCCGCCTCTTGTATCGAGGCGAGCCTTACCGCTTGTGGGGACTGCTCCCCTCCGAGTTGCATGCCTTCGGTCCCGCGCATTCTGCGGGAGAGAATGGACCGCCCCTTTATCTGATGGGCGCGGACAAGTACGGCCGTGATATCCTCAGCCGCGCAATTTATGGCTCCCGCATCAGCCTATCCATCGGCCTCATCTCGATCGCCATCACCTTCCTGCTGGGCGTGTCGATCGGCGGGATCTCCGGCTACGTCGGGGGCAAAACGGATGAACTTATCCAGCGCGCGATCGAGATCATCAATTCCTTCCCCCAACTTCCCCTTTGGCTCGCGCTCGCAGCCATCATGCCCGCCGACTGGCCCGTGCTGCAGGTGTACTTCGCGATCACCATCGTGCTCAGCCTGCTCGGTTGGACGGGCCTGGCCCGCGTCGTGAGAGGAAGGATTCTGTCGTTGCGCGAGGAAGACTACGCCGTCGCCGCCCGTTTGCTGGGGGCGAGTCACCTACGGATCCTATTCCGACACCTGCTTCCGGGCTTCACCAGCCATATCATTGTCGTGCTGACCTTGAGCGTGCCGGCCATGATCCTCGGGGAGACCGCACTCAGCTTCCTCGGGCTGGGTTTGCGCCCGCCAATCGTCAGCTGGGGCGTAATGCTGCAGGACTGCCTGCAACTGCAGGTAATCGCAAACTACCCCTGGCTGCTTCTACCGGTCCCGTTGATCGTGCTGACGGTGCTGGCCTACAACTTCCTCGGCGACGGTTTGCGGGACGCCGCCGATCCCTTCGCCTCGCGTTGAGCATGAAGCCAGTCTTGCGCCTCCTTTTTGGTTTCACCGCAACCTTCGCCGGGCTGCTGGTTGCGCTGGAGCTGGTGACGATGGCGCTGCGGCCGAGCCTGCCCTCCGCCCCCGTTGTGCCGCCGGCCCACGAAGTGGCCGCGGTGGAATCGCTCCGCGCCGATCCGGTGGGCCGCAGCGAGCCGCCGGTCCTCTACCGCCCGGTCGATTACACCGCGGGCGCAGCAGCGCCGTGGTGGCCGCGAGGTGAGTCGCCGCTCTTGCGGGAACTCGTGCAGGAGGGAGTGCTGCCGCCTGTCGCCGAACGCACCGGAAGCGAACCCCTCGTGCTGGCCGGGGTGGACGGGCTCGGACGTTTCGGCGGCACCTGGGTGCGCGTGGCAAATGAACCGGATGACTTCAGGGTGATCGAGTGGCGGCTCGCGGTCAGCACCTTGGTGCGCTGGTCTCCGCACGGATACCCAATCGTGCCGCACGTTGCCCAAGGTTGGTCAGTGTCGGACGATCAAAGGGAATGGACGTTCACCCTGCGGCGCGGGATGCGCTGGTCCGACGGTCACCCTTTTACCGCCGATGACATTCTCTATTGGTGGGAAGACGAGGTGCTGGCGCTCGGGGGCACCTTACCGCCGACCATGACGGCCGGAGGTCAACCGGGTCGCGTCGAGAAGATCGACGCACACACGGTAAAATTCGTATTCGACGCGCCGAATGTGTTCTTTCTCGAGCGCCTCGCGAGCGAGTTGGAGTTCGCGACCCCGCGCCATTACCTCGCGCCCTACCATCCGATCACGGGCGACGAGACCATGATCAATGCGCAGATGTCGGCGCGACAGATCCGGGGTCGCCGCACGCTCTACGCCGCGCTGAAGGACTATCTGAATCCGGAGCATCCACGCCTGTGGCCGTGGGTGTACAAGAACTACAAGTCACAGCCGCCGCAGGTTTTTGTCCGCAATCCCTATTACTGGGTCGTCGACGAAGCCGGAAACCAACTGCCCTATCTAGATCGCATCCTGATCAAATTGATGCCGACGAAACTCGTGGCCAACGCGGCGGCGGCCGGGGAACTGACGATGCAGGAGCGCTTCATCCGCTTCGACAACTACACCTTTATCATGAACCAACGCCGGGCGGGCGGCTACGAAGTCTACCATTGGACGCCCTCCGGTCGCTCCGTCTGGGCGATCAACCCGAATTTGAACCGCCACTTCGACCCGGCCGATCCGGTGGAGCGTCAGAAAGCGCAGCTCCTGAATGAACCCAGCTTTCGCCAGGCCCTCTCCCTCGCCATCGATCGCGCCACCATCATTCGCGCCGAGTACAGCGGGGTGGGCACGCCCTCCCAAATTGAGCCTGGCAGCGCCTCATTTTTCCACCACCCCCATTTGGCCGGGAGCTTCACGGCTTACGATCCTACTGAGGCGGAGCGTCTGCTGGACGAACTTGGACTGGACCAGCGCGATGCCGACGGATACCGCACCTTTCCGGATGGACGGAAGATGACGTGGTACATCCACTACGCCGACTACATCGGCGCGGGCCCGGTCCATTTCATCGTCGAGGACTGGCGCAAGGTGGGCCTGCGGCTGGTGCCACGGGAGCGTTCGCGTTCGTTATTCCGCATCGAGCGCGTCGCACGGGATTACGATTTCGGCGTCTGGTCCGGGGAAGATGAGTTTCAACCGCTGCCCGACGCCCGCACCTTTGTGCCGGTGCACGAGGATTCATTGTGGGCGCCGGGCTACGCGCTCTGGTATCTACAAGGGGGCCTGCGCGACGCATCTGGCGCGCTGGACAACGGAGGCGTGGCGCCGCCGCCCGACCACCCGCTCCGTCGGGCGCTTGGCTTGTACGACCGTGCGCTGCTCACTCCGGACCGGGAGCAACAGCGGGAATTATTCAATCAGGTCCTGGACAT
>JBBQEG010000257.1:0-7736 GCA_038320495.1 Opitutales bacterium | reverse complement strand
GGCTCTCCTCCTGACTGCTTTTCTGCTTCCTTCTGCCTGAATGAATTTTCCGTTTGGCCAGACTCGTACTCGTGTCGCCGCTCGCCACGCCTTGATCGCACCCGATGGCCATGTGAAGAGCAACCTTCCGGGCGTCACGAGGGCGGCGGCGGTCGTGCTGATCAATCCCGCGATGGGCGCGAATTTCACGCAGATGCTTCTCATTTTCGAAGCGGATGGTCGGTTGGATTTGCCGGGCAATGGCATTGAAACGGCGGGGTACGTCGAGACGGGCGGCGCGAGCGTGATGATTGGGCGTGAAAAGACCATGTGCGCGGCAGGGGGTTTCTTTTTCGCGCCGGCGGGTGAGGCTTGGTCGATCGCGGCACCGCAAGCCGGGACGCGAGTGACGCTCTTTCAGAAGCGGTTTGTGCCACTGCCGGGAGTGGCGGCTCCGTCGCCCCTCATCGGCCGCGCGGCTGACATCGAAGGCCAGGCGTTTCTCGGAGATCCTGACGCCCGGTTGCAAGTGCTGTTCCCGGACGTGCCCGGGTTTGATCTGGCGATGAACATCTTCACGTACCAATCCGGGGCGACCCTGCCCTTTGTGGAAACCCACATTATGGAGCACGGGTTGCTGATGCTTTCAGGTCAGGGCGTTTATCGCCTTGAGGATTCGTGGTATCCGGTGGCGGCAGGCGATGTGATCTGGATGGCGCCGTATTGCCCGCAGTGGTTCGTGGCAATGGGCAAGCAGCCCGCCAGCTATCTCTACTATAAAGATGTGAACCGCGGAGCGATGTAGGCGGCTGCTGGGCGCTCTTAGACCTGCAGACCAGTCGTGCGCGAGCGCAGGCGGGCCCGTCACCTGTTTTCCGTAGCGCAGTTGTCCGAGCTTTGGGTTGCGGGCATGCTTTCTGCAGTTACATACGAACTATGACTAACACGCCGGTCGCGTCAGCGGGAACAGCGACGACCGATTCCTTCGATTTTACGCTCAACGGAAAGCGGGTGACGATTGAGGGCGTGGCGGCCACGACCACCCTGCTCGACGTGCTGCGCCGATCGGGTTGGACGGGCAGCAAGTGCGGTTGCGCCGAAGGCGATTGCGGGGCCTGCACCGTGGCGATGGTGGATCGCGCGGCGGATGGAACCACCACCTATCGTGCGCTCAACAGCTGCATCGCTCTGGCTCCAATGTTTGCCGGGCGCGAAGTGGTGACCGTGGAAGGTCTCGCAAACGGACAGAGCTTGCATCCGGTGCAGCAGGCGATGGTCGAACATTCCGGATCTCAGTGCGGGTATTGCACGCCGGGTTTCGTGGTTTCGCTCTTCGAAGCGTACTACCGGCCCGGTGTCACGCAGCCGGGTCAGATCAATGATCAACTCTGCGGCAACCTGTGCCGCTGCACCGGGTATCGGCCGATCCGGGACGCGGCGATGGCGGTGCTGACCGATCGCGCGCCGGCGGATGCGGATGCCTTTGCGGCGCGGTTGCAACAACCCGTGGCACCGCTGCCGGGATTGAATTACGCAGCCGCAGGGGAACGGTTCCTGCGTCCGACCACCTTGCTGGATTTATTCGCGTTGCGGGATCGCTATCCTGAGGCGCGGTTGGTGGCGGGCGCGACCGAGATCGGCGTCGAGTTGAACAAGAAGTTCAAAAAATTCCCGATCCTCATTTCCACGGAAGGCGTG
This sequence comes from Opitutales bacterium, assembly GCA_038320495.1. Lineage (GTDB taxonomy): Bacteria > Verrucomicrobiota > Verrucomicrobiia > Opitutales > Opitutaceae > ER46. The sequence continues at coordinate 6,059 of JBBQEG010000257.1, read as the reverse complement.
CCGGAGTTGACGCGGATAACGTCGACGGCCACCGAATGGCAGATTGGCGCCGCGGCGACTTTGACCGCGGTGGAGGAGACGCTCGCCGGAGAATTTCCGGCCCTGGCGAAGATGCTCGCGGTGTTTGCCTCGCGGCAGATTCGCAATCGCGCGACCTTGGGTGGGAACCTTATCACGGCCTCGCCGATTGGCGACGCTGCTCCACTGCTGCTGGCGTTCGATGCCAGTGTGGTCCTCGCCTCGACGCTCGGAGAGCGCACAATCGCGCTCCACGAGTTTTTCACAGGTTATCGGCAGACGCAGCTCCGACCCGATGAAGTGATGCGCGACATTGTGCTGCCGCGAACCGCCTGGGCTGCGGGACTGACGCGCCGGGCGGAGTATCAGAAAGTTTCACACCGGCGGGAATTGGATATCAGCATCGTCGCAGGTGCGTTTTGTGTGGATACGGATGCGGATGGACTGATCCGACGGGCGCGGCTGGCGTTCGGAGGCGTGGCGGCGCTGCCTTTGCGAGCACGGCGGGCGGAAGCCGCGTTGGAAGGAAAGACGCTGGAGGACGCCGCGGGTGTCGTGGCCGGGATTCTCCGCGATGAGTTCAAACCGATTGACGACGTGCGGGGGAGTGCGGACTTTCGGAAAGGGGTGGTCGTTTCGTTGTGGCAGAAATTTGTGTCGGGGGAGACCAGTCTCGCAGTGGACGCATCGCCGACGTTTTCACCCCGCGGAGTGTGGCCGGTCGCCGAGCCCTCGCGGCAACTGCGGCATGAGAGCGCGGTCGGGCATGTGACCGGGGGCGCGCTTTATGTGGATGATGTGGCGCAGCGTCGTCCCATGCTCGACGTCTGGCCGGTGATGGCGCCGCACGCGCATGCGCGTATTGTTCGTCTCGATACGACGGCGGCGCGAGTGGTCCCCGGGGTGGTGGCGGTGTTGACGGCGGATGATGTGCCGGGGGAGAACAATGTCGGGGTATCGCGGCACGACGAGACGCTCTTTGCGGCGGAGGAGGTGCGTTATCACGGCCATCTGGTGGCGCTGGTGGTGGGCGAGTCGGTGGGGATTTGCCGGACGGCCGCGGCGTTGGTGGAAGTCGAGTACGAGGTGCGGCCGGCGGTGTTGACGATCGCCGAAGCGGTGGAGCAGGGTAGCTTTCACAATCCGCAGCGGACGCTGCAACGCGGTGATGCAACGACGGCGATCGCGACGGCGCCGCGTCGGTTAACCGGCGAGTTCTCGCTCGGTGGCCAGGAGCATTTTTATCTCGAGACGCAGGCCGCTTGGGCGGAGTGCGGTGATGACGGTGATGTGTTTATTAGTTCGTCCACGCAGCATCCGTCGGAGATCCAGGCGATCGTGGCGGAAGTGTTGCACCTGCCGCGTCACAAGATCGTGGTGCAGGCGCCGCGCATGGGCGGCGGCTTCGGCGGCAAAGAAACGCAGGGGAACACGCCCGCGGCCCTCGTCGCCCTCGCCGCGATGAAGACCGGCCGTCCGGTACGCGTGCAGTGGGATCGCGATGTGGATATGACGCTCACCGGCAAGCGACATCCCTTCCATGCGAAGTTCGAAGTCGGCTTCGCGGAGGATGGCCGCTTGCGCGGGCTACAGGTCGATCTGGTTTCCACCGGTGGTTGGTCGCTCGATCTTTCACAGCCGGTGCTGGAGCGCGCCATGTTTCATATCGACAACGCGTATTATATACCAGCGCTCCGCGTGACGGGCCGCTCGGCGAAAACGCATGTGGCGTCGAACACAGCCTTCCGCGGTTTTGGCGGACCGCAGGGCATGCTCGTGATCGAAGAGATCATGGACCGTGTGGCGCGCGCGCTGGGGCTGCCGGTCGAAGAGGTGCGGAAGTGCAATCTGTATCATGGCACGGGCGAAACCAATCGAACGCATTATGGTGAGGACATCGGAGATAACCGCCTCGAAGCCATCTGGAAAAGCGTGCTGGACAAGGCGGGCTTCGATGCGCGCCGAGCGGAGATCGCAACGTGGAATGCAGCGCACGCGCGAGTGAAACGCGGTCTGGCAGTTACCCCGGTTAAGTTCGGGATTTCGTTTACGCTTACCCACTATAATCAAGGCGGAGCGCTCGTGCACATTTACCAGGATGGGACCGTGCAGGTGAATCACGGTGGAACGGAAATGGGGCAGGGGCTGCACACCAAGATTCTCGGAGTCGCGATGCGAGAGCTCGGACTGCCCGCGGCGTGTATCCGAATGATGAAGACAAGTACGGACAAGGTGCCGAACACCTCCGCGACGGCCGCATCCGCCGGGGCGGATTTGAATGGTGCCGCCGTGCGGGTCGCGTGTGCGACCTTGCGGCAGCGCATGGCCGTGGTGGCGGCAAAGATGCTGACGGCTGCCGCGGCCGGGGAGTCGCCTGCGCCGGTCAGCGTGGATATATCGTCCGTGCGTGGAGCCAAGGACTTGCCGGCGAGTGAGGTGGCGACGGAGGAGGTGGTTTTCGCGGAGGGCTTTGTCTCCACCCGGGCTCGACCGGAGGTGCGGGTGGCCTTCGCCAAACTGGCGACGCAGTGCTATGTCGAGCGGGTGAGCCTTTCGACCACCGGTTATTATTCGACTCCGGGAATTCACTGGGATTGGAATACCGCTTCGGGCCGGCCGTTTGCGTACTTCGCCTCGGGTGCGGCCGTGAGTGAAGTTGAGGTCGATGGTTATACGGGAATGAGCCGCGTTCGCCGGGTCGATATTGTGCATGATGTCGGCGACTCGTTGAACCCTGGGGTGGATCGCGGTCAGATCGAAGGAGGATTTGTTCAAGGCATGGGATGGCTGACCAGCGAGGAGTTGAAATGGAACGATGAGGGGCGGTTGCTCACACATAGCGCGAGCACCTATCAGATCCCGGCGATCAGCGATGCGCCGGCGGAGTTTAATGTCACCCTCCTGCCGGGCGCGTTGAATCCCAATGCGGTCCACGGGAGCAAAGCGGTGGGTGAGCCTCCCTTGATGCTCGCGATCTCGGTGCGCGAAGCAATTCGCGACGCAGTCAGTGCCTTCGGTGCGCCAGGCGGGCCGGTGACGCTGGCCTCACCTGCGACGTCGGAGGCGATCTGGAAAGCAGTGCAGGCGCGTGGTGTATGAATGTCACAGCCCGTTCAGCGGTCCGCATTTCCCTTGTGATCACGCTCAGCCAGTTTAAGGTGACGCCTGGCCTTTTTACCCGCTCGCGCGGGACTTACCGTTAGTTTCTGTTGGAACTCAAGTCACCGTAAAACAAAGCGTACCCATGCCTAAATTCTTAATTGAACGTGATATTGCTGGCGCCGGAAACCTGGCGCCCGACCAGCTGACTGGCATTTCCCAAAAATCCTGCAGCGTATTGAAAGACCTTGGACCCGAGATCCAGTGGGTTGAAAGCTACGTCACCGATGATAAAGTGTACTGTGTATATATCGCACCCGATGAAGCGATGGTGCGCAAACATGCACAGACCGCTGGTTTCCCGGCGAATCGAGTGTCCCAGATTCGCCGCATGATCGATCCCACGACGGCTGAAGGGTGATCAACCTCGCGGCGGGCGCCTGATTGATCGGACTCCAATCGATCAGGCGCGCACCTGCCCGGTGCCTTCAATCACGAATTTATAGGAGCAGAGTTCCGGCAGCCCCATGGGGCCGCGGGCGTGCAGGCGATCGGTGCTGATGCCAATCTCGGCGCCGTAGCCAAATTCATAACCATCGGTGAAGCGCGTACTCGCATTCCAATAAACGGTGGCGCTGTCGACCTCTGCCTGGAATCGCCGCGCGGCGGCCTCGTCCGCCGTAATGATCGCATCGCTGTGACTGGAGCTATCGCGGTTGATGGTCGCGATGGCGGTGTCGAGTGAATCGACCACCCGGATCGCGATCACATAATCGAGAAATTCCGTGGTATAATCGGAGCCTGCGGCCGGGGTTGTGGCGATTTTTTCGCGATCGAGAATGGCTGCGCTGGTGGCGTCACACCGCAGTTGCACGTTCTTGGCCGCGAGGGCACGACCGATAGCGGGGAGAAACCGGTCAGCCACCGATCGATGGACGAGCAGTTGTTCGGCCGCGTTGCACGCGCTGGGCCGCTGGACCTTGGCGTTGAGCGTGATCGCTTCCGCCATGGCCAAGTCAGCCGCCGCGTCCACGTAGACAAAGCAGACGCCCTTGTAATGTTTGATCACGGGGATCCGGCTGTTCTCGGTGACAAAACGGATCAGCCCTTCACCGCCACGTGGAATGATACAGTGAATCAGCGTGTCCAGTTTCAGCAATGTCATCAGCGCCGCCCGGTCGGTGGTGGGGACTAACTGCACCGCTTCAGCCGGCAGGCCAGCCGACACGAGGGCCTGGGAAATGAGTGCGGCCAACGCGGTGTTGGTGTGGAAGGACTCCTTGCCGCCCCGCAGAATCGAGGCGTTGCCGCTCTTCAAACAGAGAATGGCGCAGTCGATCGTGACGTTGGGCCGCGATTCAAAAATGATGCCGATGACGCCAATCGGTACCCGGATTTTGCGAATGCGTAATCCGTTTGGGCGAGTGGTTTCATCCAGAACGGCCCCCACGGGGTCGGGGAGCGCGACCACTTCGCGGACTGATTGGGCTAGTTGGTGCAACCGGCCTTCGTTCAACTCCAGTCGATCGCGGGCGGCCGGAGTCAGGGCCAGCGCCTCGGGCGAGAGGAGATCACGCTGATTGGCCTCGAGGAGTTCGAATCGTGAGGCCTCGATCAGGTCCGCCAGCTTTTCCAACGCCGCATTCTTCTTCTCGGTCGGCGCGGTCGCGAGCACGAGTGACGCCGCGCGGGCGCGTTGAGCGAGGGACGTGACGAGCGTGACGAGATTGGCGGACATACGAGGGAAGGGATGCCATAACTCGCAGGCGTTGACACGGCATTTTTTTGCCGGGTTTATGCAGCGAGTTGAGTTAAAAGTTCCGGGAGGGCCGGGTGTTGGCAAGGGTGCGGATGTCGGACGCGTCCTCCTTCGCCCGGAAGGTGCCCGTTTGGCGAAGCTTGTGCGGGAGGAGGGGAAGCGCGATCAGCGCAGGGCCGTGAGGGGCACGGCATCCATGTCGGAAAACACTTGATTGTCGCCGCCCATCGCCCAAACGAAACGATAGGCGCCGGTGCCGGCGCCGCAGTGGATCGACCATGCGGGCGAGAGGACGGCTTCGCGGTCCTGCACGACGAGATGGCGGGTGGCCTGCGGTTCGCCGAGAAAGTGGAAGACGACATTGTCGGCTAGATCGAAATACAAGTAGATTTCGGTGCGTCGGCTGTGGGTGTGCGGTGGCATCGTGTTCCAGATGCTGCCGTCTTCAAACTCGGTGAAGCCCATCACGAGCTGGCAGCTTTTCACGCCATCCGGGTGAATGAGTTTATTGATCCGCCGGCGGTTGGCTTTCGTCGGATCGCCAATTGGATCTGTCTGCACATCGGCCCGGCGAACGACGGCGGTGGGATAATTGGCGTGAGCGGGCGTGCTGACATAGTAGAATTCCGCCTGGCCGGCGGGTCCGCTGTGGAAGGTGACGTGCTTTTCTCCTTTTCCTATATAGAGACAATCCAAGGTGCCGAGGTCGTAGCGTTCATCGCCGACTTGTACGCTTCCGGCAGCCCCGAGATTGAGGATGCCGATTTCGCGCCGTTCGAGGAAGAAGGCGGTTCCGGTTTCCTTCGACTCTGGAAGCGTGAGCGGCGCCCGGTTGGGCACCGCTGCGCCGGTAATCATTCGGTCAAGATCGGTATAGTGGGAAGTGATCGATCCCATTTGGAACAGGTCGCGGATGAGAAACCGGGAGCGAAGCTCCGTCGTGGAAAGGGTATTGGTCGCTTCAGGCGAGGGGAAGTAGTGGCGCTGCATCGTGGTGGGTTGAGTTACCCCACGTTCTCGCGGTTCGCAATGGCAAGAAAATGGGCGGGTCATTCGACCCGCCCGGAAAACCAGCTGGACTGGAATTGACGCCGTTCGGTTAGAACGTGCCCTTTACGCCCACCGACATCTGGATGCCGAATTCCTCGTGACGGAAACCCGAGGCGTAACGTGCCGAGGTTCC
>JBBQEG010000256.1:0-7895 GCA_038320495.1 Opitutales bacterium | reverse complement strand
TCACACCGGCGGCATCTTTGCCGCCCTTTCGGAATCGACCGCTGAAGTCACGGTTGAAGCCGTCAAGGCCGCGAAGAAACACGGCACCATCGTGTCCTACGATCTCAACTACCGGCCATCGCTGTGGAAGACCATCGGCGGGTTGAAAAAGGCGCAGGAAGTGAATCGCGAAATCGCCCAGTATGTTGACGTCATGATCGGCAACGAGGAGGACTTCACCGCGTCGCTGGGCTTCGAGGTCAAGGGCGCAGACCACAACCTGTCCCACATCGAAACCGACGCGTTCAAGGCGATGATCGAGACCGCCGTCAAAGAGTTCAGTAATTTCAAGGTGGCCGCCACCACGCTCCGCCGCGTGATCACGGCGACAAAGAACGACTGGAGCGCGATTCTCTGGCACGACGGCAAGTTCCACGAGAGCCGCAAGTACCCGGAGCTCGAAATTCTCGATCGCGTCGGCGGTGGCGACAGCTTCGCTTCCGGCCTGCAATTCGGCTTCCTCGAATTCAACGATGCCCAAAAGGCCGTGGAATACGGCGCCGCTCACGGAGCCCTCGCCTCGACCACTCCCGGCGACACCTCGATGGTCACCCGCAAGGAAGTGGAGAAGCAAATCTCGGGCGGGGGCGCCCGCGTGGTTCGCTAAGTAGAATCGGCTGCTTCGTCCGATCGTTTCTCCCGGGGGCGCAGTCGCCGCTGCGCCCCTTTTTTATTTTCCCGGAGCAGCGCCTTATCGGCGCCATCCGGATCCTGCAGTCGCGGGACTTGATGGCATCCGGACGCGCAGTTCGCCGCCCGCCCTTCACTCGGTCCGTTCCATCACGCGGACCGCCTCCACCATCGGCGACTCGCCGACGAGCGCGGCCAGCACCCCGCGACCGAGCGCCACTTCAACTCCGGCTCGGGCAAACGCGTCAGCGTATTGTCCGCTTGGTAACTCGAGCGGAATGCCGACCGCAATCGGTTCGCCCAAGATGGGTGCACCGGAGTCATCCCAGCCGAACCGCTGGACGTGCACGGCCCGTTTCCAGTTCGGCGTACGCTCCAACTTCGCGTGGTAGACGATCCAATCTTCGGTCCCATCCGGTGAGCGCGTGAAACCGCAATGCCCCACTCCCCAGGTTTCGCGTGTGGATTGGAAAACCGGATTAGCCCACTTCCGCCAGGCCGAGGGAATCAGTGGATCGCCGCCGGGCACCAGTTCGAGCAGGCCGAGCTTGTAGGTCGTTTCCCATGACGCGCTCGCGGAATATACAATGAACACGCGGCCATGCCGCGTGAGCACTTGCGGAGCCTCGTTCAATCCGCGGCTCAACGCGGTCTCGTCCAGGCGCTCCCAAAGGAAATCATCATTGGCGCAAAGCCGCACCCGGGCCGTGGCGATCGTCCAAGGGTTCTCCATGGCCGCAATATAAAGCCACTGCTCGTCCCGGCCGTCTTCCCAGCCGGACCACAGGAAGTACCGCTGACCCCCATGCTCCAGAATCGTCCCATCGATCGCCCAACGATTTCGTTTATAGCTCACGATGTCGTCGCCGGTATAGAGTTCCGCCTTGAAGCGGAACTCGTCCGTCGCTCCCCCCACGCCTTCAAGTACGATCATGCGGTGACTCGCGTTGCGACCATTCGAAGCCGCCACGTAGATATACCATTTGCCGTCGAGCCAATGCAGCTCGGGCGCCCATATTTCTCCACAATGCCGGCCGCGCGCGGGTGCGGACCACACCACTTTCTTCTCGCCGGGCTCGGTCAGTCGCTCCGACCGACAGACCACCACCGCGGCATCATTCTCGCTCGCACACCAATAATAGAAGCCGTCATGCCAGACCACGCAGGGATCGGCGCCAGGCGCGATCGGATTGGCGAAGGTGCGCTCACGCGCGAGCGCCTGCTCGACCGCTGCAGGATGCGCTCCGGATTGAACCGGAATCGTTGCTTCCGTCGTGGGGACGAAATCAAAACGAAGGGCCGCATCATCAAACCGGACAACATCGGATTGGCTCATAAGGAAGGCCGCCATCATGGCGATGCCTTCCCTTCTGCATCATCCGCGTCACTCTGAATCCCGAGTCAGACTTTCGGCCGTTGGTCTGTCCGTGTTTGTCTGACACGAGCGCTCGGCAAAGTCGCTCACTTCAGCAGTAGGTTCATGGGCAGGCGGAAGCATTCGAGAGCGGGCGCTCCCAAGCCAAACCGCTGGGCCTCATCGACCACCTGTCCGAGCACGGCTGGAGCCGGATACTTCGTCAAATAACACTGGGAGCCACTCTCCCGCGCATTCCAGAGATCAGCCGGGTGATCCGAGCCCGATAGAAAAATCACTGGCACCATATTCAGGGACGGCTGCGCCCGGATCCACCGCAGCACATCATGTCCGGTCAGGGAAATTTCAAAACGCGTTCCAAACTCAGGAACCAAACCGCGCTGCGCATGACCCGACCCGCGCGTCGGGCTGCTCGAGCCCGGGTCAAAACATTAGCCGATAGCTGACCGCCAGTTCACGTCCCGCCCCAAGCCGGGACTGGTTTTCCAATAAATCGTAATCGAAGGCATTCCTGAGCGAAAGCCCCACCCGATGCGTGTACTTCCCTTTCTTGTACGAACGGCTGGCACTCACACTAGCCAGGGCATAACTGGAGTAATCCAGCCCCTGCCGTTGAGCATCCTCATAGTAGGCGGTATAGCCCGAGACATAGGTGAGGCTTGTGCTGAGCGATAGCCCCGTCCAGAAACCGGTGGGAAACGACAGACTCGCCCCGCCGCTGACCGTGAGAGGGGGCAGGCGCGTGATGGCCCGTCCGACTTCCTGGGGCAGGTCCGGCGACGCCGTGGTAATGGCACGCGCGTAGGCGGCCCGGCCCGAAAAAGAGAGCCGGGGCGCCACTTTCCAGCGGGCATCGACCTTGAGTCCCGAGAACGTCTCCTCGCCCGCCGCCACCAGCTGCGGCTGAGTTTGATTGGCGTCGAAGATAGGATCGTCATACAGCGGATTGCGCCGTGATATATGCTCATTATAGAGCAGAAATCCCGAGGCCGAGACATCAATCTGGCGGCTCGGAAAGCGCCCCTTCAATCCCACTTCGTAGCCGCGAGTCGTTTCGTTATCTTGAACACGACCCGTCCGGGCATCCACCCGCGACGACGGTTCGAACGCGGTGCTGGTCGTGGCAAACAACAGAAGTCGGCTCGGAATCGCCTGATAATTCAGGCCCACATGATAGGTCAGCTGGGCGACGTTGTCCTGGACCCGGGGCATCGGCACGCCGGGTCTGAGATCATCGATCTCCAATCCAACGCGGTCCTGGCGCAAACCCGAGGTGAAGACCAGTCGGCCTTTGGCCACCGCTGCCCGGTGACTCAACTGAAACGCCGCATAACGCGCCGATTCCTCGCGATTGGCGATGACACGGTTATAGCGTTCACGGCTGAACGCCGGCCGGGAATAGTCCGGAGCCTCTGGACGAAAGATCCGCACGCTTTCCGGCAGGGCGTTGCGGTCGGCCGTGGACAACGCTCGCTCTTCCCGGAGATAGACACCCCAGGTGTGGCTCGCGGCCGCCATCAATTTGTGCTCGGCGCGAAGCGCGCTGAAACGCCCCGTCACTTCCAGGTGCGCAAGTTGAACGTGTTGCGGCTGCTCAAGGTGGCGTGGCTCCCGGATGCCGTCGAAGCGACCATTGGCGACATTATAGACCGAGACGGTGAAACGATCCTGCTCCACGCGGCGCCACCACGCCTCCACTCCGGCCCGGACCGCGATTTTCGGGTGCGGCTGGCCGTCGAACAACACCGTCGCAGCGGTGGTCCGGCGCCGCACGCCGGCTTCGGGTCCCAACGCGTTGAAACCGGCCAGCGGCAAATAAGGCCCGACAATTTGCGCTCCGGGCGCGGGGCGATACTCGGGGATGCCCGGCGCCGCCGTCGCGTGCACCTGCTGGAAGTCCACGGCAAAAAGCGTGCTCGCCGCCGCACTATGCCGCCACGTGAGTGAACTGCTGACGTTGCGCGTCTCCGACACCGCAAACCGCTCGGGTCCGACACGCCGGCTCCAATCCGCCGCGACGCGCTGCCACGCGCGTTTCGGCACCGCCGGCCCGGTGATCTCCACCCCCGCGCTCTGCCGCTGCAACGAGGTCCAACTGTAATTGAAATTCCGGACCGCCCGGCTCCGCGGTCGGGCCGTAATGAAATCTCGAATACCGCCCGGCGCCGCACGGCCCAGGACCGGCACCAACGCGCCTTGAATCACAATGGTTCGGGTCGTGTTCAGCATATCCGATGCTCCCATGGTCATGAAACCATTCCGCATCAACGGAGTCGGAAACCCACGGAGACTTAGACGACTGTCCCCGGTCGCGAGATCCACCGCCGAGGGTATGGCGATTTGCTGCAGCTCATTCGCCACCTCGACCGCCGCCGGATCGTCTTCCTCGGATTCCGACGAAATCAAGTCATTGGAAAACGGGATGTCGCGCAACTGCTGTTCATACGAGCCCATCCCCGTCGCGTCGAATCCCACATCTTCGCTCGTGGCTTCCACCGTCACGGCTTCGAGTTTTACTGTCTCGCCCGGCACACGTGCGGCGCGATTCGCAGGCGAATTTACCACCGGGGCCGCGGGCGCAGCAACGGGAGCGATCGTCTGAGCGTGACCCTGCGCCATCAACCCGACCGCTCCCCAGAGGAGCCACACCAGCGCCGGACGTTGCTTCGCGAGAATCATTGTCGTTAAGCTTCAAGTTCGACGGAAATCCTGCAACGTCGAAGACACGGTCAACTGCAAGTATTCCTCCGGCGTGCGACGTGGCGTGATGAGCTAATCGCACGGCGCGAGCAGCCTGTGCTTCCGCCAGAAAGGGTCGGCCTGAAACGAGGGTCCCAATCGAGCGGCTTCGCTTCCCCTGCCTGCTTTAGACACGCATCGACTGGTAATTTATTTACCCTCGATCGGTTTGCGGGCATTGAATGAGCGCAGACGAAAGGCATTCGCCTCCTTGAGGGCGCCGCGGAGCGCACGAGAAACTGCTTGGAGCACACCCGATTTTCCATGAAGCTCGTTTTTCATTGATGAGTAATCCTTCGACTTCGCCCGCAAAAGCCAGCGTGCAAACCGGACTGGCAGTCGCGGCCCTCGGTGTTGTTTTCGGAGATATCGGAACGAGTCCGCTCTATGCGCTGCGTGATTCGATCAAGTATCTCGACCCTTCGGAGCACACCACTGGGGTCCTCGGGGTGCTCTCACTGATTTTCTGGTCGCTCATGCTCGTCGTGAGCTGGAAATATATCACGTTCGTCACCAAAGCCGATAATCGGGGAGAAGGCGGCGTCTTCGCCCTTTTTGCGCTGGGCCGGATGGACACGCAGAATCGCAAGACTGCGATCGGAACAAGCACGCTGCTGATCTTGTTCGGGGCGTGCATGCTTTGCGGCGAAGGGGTGATCACCCCGGCCGTGTCCGTGCTTTCCGCCGCGGAAGGGCTCACTTTGATCGCGCCTCAAGCCGCTCCCTTCGTTGTGCCGCTGACCTGCGTGGTGCTCGCGGGCATCTTTTGGTTTCAGAGCCGCGGGAGCCAGCGAATCGGCCAGATCTACGGCCCGGTGATGCTGGTCTGGTTCGGGACACTGGGCGCACTGGGACTCTGGCAAATCATCCAAAACCCATTGGTCCTCCACGCCGTGAACCCCTGGTACGGTTGGTTATTGTTTCGTCAGCATCCGGGCGAAATCACAGCCATTCTTGGAGGCGTCGTCCTCGCCATCACCGGTGTGGAAGCGATTTATGCCGACATGGGGCACTTCGGCCGCCGCGCGATCAAGCTTGCCTGGTATGGCGTCGCGCTGCCCGGACTCGTGCTCAATTACTTCGGCCAGGGGGCGTACGTAATGGGGCATGCGGATGCCGTGGGAAATCCTTTTCTCGCCATCGCTCCGGAAGGCCCGATCCGCGTCGCGGTCATGGCGCTGTCCATTCTCGCGGCGGTGATCGCGAGTCAGGCCATGATCTCCGGCACGTTCTCCCTCATTCGCTCCTCCGTCCAACTCGGATTTTTCCCGCGTCTCCAGGTTTTGCATACAAACGCCGAGCAGCGCGGCCAGATCTACATTCCATTCGTCAACACCCTGCTCGCATTGGGTGCGATCGGCATCGTGCTGGGGTTCCGGGAAAGCGAACGCCTCACCGCGGCGTACGGCATCGCCGTCACCGCGGCGATGACCGTGACCACCTTCGCGTTCTACTTCGTCGCCCGGCGGGCTTGGCGCTGGCCAGTCTGGAAGGCCGTCGCGCTGTGCTCGGTCTTTGGTTTCGTCGACCTCACGTTCCTCTACGCGAACTTCCACAAGATTCTCGATGGCGGTTGGCTGCCACTCGCGATCGGTGCCGGCATTCTCGCCGTCATGCACACGTGGAAGTCAGGCAAGTTCGAGATCTTCCGGCGCGTCTACGCCAACGAGATCACCGAAGACGAACTGCGCCGCATCGCCGCCAGCAAGCATGTCCAACGCGTGCGCGGCAGCGCCGTCTTTATGGCCGGAATGCCGCGGGGCACGCCACTGGTGCTCCTGCACCATGTGAAGGCCAACAAGGTGCTGCATGAAACGGTGGTGTTGTTGAGCATCATCACCGAGGACGTGCCTCAAGTCCCCGACGCCGAGCGCCTCGAAGTTCGCGAAATTGGCGAAGGCGTCTGGCGCAGCATCGGCCGTTATGGCTATATGGAATCACCGAATGTTTCAGCCCTGATTGAGCGGATTCGTGATGCGGGGGTTCCCTTGAAACCGGGCGAGGCGACGTACTACTTCAATCGAGAGATGATCATGACCGGAGGAGAAGCGCGCATGCCGGAGTGGCAGAAGAAGTTCTACGGCGTCCTGAGCCGCAATGCCCGGCAGGCGCGGGATTATTATCAACTGCCACCCATGCAGATCATCGAAGTCGGACTTCCGATTCAGTTATAGCAGTGGAGGAACGCGGGCAGCTTTGCGTCGAACCGCTTGACGTTATATTATAAATCGACGACGATCACCGCGGGTTCGTAACGATACCAAACGATTTGGCGACACGGAAATCAGTGGAGTCCAACGTGGTCGCCACCCTCTTTCTTTATATATTTATGTAGGAACCGAAAAACCTATTTGTTTTCACCCAAGGGAGGCCGAACGTTCCCAATGAGCCCGCGATGAATAACGCCCCGCATCCTGAAAAGGCGCCGATCCCCGGGGTCAGGCTTTAGATTTTTCAACGGGGGGACGCGGCTGTTCCGGAGCGAAATTTCACGTGATCAATCGGAGCAACGATCGCGGGTGGATCTTCGAGATTGCCGCCACGCGCTCGGCATTCGAATCTGGTCGAGGCGTGCGAGCGCAGTCAGGGGCTGCTTCACGACCTTGTGACTATGTCGAATCACTTTCACTTGGCACTAAAGACGCCGTTGGGAAACCTCGCGGCCGGAATGCAATGGTTGGAGAGCAACTATACTTGGCGCCGCTCGTGCGCGCCTGGAAGTAGCTCTGACACGCTGGTGGCATGCGCGCTCCACCATTTGAGGCAAAGTGTGAACGAGCTTCCTGGAAAATCGCGCTTGCCGTTCACCTCAAGCACCCGCCCGAGCGAGCAACCGCTGGCTGACAGATTTGCTGCGAGCGCTGTCACCATCAGCCCATCCGCAAACGCTTTCCGCCACCATCGTCGCCCGGATCAATTGCCTGTCCATGCGCTCACTGAAAAACTTAAAACCCGACCCCATTTGCCCCCCCCGGCAAGCGATAGCCGACCAACCAAAGCGTCGGGTAGTCCGGCAGCTGGCTGCGCACTGCGACGAGCGAGTCGAAATTGAAACTGATTACCGTGATGTGCTTCGCACTCGTCCCGGTCCGCGCGAATACCCGACCTAACT
>JBBQEG010000255.1:0-7908 GCA_038320495.1 Opitutales bacterium | reverse complement strand
GGCTACGGCGGCTTTTTGGCGAGGGCACGATCTGTTTCCCCGGCTCCGGGAGGAGATAAGCCGTCCGAAATTTTTCGCCGACGCCACCCGCACCGCCAAGGATCACCTCGCACATGAACGCTGGTTCACCAGTCCGGGCTTGGTTGCCTTCGATCTTTTTCGGCGTTTCGGCGCCCTTGGCGCGGCGGGCGACCGGCACCTTGCGGAATTCGTGCCTTGGTATCTTGAAGGCGGCGTCACCGGACTTATGCGCTGGGGAGTCATCCCGACACCCTATTCGTGGCGTAAAAAACGACGGTCACTGAAGGATCATCCGGTCGAGCACTACCGATCGCGACCTGTGCAGCCCAGCGGCGAGGAAGGTGTCGCGCAGATTGAAGCCCTGATGGGCCTCGGCAATCTCGACACCAATGTGAATGTCCCGAATCTCGGCCAACTAAGCCAGCTCCCCTCCGGCCACGTCGTCGAAACCTACGCCCAGTTTCGACGGGACTCTCTGGTTCCGATGGTGGCGCACCCCTTGCCCAAGTCCGCCGCCACCCTCGTCAAACGGATTGCCGATGTTCAAACGCTGACATTGGACGCCGCCCTCAACCGAGATGTACATGGAGCATTCTCCGCCATGTTGGCTGACCCGCTTGTCCATCTGCAAACCGATCAGGCTTGGACGATGTTCAAGGCGATGTTGCGCCATTGCCGCCCGTGCCTGCCCGGCTGGAAGTTACCCTGAACGTCGCGCCAACCCTCGGATCCATCGCGTAACGGCGAACCTTCGCGCTCACCCAATCTCAGCCAGTCCCCAACCGTGCCGATCCTGGATCAAACCACTGCGTTTTCCGAACTCCCATCGGAGAGCGCGCTCCCACCCCAGCGCGCCCACGCCAAGCTCGTCGTGCTCGACGATGATCCCACCGGCACGCAGACTGTTCACGGCATTCCGGTCCTGACCACATGGGACGAATCCATTCTCGCGACGGAACTTCTCGATCCCGCGCCGGCAGTGTTCCTGCTCACCAATACCCGCGCCTATCCGATCGAACGTGTCGTCGCCATCAACCGGGAAATCGGCGTGGCCTTGCGGGCCGCCTCCAAAGCCACCGGCCGTGACTTTGTGATCGTTTCACGCAGTGACTCCACCTTGCGCGGACACTATCCCGCCGAAACCGATGCCTTGGCCGAGGGACTCGGCGGAGTGGACGCCGTTTTTATTATCCCGGCTTTCTTTCCCGGGGGTCGATACACTCTGGACGATGTTCACTACGTGGCCGAAGCCGGACGCCTCGTCCCCGCCGGCGAAACCGAATTCGCACGGGACGCATCCTTCGGTTACCGCCACTCGAATCTGCGAGAGTGGGTCGCGGAAAAAACCGGCGGTCGCGTCCCGGCGGCCGAAGTTGTTTCAATTTCGCTCGCCGATCTCCGCGAAGGCGGCCCGTCCCCGGTTACGGACAAACTTGTGGCAATGCGCTCCGGCTCGGTCGTCATAGTCAATGCGGTCTCACCAACCGACCTGGCCGTTCTCACCCACGCGTTGGGCGACAAACGCCTCAAGGTCCGCCGGTTTCTGTTCCGCACGGCGGCCGATTTTGTCTCCGCCTATGCCGCTATCACGTCCCGACCAATACTCGGCCCGTCCGAGCTGTGTGACAAAGGATCAAACCATGGAGGTTTGATCGTCGCTGGCTCCTACGTCGGCAAGACCACCGCCCAACTCGACGCCCTTTTCACGGGGCTGCCAGCGCTCGTGCGCGTTGAGATCTCCGTGTCCAAGTTGCTGGATCCCCTCAACCGCGACGCCGAGTGCGCCCGCGCCGGGAACGCCGCTGAAGCGGCGATTGTTTCGGGTCGCTCCGTTGTCCTCTACACCAGCCGACTGCTGGTCACGGGATCCGATGCCCAGTCCAGCCTTGCGATCGGCCACCAGATATCGCTCGGGCTCGTCGGGGTGGTCTGTGCCCTCAAGATGCGGCCCGCGTGGTTTATCGCGAAGGGCGGCATTACGTCCAGCGATCTCGCGACGAGGGCTCTCAAAATTTTGCGGGCGATCGTGGTTGGCCAGGCCCTGCCGGGGGTGCCCGTCTGGCAAACCGGGATCGAAAGCAAGTGGCCGGGGCTCTGCTACGTCGTGTTTCCCGGGAACGTGGGCGACTCCGACGCACTCGCGGAACTCGTCGCCTCCTTGGAAGTCCGCACCGCAGACCCGACCTCGGCCTGCTGCTCCTTGCAGTGAAATCCGTCGAAGTGGAAGAGCCGTTGTTCAATAACGAGTTTTTCGTGCGCAGGCCGGGTACGGTCCGGCTGGCGATGAGGCCGGCGGGAATGATTGGCGGGCGTGTCGTCGCCGGCCGCCCACCGGCGAAACCACAGCCGCACGGCTGCTACCGATCTTGATCGCGGTTGCGCTCGACTCGAGCCATCGCACCGGCTCCGACGCTAAGCGTCGCTGGTTGGAGATCCGCTCACGGAACTCACCTCTCTTCGTCCTTCGCGGCCCTGCGCCGCGGATACTTCGACATCGTAAAGCGGGCGGCAATGCCGCCAACGCCCGCTAAGGGTCTTCCTGCTCCGCTTTGTCGCGTGAAGTCACACGAGTTTGGATTGAATCAATATGCATCAGTTATTATTTCCCCTGCGTCCCTCAAAATGAGAAACGCCGGCATATGCCGTTCTAAATTTTGTCGCAGCCACTCCGCCCAAACGGACGCCGCCACTCCCGCGCTTTCCGCCCCATTTCATCTCGCCCGCCTCTGGCTCCACGCTACCAAAACCCGCTGCGCCCCGGCGGACGCAAACGCTGAAACGGGAACTGGAAATCAGGAACATCTTCAAAAGCGGTGAGGCCCTCGCACTCCACTCTCCCGTTACTAGACCGGTTTAGAGCGCGAGCCGGAGAAGAAGTCCCGAATGGACCTGCGAGCAGTATTCACGGCCAGCGTCGACGCGCAAGCTACGAATCACGCCCACCGCATAAAGCGGCGCACCCACCTTTCGGGCCGCCATTCGATGATCTTGAGCGAGTGTCTCGACCACGCGGGTTGAAACTCGACTCGATCCATCGTCAACGCCGGGCGCTAAATCTTCGCCTTTTCACTCCACTCCCCGCCACTGGTTCGCAGCGCGGATCGTGACGCATCCAGAATTGCACTACGCGGGATCGGCGGCGCGCTGCTTGGCAGTGTGTAGGTACACCGCGGGGCACGCGGGCAGACCCAGGCGACATCTGTCGAGGACGCACCCGCCGGAACCAGCTTCACATCGCAGGAGCGACAGGTGGGCGTCAGGTAATCACCCGCTGTAACCTCTTCCAGGATATGGCCGCGGGTCGTCGCCGGCAAGGCGTTGAAGCGGGCCACGACTGCATCTCCCGGGATCAACGCCACACCTTTGGTCTGAGCCCAGGCTTGAGCCCCGGGGGTGAAGGCTCCCGTGGTCACAAAGGTTCCTTCCGCCCGTGACACCGCCAACAACTCAAAAAAAGCGGAAATCTGATTCAAAGTGACCGGACGCGAAGCGTTGGCCTGACACTGGAGAAAGCCGTAAGGCTGCAACTCGTCGCCCCGGTACACGTGCAGATCGACTCCGCCTTCCACGCCCACGCACGTGCATTCGACACGAACACCACGGGCTTCGAGATCGCGCTGGACGAGGAGTTCGAAACGCTTCCACTCGAGCCGGCGAAGCAACTCTGGCGTGAGCTTCACCGGCTCGGACGCGGGAGGAGGCGGAGGCGGTGACGACTCCGCGGGAGTGGGTGCGCTGATCACCGACGGCAATGGAGGCGCAAAGGGCGGCGCCGTGACGCGATCCTTCCGTTTCTCCAAGCGCAGCGGGATAATCTCCCGCGGAATTGGTTTGATTTGGGGCGAGGGCGCAAGAAGTGCCTGCAAAGCCGTTTGCACGCGCTGCTTCGCTTGACGGCGGCGTCGCCACCACACCCATGAAGCCAATATAACCACCAGTGCCAATCCGATCGTACCCAGCACAACTTCGGGTGCGATGCCCTCCAAACGTTGCTCTCCAAATTGCACCAACGTTTTCCAAGCCCCTGTCACCATCAAACGCACCTCGGCCACGGCTGATTTGAGCCCGGAAAAAAACGTGGCAATGTCGGTGAACATGCGAATGCCGCACAACACGCTCACGCGCGGTTATGCCAAGTACGATCTCATGGAACGTCTTAGTTAATAGGAGATTTACGAAGCCGGACGACAACCAGTCAAAGGCCGGGACGCACCCAGGAGGAAGGTTGAACGGAGCGTGATTTCTTCACCGGGCCACCGACTCGGCGCTTCCCGGAATCTTCATCGTATAGCGACAAGTCGGATACCGGCGGCAGCCCCAAAGAGCGATACCGGCGGCTTCATTCGCGCGCAGCTCGAGTTTCGCCGCACAGAGCGGACAACTTGGGGTGGTGTAATCGCCCGCTGTGACGTCCCGAATAATCCGCTCCCGCGCGAGGATCGGCAGGCGATTGAATCGGGCAATGAAAGCAGTGCCCGATAAAAGCGTGATGTGATTCCGCCCGGCAAATGCCACCGCTTCCTCCGTAAAGTCACCCGTGCAAACAATGACCCCCTCCGCCACTCCGCGTGCCGCCATCTCATCGAAGAGCTCCCTCACCAGGCTCAACTCCACCGGCCGTTCACTCCAGGCTTTGCACTGCACGCAGCTGAAAGGCCGCTTGGCTCCGCGACGGTAGAGAAAAAGGTTCACCCCGTCGTCTGCGCCGACGCTCGTGCCTTGGGCTTGAAACCCCGATGCGACATAAAACCGCGTCACCAACAATTCGAGGCGCTTCCACTCGATCGAGCGCAGGAGATCCAACGGAATTTCCCAATCCGAGAGCGACGGCGGCTTCCCCACCGGGGCATCGACAGGATTGATCCCTCCCCGACCGGGGACACCCGGCGGAGCAGACGCGCGCGGTGGAGGCGCGGACTTGCCCACGTCGCCGTCCGGCCCTTGTGTCCGCCACTGCCGCCACTTCCGTCGTGCCATCCAACCCACCGCGGCGATCACGGATGCGAAAACGACAAACGGCCACAGCGCCCGCATCATCCTCGCGCCGAAACTCGGCTGCTCCGGAATGGCGCTCGGACGCGCCGCCGAGCTTAGAATGATTTTACCCCCCTCAACCCTGAGCGACATCGGTGCGCTACCCGGCGCCTGATCCGATTGCCCCTTCGCCGTCCCCGAGGAATCGCGCGGAGTCGGGTCCGAAACCGAAAAGGCGTCCGTCGACGCGGTATTCGCCCACTCCACTCTCGTCCCACCTGCGTCCCGTTTCGAGATCGCCAGCATCCGGCCATTTTCGAAGACGACTTGAAAATCTGGATACGTCCAAATCTCACGATCCCGGGTCGCGCTGCGCGCGCGCGGTGCACCATAGGCCCGCACGACGGTGTCCGCATCCGCTCCTTGAGACACGACCTGCGCCGGCACGAGAGATGGAGCAAGGAACACTAGAGCGATGGCTAAACACAGTCGCATCCTGGGTCTCAAAAAAGGACGGATCGCTCCGCCGCCAAGCTCCATCGACCATCGGGCCATGCTTAGCCGCGAATTTACGTCCGAACGACGATTAAACTTTTCCTCCCGGAAAGCTGAACGTCGCCACCCGTAGGTTGGCGTGAACAAATTCCGATTGAGAGATTCACGAGGCGGTCGAAAGGCCGCGTGAGCCCGGACCGCGTGAAGAAGCGCGGGACGATCGCAGACCCGATCACGACAGATCAAAGCCGATATCCTGCCGGCGAGCGCAACACGCTCGCTGCTTCCGGATTTTGCGCTTTCATCCTTTAACCCGGCTCCCTCAACTTCCGTCCTCCCCCGTTCTCGCCCCCCACGCTGCCTGCGCCCCGTTCGTCTCGTTTGGAAACTTTCCGTCTTCTTATGTCCTCTTTGCTTCTCGCTCCCGCTCGCCTCGGATTGATCGCGGTATCGTTGGTCATCGCCTGGTCACTCCCTGGCGCCACCGCCGCCGACAGACCGAATCTCATCCTCATCATCGCCGACGATATGTCGCCGGAAGATGGCGGCCCTTATGGGAAAAAAACCGCGCGCACGCCCACGCTCGATCGGCTCGCCCGTGAGGGCATGCGCTTTGATGCGGCGTTTGTTACCACCAGTTCGTGCTCTCCGAGTCGCGCGAGCATCGTCACCGGGCGCTATCCACACCAAACCGGAGCCGCTGAACTCCATCAACCATTACCCGGCACGCAGATCGCGTTCACAGAGCATCTCCGGGCAGCGGGTTACTGGACGGCTGCGGCGGGCAAATGGCACCTCGGCAAGCCGGCTCAGGAGAAGTTCGATCTGGTCAAGGAGGGTGGCGGCCCCAGCGGGTGCGAAAACTGGGTTCCGGTCTTGCGCGATCGTCCCGCCAACCAGCCGTTTTTCCTCTGGCTCGCGGCCCTCGACCCGCATCGTGATTATCAGCCCGGCACACTCGCGCAGCCGCATGAGCCGGGCGATGTCACGGTGCCTCCTTTTCTTCCCGACACTCCCGAAGTCCGCGCCGATCTCGCTCGTTACTACGATGAAATCACGCGGCTCGATGGCTACGTCGGTGACGTGCTCGCGGAACTTGAGCGACAGGGCATCGCTGATCACACGCTGATCCTTTTCATCAGCGATAACGGGCGACCGTTCCCGCGTTGCAAAACCACGCTCTACGATTCCGGCATTCGCACGCCATGGCTCGTACGCTGGCCGGCCGAAGTGAAACCGGGATCCGTTTCGAGTCGACTCGTGAGCGCGGTCGATATCGCTCCGACCTTCCTTGCGCTCGGCGGCGCCGCGCCCCTTTCCCAAGGTTCCGGCCAGAGCTTTTTGCCGCAGTTGCGCGATCCCGCCGCGCCGGGTCGCGAGTACGCCTTTGCCCAACGCCATTGGCACGACTTCGGTGACTTCGCGCGCGCCGTGCGCAGCGAGCGATGGAAATACATTCGTAACTATTTCCCTGAGTTCCCCAATCAGCCACCCGCTGACGCCGTGCGCAGTCCCACCTTCGTCGCCATGCGGCAGCTGCACGCGGCGGGAACGCTGCCCGCCGTGCAGAGCGGACCCTTTCTGGCGCCTCGCCCCCACGAGGAACTCTACGATCTCGCCGCCGATCCCCACGAGCTGCGCAACCTCGCGGGCGATCCGCAATTCCAGGCGCCGTTGGCGCAGTTGCGGCGAGCCTTGGAGGAATTTCAACAGCGCACCGACGACCGCGTAGCGGAACGCACGCGCGCGGATGAGTTTCATCGCGAAACCGGCGAGCGGTTGAAACGCGAATAGGGCTTATGCCTCCGGGCCTTGAGATTGAAGGTCGAACTCGACGCTGATTCACTGCCTCCAGCGGGACGCCGCTGGAGGATTCGGGGTTTATCATTGGCCCTCCCACTTATGTCGCTTAGCCATCGCCGGCTTTCATCCTGGTATCATCAACTCGCCCAGCAATTGGAGGCGGGCTTGCCCTTTGCAGACGCCGTTCGGTCTGCCCGCGGAACGGGATTACCGGACGCCGGCTTGGAGGCCGTCGCCGGGACCGTCGAAGCGGGCGGCACCATCGCGGCCGCCTGGAAAGCCGCCGAACGGTGGCTCCCGCTGGCGGATCGTCTCGTGTTATCGGCTGCCGCTGAGTCCGGCCGGATGCCCGCCGTGCTCACGAGTCTGGCCCAACGCCATCAGCAACTCGGCGCCGCGAAACTCCGCGCCGCCCTCACCTGCATGTATCCTCTCGTGTTGCTGCACGTCGGCCTCATCGTCGTTCCACTCACTGGCATGATCGATTGGGAAAAGGGGTTCGCCTGGAACCCGGGCGCCTACGCGCGGACACTTGCCCTCACCGTGCTGCCGCTGTGGACGATCCTTGTCGTACTGGCAATTCTGATACGCCGCCAGCACCCCGCCCTCCCGCGC
>JBBQEG010000254.1:0-7909 GCA_038320495.1 Opitutales bacterium | reverse complement strand
TCACACCCAGATGCCACTTCCCAAAGATCGCGGTCTCATAGCCGCTTTGCTTGAGCAATGCGGGGACCGTCAAACGTCCCGGCTCGAGGAGCGCGTCGTCGTAGCCACGGGTTACGCCGCGTTTTAAACGGCCCCGCCAGGAGTAGCGGCCGGTCAGCAACGCATAACGACTGGGCGTGCAAAGCGACGAGGCGGAGTGGGCATCCGTGAACGTCATACCCTCGGCCGCGAGCCGATCGAGCTGGGGCGTCTTCCATGCGCTCTTCGGATTGAGACTCGCCACATCGCCGGGCCCCATGTCGTCGGCATAAATATATACGATATTCGGCCGGGCCGGGTTCGCCGCGAGGGCAACCGTGGGTGCGAGAACGAACAAGGCGGCAAAAACGAAACTCTGAAGGAGCATGGGAAAACGAACGGGGTGCGTGGTTGAACCGAGCCCGGGAAAGAAAAAGGCCGGCGCGAAACTGAAGCTCACAAGAAATTAACGGCGCCGCCGGGCAGATTACCAGCTTCTGTTGTGCTGATGTCAGCGCCCTGTCAGCTGATCGTCCCCTGCAGCATGCCCCGGTCACGAAATTGGGGGCCGATTTACCGCGAGTGAAGCGCCGCCGTACCCGGTTGTGCTACCGCCGAGCCTTGATCAGCGCAGGGCCGGCGGCGACTTCAGCCAGGCGTAATTGATTTTCCGGATACGCAGGCGGTTCAACCGGTTCCGATCGGCTCGACCACCGGCGCAATACGCCAAAAGCACGGAGTCGCCCGTGAAGTGGATCGCGGTATAGCAATAGCCTTCGCTTTCGGTGGTGTTCTCATCAATCAGAAACGGCGCACCCCACGTCACATCGCGCGTGCCTTCGCCGATGGCGGCGACGAGCGGCGTCCGGTCACCCGCGGGCCGTTCGAGGCGGCGGGTCTGGTAGTTGGGTATGGGATTCCACACCGCCAGAAGCTCCGTGGAGCCGGGCATTTGTTTCATCGACAACGGAGCGTTCGGCGACGTGAAACGCGATGGCCGCGGCTCACTCCACGTTTCCCCGCCATCAAAAGAGAAGGTTTCATATTGGCGCCCAAGGTCCGTCCGCGCCCACGCCCAGATCGTCCCGCCCGGGAGCTCAATCACGCCGGGTTCCTGCAAACCCGTCCGGGTATGCGGAATCGGCAGGGCCGCATACGTCGCCGACTCGCGCCAGGTACGTCCGTCGTCATCCGACAGGAAAAAGACCGCCAGGCCCCGCCAATCGCGGGAGGCGTGCGTGTCGGGATCAGCAATCCTGCGGTGGAGCGCGGCCGGTATAATCAGCCGGCCGGAAGCCAGGCGGACGACGCGGTCGTTATTCACGACATGATAATCCGCGGCCGGCATACAGCGAACCGGAGTCGACCACGTGAGGCCCTCATCCGTTGATCGGCGCACGTACATGCGCAGATCATGCCAGCTGAAGCGCAGACAATAAAAGAGGCCCACATCGCCGTTCTGCAGGCGGAGCAGTGACACGCTCATGACGTTCATCGCCCGCTCCTCGTCCGGGGTGGCGATAATCGCATCAGCGTCCCACGTCTCTCCCTGATCAGAAGAACGGCGGGCCGCAAGTACAGCCTTTGCGTGATCGCTATGATCACTGCCGACGAAACGGCTATAAATAAAAAGGATGCGCCCGCCTTCAAGCGCAAGAAAGGCTCCCTCGCTATTTCGAGCGTTACCCGGCCCGGGCGGAATTTCGAGCACGACGCGATTGCCGGCAGCGGGGCCCCCGTTCGCGGCGTTTGTCGGGACTGCCGCAATTGCTACCGGCCCTGCCATGAAAGTCGCTAGTCCCAGGAGCAAGGCGAGCCACGAGGAGCTTGATGATGCAGTCGACGTTTTCATGGATCGAAAGGACACAAAAATCCCTGTCTGTGATCAGCGGAAAGTGGCACTGGCATTCCTGCCTGTAGTCAGTGGGAATCGTTCAGAGGAACAGACAGGAATGTCTGTATCACGTCCGGATCGCTCTCAACCGCTTGGTCGAACCACGCTTTATTTCAAAGGCGAGAAGTCCGTTGGAATCAGAAAGACCGACTCCACTTTCGCGGTAATCTTCCCATCCTTTTCCGAAGCAGTCCGCGCTTTCGCCCAATCCGCATCTTCGCGGAATCCTTTCCAGGACGCCGCGGCGGCTTCGCGACTCGAGTGCGCGAGGAAATAAATCAGCGTACTACCCGCGCCTTTTTCGGCGTCGACCGGATGGAAATAACCCAGATTGGTCATCCCGTGTTTCGCGAACAAAGCGACCGTGTGATCGCGGAACCGCGCATCCAGATTGCGCAGTTTGCCGTCGGCCGCGGTGTAGGTGCGAAGTTCAAAGATACGTGCCGCGCCCGCGCGCTTGCCGGCACCCATCGCTTTCGAAAAATCCGTGGACGCGAGGAAAATGGACTCTGCCTTCGCCACGATCCGACCATTCGCTTCGGTCTTCTTCTTGACCTGCTGCCACTCGGGATCGGCGCTGAACGCTTTCCACGATGCTTTCGCGGCGTCGCGACTCTTGTGCTCGAGCAAATAAACGAGCTTGTCCGCGGAACCATCCTTCGCATCTGCCGGTACCCAATAGCCCACGTTCACCATCCCATGACGGGAAAACAGCTTGAGCGTGTGCTCGCGAAACCGGGCGAGCACCGCAGCCTCATTGCCTGGCGTAGCGGTGTAGGTTCGCAATTCGTACACGGGGCCGGAATCGGGAGCAGCCTGAAGCGAAATGGCGCCAAAGCAGCCAAGAACAAGGGCGAGAAAGCAGGGGATGAATTTCATAAGGTGGAGGAACCGACCGACATTCATCGACCCAGCGGCCGAGTCAACGCCGCGTCCTGCTCGGCGCCAAAAACCGGGACGAACCGGGCGCAGCCTTCAGGACCCAACCAGTTCGCCGGCACTCTGTTGGCCTGAAGCCGCCCCCGAACAACTCCGCAAACATATGCCCGCGGGGTCATCCGCGGGCCGGGCGCCGGCTCGGAGGCCGGCCACCAATCAATACAGCCATCGCAAGCCAATGGTATAAAGGATCGCATCCGGAGCGTCCTTGATCTGGTGATACGAACCGGAGACAATCCCGGCCAAATTGCGGTTGAACCAGTGGCTGGCTTCGACGCGATAGTCGATGGTGTCATTCCGCGCCGTCCGGCTGTCGAAGCTGTCAGCATACCCGATCCCGGCGTTGACTGCGGTCCGCGTGCCCATCGGCACCTCGTATCCGGCGCGCACCGACCAGATCATGCCGTTGTCGCGGTCGGAAACGCCCGCCAGCGTCACCCGATCCCAGGCGTGACCGATCGATCCGCTGAAGTAGGCCCGGCCATACTCGTTGCGATTATAGGTCAGGAGACTCAGGCTAGCCGCATGCTTGGAAAGGCTCAACTGATCGCCCGAGACGTCGCTGTAGTCATAGGAAAAGCCCAGATCGTATTTTGGCGAGAGCGGCACGTTGAATTTCGCTGAGCCACCGGGCGCCTGATCATAGCGGGAGCCGCTGTAATCGAAATAGGTGAAGTCGACGCCGGCGTACGGCTTTCCGATCAAACCGGCTTCCGAGGTGGCGGAAGCGGCGACAACGTCGGCGCTGAGGAACAGCAGGAACGCGGCTCCGGCCGCGACAATTCTTGATTGGGAGTTCATGGTGGTTGAGTTTGGTTGGGTCTCAGGTGTCCGCTCGAGTCCGAGCGAGCCTGAAGCGCAATCCTCCCAGTCTCACGGGTTGTCCAACGCGAAATCGACACCCCAGCCCCATTTCGAAATTCTTTACGCGGACAGCTTCCGGCATCGGAAGACTGGCGACGCCCCTTAAGAGGCGCCGCATTATTGCCACCTTCCCGTTTAGAACGTGCCCTTGATGCCAAACGTCCACAGCGAGCCGAAGCCAATCCGCTGCCGGAACTGCGCATGCTCGGGCGTGCTGGGTCCATAGACCTGCACGTCGTCCGTGGCGTCACCGAAATTCCGCAAGTTCGCAAAGACAGCGAACCGCTTATAGAAGTAGAACTCGCCATTCAGATCCAAATAAAGCCGCTTCGACCAGTACGTAAACGTGCCGGGCTCGATGCTGGCGCCATCGGCAATGGCCGCCCGTCGTTGCTTTCCGCGGTAATTCCAGTTCGCCCGGAGATTATAGCGGTTGCGCGCCAGACTGAAGCCCCAGCTGGCGCTGCGCGGCACGAACCCGGGGAAATTGGTCGCCGCCGGCCCGAGCAGGCGCTGTGAACTGCCGTTGGCAAAGATCTGCACGCCGCGCGCCCACGAAGGTAGGAAGGTCAACGCTTGCTTGTAGTTCACGTTGATTCCCTGCATGCGCACAGTGTCTTGAATATTAAACTGGGTCGCCACATCATAGTCCCCATAGAGCGACGGTTCGAGGTCATAGAGTTGAAGGAACTCCGGGGTCGGCGTGAACACCGTGGCGCCGAAGAAATTCTCAAAGTCCCGCCGGAAGGCACCGATCGAGAGCTGCCCCACCCCTTGGAAATAATACTCGAGCCGGGTGTTGAACGTCTGGGCGCTCCACGCCTTGATGCCGACATTACTGACCGTGATCCGGTTGTTCGAGGCGGGCGGACTCTCCGTGTCCGGCAGCGTCAGACCTCCGGCATATTGATTAAAATCAGGACGCCCGATCGAAGTATACACCGCGGCCCGCGCGATCAGATTTTCACGAATATTGAAACTGGCATTGAGACTGGGGAAGAGCCGAAGGTATTCCTTTTCCGCTTTCGCCCCCCGATCTATAAAGGTGAGAACGGAGGTCTCCAGCGCATTCGTTGTAATCCGGAGTGGCAACCCATTCGCCCCCAGAATCGGCTGACCTTGCGCGTTGCGCTGAATATTGCGCGACGGATCCGTCAGCGGCCCTTCCGCCTCAATATTCGTCTGCTCCGCCCGCACGCCGCCGACGAGTTTCAAACGCCGGTCGAACAGACTCAAATCACCCCGCAGGTACGCCGATGAGATGAGCTCCTCGGCGCGCTTCGACAGATTGATTGGGGAACGATAATTATTGTTCGCGTTCTCCGTCCACTGCGTGGGATTGGCGACAAAGTGTTCATAAAGCTTCTCCGCACTTATGCCTTCAATCTTCGGAAACCCATACGGCGCAATTCGACTCGAGAAACTCGGATCGATAAATGGTGTCGCCCGGTCGTCATTTCCCATCGGCACCGTGCTGGCGCGGCCGTCCGGGCCGACAAAGTTGAAGGACGGCACCTCGGCGCGCTGATCACGGACGGATTTGCGGAAGTCGACTCCGGTTTTCAAGGTCACGGGGAAACGGCCATAAAAATCCCGGCGCACGTTGGCATACACAGTGCGCTGGGTATCATTGGTGGCGCGTTCATTGTGGCTCGCCGCCGTCACGGCGTAACTATCGAGCGAATACGGATCGACGGGCGCGCCCGTGGCGTCCGTCACCGTGATCTCCCGGGGCCGGAGATAAAATATATCGTCGAAGGCAACCGTCACACCCGTGCGGCGCGCGGTGGTGGTCGCAAAGAACCCCGGCTTGAGATTGCGCTGCTGATTTTGCGCCCGAGACAAAGCCGCGCCCCCCTCTGCTTTCCAAATGGGACCATCGTGCCGCCACACCACCGACGGCATATAGGTCCAGTTCGTGCGACTGTTGCCCATGGTCGTAAGCTGGAGACTACCGGCACCGGTCGCACCTTGAGTGGACGTTGTGGTAAACTGCCCCGGCAGCACGCGATTCACACTAAAGTTCAGCACGTTGTGATTAATGATAACGTCGAAGGTGGAGGCTTGAAACGCGAAGGTGATCCGATCGTTGTCGGTCAGCTTGTAATCAACCGTGGCACCGAAGGAACTCCGCTTGGTTTCCTTGCCACTGTTGCGCACTACATAGGTGCTGAGGTACGGCTGATCGAAGGTGGTGTGCGGGAACGCCGCCCCGTTGGTGGCAGCCTGGGTGCCCCGCCATGTGTTCTGGGATTGCGGTTCGCCGGAGTACTGCCGGTTGAAGCCGCCGGACAAGGTGTATCCAAAGCGCTTGTTCACGGGGGCAACATAGGAGAAGTCCGCGCCGGGATGGATTTTCCGCGTCGGTTTGCGCGGCGCTGGGGTCTTGCTCCAGTTCTTCGCATCGTCCCGCATCATCACATAGGTGCTGAAATTGAATACCGGTTTGACCCGCTCAAAGGAGCTGCGTGGAACCATATTGACCGACCCGGCGAGCGCCGCCCCCTGCGACTCCGGCGTGGGCGAAAAGGAAACCTCGATGCGCGAAAGGTTATTGATGGAAATCTGGTCCAGGCCGACCGACCGATTGGTGCCGCCGGCGCCACCGCCGACCGCACTCGCCACGCTAAACCCGTCAATCGTCACCGGCACATAGTTTCCAGGTACACCATTAAGCGAAACCTCGCGCGCATTTCCACCCGCGTAGTCGATATTTACGCCCGGGAGAAACTTGAGAAACTCCGCCACGTTGCCTTCCGCGATGTCACCGAACTCATCGGTCGCCACCACGTTTTTCATATTGGGCGCAAAGCGTTGCTCGTTGATGGCGAGCGCGGCCGCACTCATCTCCCGCGACGCTCCCACCACGAACTGATCGAGCTGGATCGGCGCCCCATCCGCCTGCACCCCGGCCGAGGTGAGCGGAGCAAGTTGAAAGTCGTGCTGCACTGTCTGGCCGGTAGCGACCGCGACACTCTTGGTCACGGAGGGAAATCCGGTGAAGAAGACCTTCACCTGTGCCGATCCAACCGGGACGTTGGTGAGCCGGTAATGGCCATCAGAGTTGCTGAACGTTTGCAGCGAAGTCCCGTCCACGGTCACGCGTGCTCCCTCGAGCACGGAACCGGTTGCGGGGTTCAATATTCGCCCTTCAATCGTTCCAGCCCCCGCTTGGGCGTGGACGACACTGGCGCTGAGCCACAACAGCACGAGCGCGAGCAGTTGAAATGAAGCAATTCGGTACGTCGGTCGGTCCATGGTAGTCCTAAGGGTTTCCCGATGTCAGGTCAGGAGCGCTGGTGTACGACTGGGTTATCGCACTTTCACCCTTGTTCGAACTCTCGCTCGGACCTTCTGCCAACAGGAAACATCTGACATTTCCGACAGGATTCCGGCACTTTCTTAATGACCGGAACGCGTCGCGGGCATTGAAGCCGTTTCCATGAGAACGTGAGGCTCCAAAACCCTAATGCTGGTCGAATACCCGACTAACGAGGACACTCCGCGCTCACATCAACTTCCGAAAAGAACATTGAAGGTTGGGCGTGAGCGCTGAACGCGAAGCGGACGCCCCCATGGGCGTCCGCGCTCATCGCGGCCGCCCGCGACATGAACCCGCCTGACTCCGTTTAGAACGTGCCCTTGATGCCGAACGTCCACAGCGAACCGAAACCAATCCGCTGCCGGAACTGGGCATGCTCGGGCGTGCTGGGACCATAGACCTGCACGTCGTCCGGCGCATCACCGACATTGCGCAGGGCAGCGAAAAGGGCGAAGCGCTTATAGAAATAATATTCGGCGTTCAGATCCAGATAGAGCCGCTTCGACCAATACGTGAACGTGCCGGGCTCGATGCTGGCACCATCGGCAATCGCCGCCCGCCGTTGCTTGCCGCGGTAATTCCAGTTCGCGCGCAAAACATAGCGCGCCCGCGAGAGACTAAAGCCCCAACTCCCGCTCCGTGGCACAAAGCCGGGGAAGTTCGTCGCGGCCGGTCCGAGCAACCGCTGCGAACTGCCGTTCGCGAAGACCTGCACGCCCCGCGCCCAGGAGGGCAGAAAGGTCAGCGCCTGCTTGTAGTTCACATTGATCCCCTGCATGCGCACGGTGTCCTGAATATTGAACTGGGTCGCGACATCGTAGTCCCCGTAAATCGTGGGATCGAGATCGTAGAGTTGCAGAAACTCCGGCGTG
>JBBQEG010000253.1:0-7912 GCA_038320495.1 Opitutales bacterium | reverse complement strand
CCCGGCCGTCTTTCATTCGGAGGCGACGCGCCACGCGGCTCGGCCGGTAACCGAGATCACGCAGGGCGCGCTCGACCGTCACGCGCGTCTCCGGCACGACCTTGGCGGACTTGTTGAGTACCCGTGGCACGGTCGCGATCGAGACCTTGGCGCGTTTCGCGACATCCTGAAGACTGGCCATGCGGGGAACGTCCAGGGCCGCTGCCGCGATGTCCACCGGATTGTCGCGAGCGCCTGAAAAGGGGGGACTGCCAGCGTGAAATCGCATCATTCCTTGGGAGCAAAGCCGGTCCCTGGCGTCTGCAAAAAGTTCCGCAGACGTGCCAGGTGATCCGTGCCGATCAAATCAACCCCGCTCGCCTGGAGTATCCGCCACGCTGTGACGCTTTCCGGCGTGTTCCAGAAACGAATCTTCCGCCCACCCGCATGGGCTCGTCGCACCCAGTCGCGCAGGGTGGCTTCATCCTTCGCAGGGAGCTGGCCCTCGCCGCGCCACGCCGAAACCTTGTTCCAATTCTCACTGATCCAGGGATACACGGTCGCCGACACCGGCGAGTCGAGTTCACTGCTCCGACCATCCAGCGCCGAATATCTTCGCTCCCGCGCGACCACATCCTCATAAATCCGGTTTCCGGATACAACGACCGTGACGGCGCCCGCTATTTCCCGACCGGATTCAAACCGGGTCAGAATATCCGCGTACTGTGCGAGGACGGCTTCGAGAGCAGCATACGTCGCTCGCGCCTCGGATTTCACATCCACCAGCAGGGTCACCGTCGGTCCATTCCGAAAAACCCGACCGCCATTGGCCTGGATGCGGGCTCGCAAGGGATCGAGGTAGAGCGCCTCGAGCGTGCGTCCGGGATTCACGTCCTTCCGGTCGTGCGCAACCAGAAGGGCACCGTCGATGAGATAGATATCCGCCTCGATACTGCAGAAACCGTGATCGAGCGCATCGAGAAGCGGCCGCGGGTGTTCATAGTCATTATGCGCATGCGCCGCCGGAAGCGGAATCGGCCCGGCCGCCTCCACGCGGCTGGTGCTGAACAGGCCGAGGATCACCGTCGCCACGACCGCGGGGAAAAGAAGAGGGTAAAGTCGCATACTGGGCACGAAGGTTGAACCGATTTAAACCGCAATCACTTCCCGGCGGCGGCGGCCGGTTGGGGCATTTTTTTCAAGTGCTGTCCAGCGATGTCATCCCAGGAATAATAGTGAAACACCCGGCCGTTGCTCATGGCCACGAAGAGTCCGGTCGGGAAACCCGGCAAGGCCACGTTGGTCACTTCACTGCCGTCACTCTCGATCGTCGAGACGTTGATCGACTTGATGAAGGCGTGCTCATGAGGATTCGCCGTCGTACCTTCCCTCGCGTAGATCCGAAACGCATTGTTCTGCTGATCGGAAATAAGAATATAACCCGTCCCGGCACCCGTGCGATAAATCGAGATTCCCTCGCGGTCGTCGGCGAATCCTTCGAGCCCGATCACGCCGAGCTGCTCGTCCGAATCATCGGCTGCCGGATCCGCGTGGTACTTCCGAATCCCGTAATTCTCGTCGCTATAATAAACGAATCCGAGTTCGTTATCCACCGCGATCGCCTCGATTTCCTTCTTGCCGCTCCACTCGCCAAACGAACGACTGAAAACCGCGCGAACCGTGCCGGTGCCGTCATCGACCAACCGGTATTGATGCAGATAACCCTGTAACGGTGCCTGATAATCAGACCGGCTCACGATCGCAAACAGGGCTCCGTCCGACGCCCTTGTATAGAGCGCCACCCCCATACAATCGCGCGCGAGCTCTCCGGTGAAGACGGGCAGTCCGCCGCCGTCAATCGGGGCCATGTCAGGCAGCCGATAAACCCGCAGCCGGTTCGCATAGCGCTCCGTCACCACCGCGACATCCGTCGGTTTTCCGTTCACCATCAGGTCGTACGCGACGTCCACATTATTCGGCCGAACGATCCCGCGCACCACCTTGTCGGCATGAATCTTTCCGTCCAAGCCGAACACATACAGCGCGCCGTCGACATTCTTGTCGGTGCCCAGAATCAAACTACCCGCCGGATTTGCCCGGTTGATCCAGATCGCCGGATCATCGGTGTCATGCTTGACAGCTTCGGTAACGATTCGCGGCTTGATCGCGTCCGGCGCGGGGCCGGGCTTCCCTGGCTTGCCGGAAACGTCGACGGCCATTAAGAGCGCGAGACCGAACAAAGAACGAGAAACGGAGGATTTCATGGGTATCAGGAGTTGAGAGTACACGAGGCGGCGGGCCCCAATCCGAGCGCGCCTGAACACCTTAACGAAGAGAATCACGTAGCAAATCCCGAGGGCGTCTCTCAGGTCGTGAAAACGTTTACATTTATTTCGAGGAAGGCTGTCAATGCTGGAGTTTTCCAGTCGGATTTAAGCGCTGACAACCGCTTTGGTGGCACGTCGTTGAAAAGTCACCGGGCCGCCACCCGAATGACACGGGGAAAGTGAAACAGACTTTCCTGTCTGTTCTGGGTCGGAGTTCAAAACAGACAGGAATGTCTGTTTCACCATAGAGTCATCACCTCGGAATCGACCTGCGCCTCAGAGCGCGGCCAGCAGGCCGCCATCCACAAAGAGAATCTGGCCGTTCACAAAGTCCGAGGCGGGCGTCGCCAAAAAGACCGCCGCGCCAATCAACTCTTCCGGCTCGCCCCAGCGGCCAGCGGGGGTGCGGGCGCAGAGGTGCCGATTAAACTCTGGATCAACCGTGAGCGGCCCCGTCAACGCCGTCTTGATATAGCCGGGCGCAAGGCCGTTCGCCTGAATGTTGTGCTTCGCCCACTCCACCGCCATGGCACGCGTCAGCATCTTCAGGCCGCCTTTTGCCGCCGCGTAGTTTCCGATTGTGGGCCGCGAGATCTCGGAGTTCAGCGAGCACAAATTAATGATCTTCCCTCGCCCGCGCCGGATCATGCCCGGCACCACGGCACGCGTGACGA
This sequence comes from Opitutales bacterium, assembly GCA_038320495.1. Taxonomy (GTDB): domain Bacteria; phylum Verrucomicrobiota; class Verrucomicrobiia; order Opitutales; family Opitutaceae; genus ER46. Next base: position 4,932 of record JBBQEG010000253.1, on the reverse strand, counting down.
GAAACGCGCTGGTCAGGTTCACATCCAAGACCGCCTGCCAGTTCTCCAGCGGCATGCTTTCGAGCGGCGCGCGACGATGAATGCCGGCATTGTTGATCAACACATCGAGCGTACCGATCGCCGCCTCGATTTCCGCCACGCCACGCCTGACGTCCGCCTCCTGAGCGACGTTGAAACTCCGCCCATTCACCACAAAACCTTCGCCTCGCAAGGCCGTGATCGCCGCCTCGAGCCGCAGCGGATCAATGTCATTCAAAACCAGTTCAGCTCCCGCCGTTCCCAGCCCCCGCGCAAGGGTGAGACCGATTCCTTGTCCCGATCCCGTCACCAGCACGCGCCTGCCCTTTAACGAGAACAAGGTCTCGCGCTCGGCGGGATGGGACGGGGAAGTCGGGTCGACCATAAGGGCAGGGTCACCGCAGAACGCCCGGCCTTGGGACGCCGTGCAATCGAGAAATTTCCGCTTCGCACCCATTCCACGGAGTCGAACCCGCCGCGAAAAAGACCCACCGAATGGAGTTGACCGCGGCGCGGATGATAACGTTTACATTTCAAGATTCCCCGCCACCCCCTGCGATGATCGTCCCGCCTGCTCTGCGCCGTGCACCTTCTTCTGGTTTCACCTCCGGTGTCACCCTGATCACCTCGTCTTCGGATCACATGGCCGGCACGGATATCCCCCTCGGTCTCGATTTTTCCGTGTGTAGGCTGAGTGACGGGGAGATGGTGCAGGAAACCCATCCCGACGAGTCCGCGTGGATCCTGCTCTCGGGCGCGGCCGCCATCGATTGCGTCGGCATTACCGCGGAAATTCGCCGCGGATCGTGCTTCGACGAGCCACCGAGTGCACTGCACCTGGCGGGCAACACGCCGGTTGCGATCCGCAGCCTCAGCGCTGGAACCGAGTTCGCGATTGTCCGGACCCGGAACGAACGGACTTTTCCCGCCCAGCTTTTCCTGCCCGCAAACCTGGCCCCCGAGTATCGCGGGGCGGGCTTGGTCCAGAACGCGGGGTTACGAAATGTCCGCTTGATCTTCGATCGCGCGGCCCGGCCGGAATCCAATCTCGTGATCGGCGAAGTCGTGAACTATCCGGGCCGCTGGTCCAGCTACCCACCGCATCATCACGATCAACCCGAGATCTATCACTACCGGTTCACTCTGCCGACCGGTTACGGTCACGCGGAATTTGGCGACGACGTCGTCAAGGTTCGCGACGGCGACACCGTGGTGATCCCGCCGGGTCGTGATCATGCGCAGGTATCCGCTCCTGGATACGGGATGTATTATCTTTGGATGATCCGGCACCTGCCGGGCAATCCGTACACTGGCTTTACGTTCGCTCCCGAACACACCTGGACCCTCGACCCTGCGCAACAGGGTTGGAGGCCTGCCGACCTTCCCCCTGGACTCGTATGAAAACGACCGTTACCCTCAACATGGCCGCCGCGCTGGTGAAATTTCTCCAGCAGCAATACATCGCACGCGACGGCGTGGAACACCGGCTGATTCACGGCGTCTTCGGCATTTTCGGCCACGGTAATGTGACCGGTTTCGGCCAGGCTCTCGAAGAGCACGGCGGTCGCGCCCTCCCCTATTACCAACCCAAGAACGAGCAGGCCATGGTGCACTCCGCGGTTGCCTTCGCGAAGGCCCGCCAGCGGCTCGGCACGTTTGCCTGCACCAGCTCCATCGGGCCGGGCGCAACCAACATGATCACCGGCGCCGCCACCGCCACGGTCAACCGGCTGCCGGTCCTGCTGCTCCCCGGCGACATCTTTGCCAACCGCGTCCCCGGACCCGTGCTGCAACAGCTCGAGTATCCAGGAAGCCAGGACGTCAGCGTCAATGACTGCTTTCGCCCCGTTTCCAAATACTGGGATCGCATCAATCGTCCCGAGCAGCTCCTGGCCTCGCTGCCGGAGGCGATGCGGATCCTCGCCGATCCCGTCGAGACAGGCGCCGTTACCATCGCGATGCCTGAGGACGTACAGGCCGAGAGCTTCGCTTACCCGCGGCACTTTTTCGAGAAACGCGTTTTCGTCGTGGACCGCCCGTCGGCTTCGACGGAAGCCCTTCAGGCCGCGGTTGCACTCATTCGCAAAGCGCGACGGCCGCTCGTGGTCGCCGGCGGTGGGGTGCACTATGCGGACGCCACTGCGGCGTTGGCCGCCCTCGTCGATGCGACCGGGATTCCGGTCGCCGTGACCCAGGCCGGCAAGGGGGCGATCCTCGACGCGCATCCGGCCTCGCTCGGCGCAGTCGGGGTCACGGGCACCGCCGCGGCCAACACCCTCGCCCTCGAAGCCGATGTCGTCATCTGTGTGGGTACGCGGCTCAGCGACTTTACCACGGCCTCAAAGACCCAGTTTCAGAACCCGCGTGTCCGCTTCGTGGGGATCAATCTGCACAGCGCCGATGCCCGCAAGCACGGCGCGGTTCCGCTCGTAGGCGATGCCCGCGCCGTCCTGGCGCAGCTCGGGACCGCGCTCAGCGGATGGAAAATCACGTCCGGCTATCGCACGGGAATTCGCCGGGCCCGGGATGCGTGGGAAAAAACGCGCGCGACGCTGATCGCGCCCCAGCGCGGCGTGCCAATCACGCAGGCGCAGGTCATCGAGGAGGTGAACCTGGCCTGCGGCGCGGACGGTACGATGGTCCATGCCTCGGGCGGACTGCCCGGCGATGTCCACAAGTTGTGGCGCTCTTATGCGGCGAACGACTATCATTCGGAGTACGGTTACTCGTGCATGGGCTACGAGATTGCGGGCGCCTTGGGCGTGAAACTCGCAGAGCCGGGGCGCGAGGTGTATGCGTTTGTCGGAGACGGAAGCTATCTCATGTTACACACTGAAATCGTGACCGCCGTGCAGGAGGGCCTGAAGCTCACAATCGTGCTGTGTGACAACCATGGATACGGCTGCATCCACGGGCTGCAGCGCGGCTGCGGCGGAAACAGTTTTGGCAACGAGTTCCGTGTCCGCACGCGCGCAGCCGGGCGCCTTGAGGGCACTCCGGTCGCGGTGGACTATATGAAAAGCGCCGAGAGCCTCGGTGCCACCGCGGTCCGGGCCGGCACGCCGGCGGAACTGCGCGCCGCACTCGCCGCCGCGAAGCAGACCACCGGGGTCGTCATGATCTACATCGAAGTGCCCGCCGACGTGCGTCTGCCTGGTTATTCGTGGTGGGACGTTCCGATGGCGGCGACCTCGGCGGTTCCCGCGGTGCGCCAGGCGCGCGCCGCTTACGACCGCGCTCTGGAGAAACAGCGATTCTATTACTGATGCACGCGACGCCTGCCGTTTCCCATCCACGGGTCGAGCTTCGGGGCTGCCGCGTGGGCGCCAACCCGATCATCTGGAGCAACGACGATTTCAACGAACTCGCCGGCGATGTGCCGCTCGACACAATTCTGAGCGAGATGCGCCTCGCCGGGTTTGCGGGCAGCGAGCTCGGTCACGCGTATCCAAGAACGTCGGACGCGTTGGGCGGCGCGCTGGCGCGTCATCAACTCGAGCTGGTGAGCGGCTGGCACAGCACGTTTCTCGCGGCGGGTGACCGGGAGGCCGACGCGGCTTCGTTTCGCCCGCATCTGGAGTTGTTGCAGACCCTCGGGGCGCGCGTCGTGATCGTAGCCGAGTGCACCCGCTGCATCCATGGTACGCGGGACGCCCCCTTGGGTTTCGACGGCAATGAACGTCCGCGCCTGAACGAATCCGAGTGGCCACGCTTCATCGCCGGCCTTGAACACCTCAGCGGCATCGCGGCCGCGGCGGGTCTGCGGGTCGTCTATCATCACCACATGGGGACGGTGATTCAGGCGGAAGCCGACCTGCACCGAATATTAGCCGCCGTGTCGAACCTCGACCTTCTGCTCGATCCGGGACACCTCGCGTTTGCCGGAATTGACCCCGTCGCAATCGCCCAGCGTTACGCCGGCCGGATTGGCCACGTGCACCTGAAAAGTGTCCGTACTAGCGTCGCCGCGCGGGTGCGCGCCGAAGGCTGGTCATTTTGCCGCGCCGTGAGCGAGGGCGTTTTCACGATTCCCGGTGATGGCTGCGTCGATTTTCCCGCGATCTTTCGCCTTCTCCAAGCCGTCGGTTATCAAGGCTGGCTCGTGGTTGAAGCCGAGGAGGATCCGGTTAAGGTACCGGCGCTCCCCAAAGCGCGAATCGCCCGCGAATATGTCCGTCTGCACGCCGGCGTGTAACCCGGCACCTTCCACCCCCTTTCTTCCGATGAACCCGGTACTTCCCTCTCCCCTCTCCGCCTCGACGCAGCCATCCGCTGCCCCCGCTTCGTCAGCCACCACGATCATGTCCCGCATGACGGCGCTCGGCGCCGATTGGTGGAATGACTCGGGAGTTCCCAGTGAACTCGGCGAGGCCGTGGCCTTGGGCGCGGTCGGCGGCACCTCGAATCCCGTCATCGTTTCGCAGGCGGTGAAAGCCCAGCCGGCCCTCTGCAACCCGCTCATCGATCGCATTGCCCACGATCACCCGGATTTCACCGAAGACGACATCGCATGGAAGTTGATTCACACGCTCGCCCTCGACGCCGCTTCGCAGCTCAACGCGGTTTACGAAGCCACGCGCGGCGAAAAGGGATTTCTCTCCGTGCAGGTGAGTCCGAAGTTTTATCCCCGCGCCCAGCTGATGGTCGAGCAAGCGACGCAGCTGGCCGCGCTCGCGCCGAATATTGCGATCAAGGCGCCCGCCACCGAGGTGGGGATTGCGGCGATCGAGGAGATGACCGCGCGCGGTATCCGCGTTAATGCTACAGTCAGTTTCACCGTGCCCCAGGCGATCGCGGTCGCCGAGGCTTTTGCGCGCGGACTGAAACGTGCGCGGGCCGCCGGCCTCGCGGCCGACGCCATTCGTCCTTATATCACGCTGATGATTGGCCGGGTCGACGATCACCTGAAGCGGG
>JBBQEG010000252.1:0-7912 GCA_038320495.1 Opitutales bacterium | reverse complement strand
TTCCGCCGGCCTTGCCGTTGAGGGCATGCCCGCAAACCCCTACCACGGCGGGAGTCGGTCCCTTGCGATTCTTCGGTAGATATAGATTACCGGTCACAGGGAAATTCGGCCGGCTTTCGAAGATGACGTTCTCGATCGTATAGCTATCGCGATCGACGACCCCGGTCACCCGCGCGTTGAGCGGCGTCTTCTCGGGCAGGGCGCCAAAACACTGCTTCACTTTCTTTGTGGTTTCCCGCACGTGCGCCTCGGCTTGCCCGCGCGTACGGAGACCGGCGATCACAGCCTCGGCTGCATTCTCCTGCTCAATCATACGCTTCCCGAAATACTCCTGCATCATGCGCGGGAAGCGATTCAGCGGTACCAGTTCGGGCTGAGGTGCAGTTGGCTGCCTGGCTGGCGCGGCCGCTTGCAGCTGCGGCGATCCAGCGAACGGAAGCGCCGCGGCCCCGAGTAATCCGAGGCCCGCTTGCTGAAGAAGGCTGCGCCGGGTGAGCTCAGCGCCTGAGGATGATTTAATATTATTCATAGGAATGAGCCGAGACAAAGGAACCGCAGAAAGGGGTTTATAGTTGGTCAATAACGCCGCCCCTACGAGTGCATCCATGGAAGAAGATCCGGCTTCGCCGCGGCGTCCCGTTTGGAAGAAACATGACCGAGGGGGGCACCCAGCTTCATTCGAGGGTCAGACGTGTCAAAGAATAAAGTGAATAAACCCGTGCATCCAGCGGGAGGAAGCCTCCCAGCGCGCAGCTTCGCTCGAGCCCTAAGCCGCGCGGTCTTCCCGTTCGAGCTAGAACGTCAGGCTGTTCGTCCAGACGTACATCCGCGGTTGCCCGTAGAATGTGACCGCGAGATTTGCCGGGACTGTGAAGCCCGAGCCATTATTAGGAAGAGTCCCGAGACGGTAATGATTGAAGACGTTATCAACGTTGACCTGCGTAACGAAGCCAAACCGTTTTCCGAGTTTGCGTCGATAGGAAACGATCAGGTTCGCCTGCCAGGTATCGGGCGAGGCAAAACGTTCACGTCCGCCTCCCGGCGTATTATAGTAAAATGTCCGGTTGCCCACTCCCAGCGCCACCGTACCGCCAACGCCAAAACCTTTGAGCCAATTGTCACCGGTGAAGGTGTAATTATTTGTGAATACAAATCGATATTGGGCGTATCCCACCGTGGACTCACCTTTGCGGGCCACCACCGTCTCGCCGTTCGTCCCATTTGGATCCGACCAAAAATAGGGAATGTCCGCCGTTGAAAAACCGGTGACACCGGTCAGCGCGCTGCCATTTGGGCCGACAAAGTACTGCAGGACCCGACGTACGTTGCTCGTCTCAAGCCGGCCGTTGCTGTCGGCAGGCTGGGCCCAATACGGGCTGGTCGGATCATTCATCATCGCGATGGTGAGCGGGGTCCAAGTTCCCTGGCTTTGAATGGTAGCGGGATCAATCTGACGGTTGAGCGTCGCAATGTTGGCCGTAATGACGGCGGGAGTCGTTGGAACGAGAAATGGCGTTCCATTCTGATAGGTGACGCTGCCGTTGCGCACGTGGAACTGGTCGTTCCAGAGGATCGGGTAGGTCTTGTTGGTGAGATTTTTTCCGTCCGCTGACGTCGCGGCAAGCCGCATGCGCCAGTTCGGCGTCGGACTTGCAGTGAGGATTACCTCAAGCCCGCTGGTGGTGCGGTCGAGGTTGACCCACTGGTTTCGTCCGCCGGCCGGGCCGTCATGCGAACTATTCAACCCTACGGGATTGATCAGATCGCGCACCGCGGCGCCAGCGTTAACCATCTCGTCCTTCGAGTCCGTGGCGAAATACTGCACCGAACCGGAGAGGCGGCCATCGCGAGTGTTGAACTTGAATCCCACCTCCTGGCCCGTACCGGTCGATGGACGCGGGGCATTGCCAAGCGGATCGTTCGCGTTGACCAGCGCTGTATTGTACGTGCTGGACAGGCTATAATAAACGCGCAGCCAGTCGCGAATGCGGACATTCAATCCCAGATTATAACTCGTATTCGCTTTGGTGCTTTCCGCCCAGGGCTCGGCCACGGTGGCGGTGATATTAGGTGTGCGCTTAAAAGTTTCGTTGGCTCGAATCCCGACCAGGGTGCCGAAGCGGTCGTTGAACCAACTTGTATAATTTGAGGTGTAGACTCCTGCGGTGCGATTCTCCCAATGGTGTCCGAAATTATTCGCTCCGCTCACCGGCGAGGGTTGCAAGACCGAGCGGATTATTTGGCCTCACCCATGCTGGATCCCGCGGATTTTGTGGCATGCGCGCATAGTTTACCCCGTCGATCGTGACTCGGGGAGAAACCCAGCCGGCACGAACGATCGGGTTCTTAACCGGACTGTTGCCTACAGGCCACCACACCCGAGGCATGGGCGTACGGCCAAGATTTGATGGAATGGCCGGATTATAGATGACATTGAAGTTTGCGTCGGCCAGGTAGTACCCGAAACCAGTAGGCCCTTGGTCGGCCCACTCGATGTCGTAACCGAGCAGAGTTTGGCTCTGTGCACGTCCGCGGAGCAGCTCATTGGTCAACATCGCGGATCCGCGCACGGCCCAGCGACGCGTGGGCTGCTCAGTATCAGAATATGTTTTCCCATTGGCCCACTCATTAAGCGGATTCCCGTTCAGCAAGGGGGCGCTGAGCTGCGCCAGTCCGCCGCCGGCGTTGTCCGATTGGTAATCGTTATAGAGGATATTGAATTGTGAGGACAGCCACCTGGCCCAAACCGTTTCGGCGCTCACCGAGAAAACCTTGTTCGTCACGTACTCGCTTGCGGCCGAGCCGGCCCACGAATTCAGATTATCCCACGTGAGGCCGCCATTCGCGATGGCCCCGCGAGGCCACGGTTGGCCGGTATTGGGGTTGGTGGGACCAGTCAGATTGTTCCGCAGCAGATAGCCCAAGCCGTAAAGGTGTCTCGGATCGGTGGCGGCGTTGGTAAATGCGATATTCTCCTGATTGGTGTTAAGGATACGCTCGTTGACCGTTCGCTGAGCTTGCACACGGAGCACGCTGCGCAAGGGCGTGAGCTTCACCGCGAACTGGCCATATATACCCTGCGTTTCGTGTCCGATGAAGACTCGCCGGTATTTTTGGGAATCGTCCAGCATCGTGAAGCGAAACGCCACGTTGTCGGCGCCCCAGTTGTAATCAAACTGCCCTTGCTTGGATCCATATTGGTCGATGCGCCACGATGAGGTGCCGTTCCTCCGATTAAAATTGGCGCGCTTCGAAACGGTGTTCACCGTGCCGCCGGCACCCCCGGCTCCGTAGAGTAATCCTTGCGGGCCGCGCACAACCTCCGCCCGTTCGACATCGAAGGTACTTGAGATGCCGACGGCAGTGCTGCCGTAGTTATTGGCCGCACCGGTGGCAGCGAAGCCATCGCGGTGAATCGCGCCACCTCCCGTGCCGCGAATGCCGATGGTCTGATTACCGAGTCGGTCGCCGGGCTGTTGGGATAAAGCGTCAGAGTCAGGGTTCGACATCACTGTCCCGGCGCCTGCGCCGTAACCATTAAGCATTTCCTCAATCGAGGTGGCGCTGATATCCCGCATGAAATCCTCCGTGAAAATATCGGCGGACACGGGAGCTTGATTCAGCGCCAGGTTAAATTGCGTAAGTGAATTAGAGTTGAGCGCGCCATAGCTATTGTCGCTGCCAGCTTTGACTTCGAACGGATTTAATTTGATGAGCGCATCCGATGCTTTTGTCGTCCCCGGGTCCGTAATCGGAGCGAGCGACTGACCGGCGACTGGCCGCGGCAATAGAATGGAGCTCGCCAGGATCGCCGTGCGAAGCACCGATATATGAAACATAGTAGCGAGGGACGGCGAAGGCCGCCGGAAACATGACTGGGGCGTTTTCATGAGTGAGGGGCGCTTTACCGGGGTAAGGATAAGCCGAGGCTATCGTTCGCGAAACTCAGATTAAAAATGCCGCGAACCTAGCTTGATGCCAATGACTACTCTTCCTTTTTAATGTCAATGAAACGTTCAGGTAGCACCACTGCCCGCCAGCCGGGGGCTCGATTGCCAACGACGTTTTTCAAGTACGACGGGTAGTTCCGCCGTCGGGCCTTCCAGCAGAAGTGCCTTTGTGATGGCTGCGCTGTAAGCAACGGCGGAAGGACGCGGTCACGGGGAAGAACGGCTAAACGTCACCAACGGCGCGTGAGCGTCAGCCGGACGGTGCGCGGTTCGGCGGGGTGAAAGTGCAGATCATCAAGTCCCTCCGCCCCCTCACCCGGTCGGCGTGACGTGTAGTAATAAGCGATGTCGTAGTTCTCGCGGTCGAGGACATTGAGCACGTCGACCGCGATCTCCCACTTTTCCGTTCGCCAGCCGAGCTGCGCGTTAAAGGTCGTGGAGGCGGGCGCCCGCTCCGCATTGTCCTCGGTCAATGGCCGGGGCCCGAAGTGCCGAACCCGGACGCTTCCGAATCCACCTAGCTCCCGCCCGAACGTGACGCCGCCGGTGGCAACCCGCGTGATCGAGTTCGCGATCCGCGTCCCCTCGCCGAGGTCGTCCCGATAGCGCGCATGCGTGAAGGTGAGATCCGCCTCCAGGGCGAGCCACGGCGTCGGCCGCCAAAAGTTGGCGAACTCCAGACCGTGACGTCGGGTCCTCGCCGCGGGTTCCGTGCCGCCCGCATCGCCGACAAACACGAGTTCCGAGTCGAGCGTCAACCCCCAGAGCGAAACGGTGCTCACCACGCCGGGTATAACGGCGGTTCGAACGCCGATTTCCGCGCCCCGCGATCGAACCAGTGGTGTGACGGGATCGACCGGCGTTACGCCGTCGGCGGGGTCGACTCGGATCGTCGTGCCGCGCGCATCATTACTGTGGAAACCGAATCCAGCATTCAAATACAGCTCAGTCGCGGCCCAAGGCCCCAGAGCCAGCCCCAGTTTGGGGCTAACAATTTGATCATTCGCCCGGCCCGAATTACGAGGGAGATCGCTCGCCACATCGAAACGGTAAGCATCCACGCGCAGGCCGGCGTCGGTGCGCAACCAATCGCGCCACCGGGTTTCATTTCGCGCGTACACTCCGGCGCTCCACTGGTCGACCCGATCATCACGCACGGTGGACAATCGACTCCGCTGCGCGGTGCGATGCAGCCCGAGTTCATCGATCAAATCGGCGCGGAGTTGCAGGCCCGCAGTGGTCTCGCTCTGCATTTCGCCCCTGGGCGCCGCCACCCAGGTCCGATCCAGCGAAACTCCCAGCACATTACGACGATCACGCTGGTTGAATTGGTCCCCGTTTACGGGATCGTCCAAAAAGTACGTGAAGTTTGAATACAGGTTCATCCGATAGTGCAGTGCGTAGGCCGTAAGCCTCGTGGTGCCTTCGGCGTGGCGCCAGTCGGCATCGAAGGAGAGACTGACGCGCGCGCTGCTGCCTCCGTCGGTATCGTCCAACGTTCCGAACCGATCCAACTCTCCGGCCTCGACCGCGCGGAGGGGAATCTGGTCCGTGGCTTGCCACGTGGCATGATACGCCATCGCCGTGAGACGATATCCGGCACCCGGACTCCCCCAGCGATGACGCAGGAAGGCGTTCACGCGTTCAAAGTTCTCCGGGCGAATCCACGGACCGTCGTCCCGGGACAACTCGAGAGCGGCCGTGGTCAATTGGTCACCCTCACTCCGAGTGCCTCCGGTGACGAAACGGGCAAAGGCGTTTTCACCAAGGGTCAGGCTGACAAAATTCTCCGGCAAGCGATCGAACTGTCGAAACTCAGCCGCGCCCGCGCTCGAGAAATCTCCGACGTCCGCGAAGAACGGACCTTTGTGATAGTCGACCTGACGCACGAGCTCAGGGATGAGGAAGTTCAAATCAGCGTAACCCTGGCCGTGCGCATGCGAACGCAGATTGACGGGTAACCCATCGACGCTGACGGAAAAGTCAGAGCCATGATCCAGATTGAAGCCGCGAAGAAAATACTGGTTAGCCTTCCCGCCGCCGGAGTGCTGGGTGATCACCACGCCTGGAATCACCTCAAGCAACTCACCTCTCCGTAGAAAGGGCCGCGCTCCGAGTTCGGCTGCGCCCACAATTCCCTGCGACGCGGAGGTGGCTGTCCCGACCAGATCCGTGGCGCGACCCTGCACGATGAAGGGGTCGAGTCGTTCTGGAGTGGATACGTCCGGAGGCGGGGGCGGGGCGCCGACCACAGAAGCGGACAACGCCAGAGCGTTGCTCGCGAGATAAAGTGCGGTAGAAGCGCCTACGTGGGGACGCAAAAAAGAAAAGGGGAAATACATGGTACACAAACCGGGAACAGAGGATCGAATGCTAGATCGCCGGCCGAACGCCTTCTGACGCACATGCGCAAGGACGGTTCGGCGACGCCAATAATTCCCGCCGGATTCCGGCGAGAAAGAGAACGCGACTCATCCGAGCCGAGTCGCGAATCAGATCATGTTACCAACACGCGGCGGAGCATGGGGCGGCCGCGCCCGCTGTCTCGAACTACAGTCGAGGTCAGCCTGATACCCCAACGCATCCCGCTCCGCCGGAGGTCCGACGTCGGTATGCTGTTCGGTGGTGAGATCGATTTTTTTCAGGACCGCCGTCGACGGAACTGAGATAGGGGCGGAATGAGCCGCGTCCTGCTGCGAGGCGTGCACGAGGGCAATCGCATCGCCGGCGCGGCTCGGCTCCTTCTCTCCACCGAGCACAAACGCCGCCGAGCGCGAAAGGTCGCGTTGATGCGAAAACGACCGCGCCTCAGCGAACCACGTCAGTACGGTCGGCATCACCGTCTGGGGACTGTGCGCGCACACCCACGCGACCAGCAGCAGCCAGAAAGGCCAGCGGGCGGTTACGGTGGACTGTGTGGCACGGGACGTCATCGGAGACCGAGGGGATGATTCGTTTCGCGAACGGCGTCCGATGCCAATCCTATAATGCGCGTGAAAACGGGGCACTTCCACAGCGTGCCTCTCTCCCGTGATATCTCGCGCATTCCGGAAACAATGCGTTCAAGCCCTGCCTCAGCGATCGATCCGGTGCAGCGGGAATAGAAAATTCAAGAGGGCTTACCTCCCTCCAGTTTCACTTTGGCTCGCATCGGTCGGAGGAGACTCCCAACGTCAGCCGGAATGAAGCCACGTTTTACCCATTGGTTTTTTCCGCTGGCGCTCGCTTTAGCCGCGATGCTGGGCGGCTGCAGCAAGAGCCCCAATCAAAGTGCTGGCTCCGGCGGCCACGTTCACGCGGCCCCTCATGGCGGCACACTGATCGAGGTGGGCGATCACGCCTACAATCTTGAACTCGTCCGTGATGCGGGGGCCGGAAAACTCACCGTCTACATTCTCGACGGCCACGCGGAGAACTTCATCCGCATCGCGGCGCCTTCGATCGAACTCGTCGCCATCACCGGAGGCCAACGGCGCCCACTCACCCTCCAGGCGGTCGCGAACCCGGCTACGGGAGAAACCGTCGGCAATACCTCACAGTTTGAGGCGCAAGCTGACTGGCTCAAGAACACGGCCGAGTTTCCCGGAACGGTATCCTCGATCGATATCCGCGGGACGAAATTCAATAACGTCGGGATCTACATGAAGCGCTCGAACTGAGCTCGGCTGCGCTCACTTCCGCAACAGGAGGGATCATGGATCACGCAAAGCAGGAGTTGAGGAAACTCCACGGAGGTGGATGACCGCCACCGGGAGTACGGGGCAAGGAAATCGGGCTGCACTTGCGGGGGAACGATTCTGGGTTACGACTGTGTTTAGCATTATGCTCCGCCTTTGCTCCGTTCTTTCCCTGGTCTTTGTCGGCCTAGCCGCGCCGTTGACCGTGGCGCAAGTCACCGGGCTGCGAGGAATGAGCGATCACACCCTGTGTTGCGCGATCGGAATGCCGAATGTGCACGGGAT
>JBBQEG010000251.1:0-7935 GCA_038320495.1 Opitutales bacterium | reverse complement strand
CACGCAGCGTCTGCATGACGTCGGCGACGGCATCGTCGATCCGGCGGACACTGGTGGCGTAGCGGCGATAGACATCGGCCCACGGTTGTTCCAAGGTGGCCGGGTTGTGGTCGTGATCGAAGGTCGCGTTTGCGAAGTCGGGATGTGTCCAGGAGTCGATCGTGCCGCCGGCGGTGTTGATCGCTTTCCCCGGGGTGCCGTACCACTGCAGTCCGCCTTTCAGGCCGCGGCCCGCGGGGTAGGCCATGGTGGGGAGCTCGAGCACGGCGTGCGGAGTGTCAAAGGCGAGATAGGCGAAAAAGGGCTGCCCCGGTGTGGCGCGTTGCTGGGCGGCGATCCAGTGCTTCGCCCGCGCGGTGAAAAGATCGGTGGTGTAGCACTTATCCAGCGTATCCGAGATTTCACGACGATTCTCCCAGACCTCCTTGCCGAAGAGCGCGGGCTTGGCGTCATCGGCTACCTCGATGGTGGCGGACGGCCCTAACTTCGCAGTGATGACGCGGTTGCGATACGGGGCCTCAAACGGGTAATGTTCGTGTCCGTCGACGTGGCGGATGTAACCGAAGAAGAAGTCGAAACCGCGATTCTGCGGATGCGCCGGCCAGTTGGGAGCACCGCCGGTGGCGAGGCCTTGCAGGCCCCATTTGCCAAAGGCGGCGGTGGCATAGCCGGCCTGCCGAAGGACGGTCGCGAGGGTGTGGTTGGGAGCGAGGGCCTTGTCGAATTGGTTGTTGCGCACGTTGGCGTGGCCCTGGTGCAAACCGGAGAGTACGGAGGCGCGAGATGGTGCGCAGACGGGGGCCGCACAATAATGATGGGTGAGCCGGGCGCCGGCGCTGGCGAGGCGATCGAGCTCGGGTGTCATCATCCCGCCGCGGCTGCCGGAGGGACGCTGGCCATCGCGGAAGAAGGTGCCGACATCGCCATAACCCAAGTCATCCGTGAGGATGAAAATAATATTGGGTTTGCCCGCCGGCGGGTTCGCTGCGCCGGCCAGGGAGATGGACCCGCTGACTGCAAACAGGCAAACGAGCAGAACGCGGAACGAAAAAGGTTGGAACGGGACGGGCATGAAAAGTGAGACGATGGAAATGATTTCCGTGGGTTGGGAGAGGGCTGAGGTGAACGCAGTTCAACTCAGCGTGGCAGTGCGAAGGCGATGTAGGAGTCGCCGGATTTGGTGCCCATTTTGCCACCTCCGCAGGCGATCACGACGAACTGTCGGCCGTCGACTTCGTAGGTGGCGGGGGTGGCATAACCGCCGGCGGGAAGTTGGGTTTCCCAGAGCAATTCGCCTGTGCGGGCGGAGAACGCGCGGAATTTTTCGTCCTTGGTGGCCGCGATAAACAACACGCCGCCGGCGGTGACGACAGGGCCGCCATAGTTTTCCGTACCCGTAGGAGGGATACCTTGCGCGGTCAGTTCAGGCAACTCGCCCAGAGTGCGGCGCCAGAGATAATCGCCGGTGTTGAGATCGATGGCGTTGAGGGTTCCCCAGGGCGGCCGGATCGCAGGATAACCCTCGGGATCGAGGAAACGATTGTAGCCCGTCGTGACGAATGGACTGCGCCCGCCGGCGGCGCTTTCCCTCATGCCGGCGTGCTCGTGGTTCGCGGGCACGGAACCCGTCGCCGGAGTGTCCGCGGTGGACGGGTCGATCAGAAATCTCGCCAGCGCGCGCTTGGCCGGGTCGGGAATGAAGTTGAAGGCCGGCATCACGCCTTTGCCGCTCCGCAGCAGCGCCATGATGTCGTCCGGTTTCAAGCGGGTCTCGATCCCGGCGAGCGAGGGAATATTGGCGGCGGCGTTGCCCTCGCGGTTTTGTCCGTGACACGACATGCAAAGCTGCGCGTACAGGGCTTTCGTGCCACTAGCGTCACCTGTATAGTTTTGCGTGGGCACCATCTGCAGAATCCACGGCATCTCGTTGCTGTTAACGTAGAGAATTCCGTTCGGGTCGACGGCAGGGCCACCCCATTCGGCGGCGCCATCGAAGCCAGGGAGGACAATCGTGCCGCGCTCGCTCGGCGGATCCCACGGCTGATGCGGGCGGGCCTCGCGGAGTCGGCGCAGGACCGCCTCGCGAGCAGCCGGGGAGCGGTTCGTGACCTCGGCCTCCGTGAAGACCTGTCGGGCAAACGGCTCGGGTTTCAACGGCATCGGTTGCGTGGGCCAGGTGACCTCGCCTTTTAAATCGGAGGCGGGCACGGGCATTTCGTGCCAGGGGAAAAGCGATTCGCCGGTTTCGCGATCGAAGACCCAGACGTGTCCGGATTTGAGTACTTGGGCGACGGCGGCGATTTTCTTTCCATGACGCGTCACTTCACAGAGCACGGGAGCGGCGGGCGGGTCGCGGTCCCAGACATCGTGGTGCACAAACTGAAAGTGCCATTTGCGTTTGCCGGTTGCGGCATCGAGCGCGATCAGGCAGTTGGAAAACAGATTCTCGCCCGGACGATCGCCGCCGAAGAAATCGAAGGCTGCCGAGCCCGTCGGAACGAAGGCAAGGCCGCGTTCTTGATCAACCACGAGACCGGCCCAACAGTTGGCGCCGCCGACGCGTTTCCAAGCGTCCTCCGGCCAGGTATTGTAACCGAATTCGCCGGGATGCGGAATCGTATGAAAAATCCAGCGACGCTTGCCCGTCCGCACGTCGTAGGCGCGGATGTGTCCGGGGACGGAGGGTGCCGGACCCTCGCCCACGCGGACTGGAACAATGATGAGGTCACGATAAAGGGCCGGAGGTGTGGTCGAAACGATGGAACGGCCGGCGAGCTCCGTGTCGTCGGCGTCGAGATCGCGGAGCAGATCGATCCGGCCGTTTTGGCCAAAACTCTCGATCATAGTGCCCGTGGCCGGATCGACGGCGTGGAGGAAACGACCGGCACCGAAGATGATGCGGCGCTCGTTGCCTTCGCGCCAGAAAGTGAGGCCGCGGCTGACCCCGGTGGGCCGGGCGCCGCCGACGCCGGGAGGTGGCGTGAACCGCCACCGCTCGCGGCCCGTCGCGGCTTCGAGCGCGAAAAGCTGCAGGTCGGGCGAAATGCCGTAGAGCACCCCATCAATTACGAGGGGATTGACTTGGATCTGGGAGCGATTGTTGGCCGCGATTCCGCCCGCGCGGAACTCCCAAACCTTTTCCATACGCTGCACGTTTGCGGTCGTGATGGCGTTGAGTTTTGAGTAGTGGGTCCCGCCGGTGTCGCCCAAGTAGGAGGCCCAGTTTGAATCCGCGGCGGCGAAGGTGGAGGACGCGAGAGGAATCAGACCGAGGCCGAAACCGAGGCGAGTAAGGGAAACGAAACGCATGGACAGCGGGGGAGCCGGGGCAGGTTAGGACGGGGGCGGATAAGGAATGCAGACGATGCGAGGCGCAGTGACAACCGGGGGAACCTGACCCAAGGGCAGCGGCAGGAATGCCACGCCCAAAGTCGGGCACTACTGGGAGAAGTCTCGGTTCGGTTACGCCTTTTTCTTCGGCGTCGGCTTGGGATCCAGGTTGGCCTCGAGATCGGCGGCACTGACTTTTGATTGCACGCCGTTCTTTGGAACGGGGACCTTGGCGAGCCAAACGAGGGAGTTGAGCACGACCTTGCGGAAGTTTTCGTCGTTCCAGTTATCGTGGAAATGGCCGCCGGTGAAGCCCATGCCGCGGCCACCATCGGGACGCTCGATCACCCACATCATCGCTTCAGGCTGACCCTTTGCGGCTTGGATGTGCGGATAAGGACCCTTGGGGTGAACGTAGGGGCCGTCGCGCACGGCGTCGCTTGGTTTCGCGACGAGGATCGGCGTGAATTTGACTCCGGCTTGTTGCGACGCCTTTTCGGCGCTGAAGCCTTCGACGAAGCGCATGTTGAAATACCATTCGTCTCGGATTTTGAACGGTTTCACTCCGCTGGTAACCGGATGGTTCGGGAATTTGGTGAACTCCGGTTCCCACATCGGATTGCAGGAAAACATGTTTTCGTAATGCCCGCCAATCCAGCTTTTGAACTGCGGACCGGCCTGATTGGCGATCACTTCGACGCCATAATGCATCGCACCAATGCTCGCGCCGCGCCTGGCCCATTCTTCAATCTTCGCGAGTCGCGCTCCGGCCTCCTGCACGACCTCGTGTTTGCCGCCACCATCCATATAGAATACAACGGCATCGGCGCCTTCGAACACGCTTTCGTCCGTGGGCCAGCCGTTGAGAACGATGTCGACCTTCAACTGGGGGGCGCCTTGGGCGAGCGACTTGGCGAGCAAGTGCACGCCGGCGTTGAACTCATGCATCCGGGGAGGATGCGACGGTTTGCCAGCCATCAGGACCAGTTTCGATTTTCCGTCCGGTGTCTTGGCCGCGAGCGGCGCGGCAAACGGCAGGAGCAGGGAAGCAGCAACAAACAGAAGGCGGGTTTTCATGGAGTGAACGGGGTGACTTGACCGGAGAAATATCGGTCGAACTTTTGGCGGATGTCGAGCGCTTGGCTGGTTTTGACGGTGTTCCATCTAGGCCGTCGAGGCACTTGCTCCCTGAACGCGATCTGATCGGCCATCACGCGCAGTGTGAACTCGCAGAAATCTCAGCCATGCGAGCTTACTTCGATCAAGGCTGGAGCCTAACTCGCTGATGTTGCGCGACCGGAATCTTTCAATGGTCCGGGCACAGCAAGATTCGCAATGTCGTCGAGTTTGCGGCGAAGCAGACCTATCCGTCCTTCCTCTTCGGGCGGCAGGTGTCCGGGCAAGGCGTCGTGGAATTCCGGGGCGGCAAGCAACTGCCGGATGCTGGTGATTACGAAGTTACGTAGCCCGGACGCTGCTCGGTCGACCTCCACCACAATGCCTGCACGACCGTCCACCACTGTCATGAAGTCCTCCAGATCATGACTGCCATAGTAGTCGTGATCACCGCGATCGAGGAATGCCGTGTACTTCTCATATCGATGATCACATCCACGTCGTCCGTCGGTCTCGCCGGCGTCAGCTCCGGATAATCGAGCAGAAGATTCACGACCGAGCCGCCGACGAAGGCGTAATGGCAACCCAACCGTATCAAGCCGCTCAGCGACGGCTCGCATCCCTCCGAGGTTAGGTGCGGACATAAGCTATTCTCTTTTGCAGCTCTGCTTCGGCGAACTCACGTTCGCGCGCGCGTCCCACGCGCAGCACGTCGACGAGTGCGAGCAATGCATAGAGCTGTTGGTCTGTTTGCACAGCCTTTGGCACGCCGGAGTGAAGCGGCTCAATTGCGCGTCCCTTCACTTTGCCGTCCATATCCGGCCAAACAGGAACGAGGTCGTCAGAAACGAGGGTCGACAGGCTGGAGTCTTTCAAGTCAGGGCATGCCCAAGCTGTCGGGATGCCTCGGGTGATTTCTCCAAGTCGCGCTGGAAAAACAAAAGGAAGGCCATGAATGATGACCTCGCCAAGTTCGCTCGTTGCACCGCTTGCTCCGACTCCACAAACAGTCGCGATCGACCAAGCCGTGCAACCGATCGGTGCACTTGGGAGAGGCTCATTCCCAATGCCTCGGATAGGCGTGCGAATCCCGGCCACTGCGGCGATCGCAGCAACGTGAGGGCGACGACTACGTCTTGCGACTCCATAAATCTACCGTTTTCCGGAAAACGGAAAAATCAAGATAGAATTGAAGTATGCACTTGTAGTCATACGTTTACCATTTTTAGGAAGACGGAAAGGCCGGGTCGGGGGCGAATCAGCCTCCGCTCTTGCCGTGCCGGCAAACCCGTCCGGTTTTCGTTTGGCGGGCGGAGCAACGCATTTTCCGTTATCTCGTAATTGCGTGCTGCGATCGCCGCGGTTAAGGTCGCCCCATGTTTTCCACCTTACCCCGGGTGTTCCTACGCGTGATGCCTATTGCCGCTCTGTTCAGCGGCCTTTCGGCGTCGGCCGCGGAGGCGGTGGATTTCAACCGGGAGATTCAGCCGATTCTTTCGGATGCGTGTTACCGGTGTCACGGACCTGACGGCGGCACGCGTGAGGCGGATCTGCGCCTCGATCAGCGTAGCGGGCTTTTTCGTACGCATAATGATGTTACGGTGGTCACGCCCGGAAAACCGGACGCGAGTGAGCTTTTCCTTCGCATCACGAGTCCGCATGCGGACGAAGTCATGCCGCCGCGGGAATCCAACCGACTGTTGAAGCCGAACGAGATCGAGCTGTTGAAGCGGTGGATCGAGGGCGGGGCGCCGTGGGGACAGCATTGGGCGTTTTCTCCCCCGAAGGCACCGGTCGTCCCCGCGTCGCTTCCGGCCGATCTGGCGCCGCGGGTGCGCAATCCCATTGACGCGTTTGTGCTGGCGCGGCTCGAGCGGGAAAAAATTCCGCCGGCGCCGGAGGCGTCCCGCGAAGCCCTGTTGCGACGCGTGTCACTCGATCTCACGGGCGTGCCGCCCTCGCCGGGAGAGGTGGATGCGTTTGTCGCAGATCGTTCTCCCGACGCGTATGAGCGGGTCGTGGATCGTCTGCTCGCGTCACCGCGCTATGGCGAACGCTGGGCGTGGGACTGGCTCGATCTGGCGCGTTACGCCGATACGAACGGGTTTCAAGGCGACCCGGAACGCACGATGTGGCCCTGGCGGGATTGGGTTGTGCACGCGCTCAATGCCAACATGCCGTACGATCAGTTCACCGTTGAGCAGCTCGCGGGTGACCTTTTGCCGAATGCGACGCGCGACCAGAAAATCGCGAGTGGTTTCAATCGAAACAACATGCACAACGGCGAGGGTGGCCGGATTCCGGAGGAGACGCGCGTTGAAAACGTGTTCGACCGGGTCGAGACCACGACGACCGTGTGGCTCGGGGTGACGTTTACCTGCGCGCGTTGTCACGATCACAAGTTCGACCCGATTTCGCAGAAGGACTATTACGCGATGTACGACATCTTCAATCAGATGTCCGAAACGGGTCGTAACGCGAACGGGCAGGTTCCTCCTGTCTTGGATTTGTCGAGCAAGGAGGAGAAGGAGGCCGTGAGCGCAGCGGTGGCGAAGATCGATGCGGTCGTGGCTGAGATCGAGGCGTATGAAGTGAAGAAATTTCCCCGCCCCGAGGGCAAGCCGCTGAGCGAGTCGGCGGACGCCCTGGCGCTTCCGGGAAATCTTTCCGCGGTGCTGGCAAAGGTGGAGCCGAAGCGACGGGGCGCGAATACCCTGCTCGAGGCCGTGCCGTATTTCCGTGATACCGCGCCGGATCCCGAGTACGCCCAATTGCTGCAGCGGCATCTCGATGCCGTGCGTGAGCGCGACACCGCCAATGCTCGGGTCACGCGCGTGATGGTCATGGATCAGATTGAAACGCCGCGTGATACATTTATCCTCAACAAGGGATCCTATGAAAGCCTGACGGACGTGCAGGTTTTCGGTGCGATTCCCGATGTGTTTCGTCCCGCGGTGAGTGCGGGTGAAGCGCCGCAAGTCACGCGGATGAACCGCCTGGATCTGGCGCGCTGGCTGGTGTCGGAGGAGAATCCGCTGGCGGCGCGCACCGCCGTGAACCGCGCGTGGCAGGCTTTTTTTGGCATCGGCATTGTGAAGACCGCGGAGGATTTCGGGGTGCAGAGCGAGCCACCCTCCCATCCGGAGTTGTTGGACTGGTTGGCGCGGGAGTTTGTCGCGAGCGGTTGGGACGTGAAAGCGTTGCACCGTCGGATTGTCACGAGTGCGACCTACCGGCAGACCTCGCGGGGCACGGCGCAACAACATGAACGCGATCCGGAAAACCGTCTGCTCGCGCGCGGACCGCGTTTCCGCATGCCGTCCGGAATGCTCCGCGATCAGGCGCTGGCTGCGGCCGGACTCCTTGTTGAGCAGCAAGGCGGGCCGGCGATGAAACCGTACCAGCCCGAAGGCATTTGGGAAGAGGCGACCTTCGGCAAGAAAACGTATGAACAGGATCACGGGGACGCGTTGTATCGGCGGAGCTTAT
>JBBQEG010000250.1:0-7982 GCA_038320495.1 Opitutales bacterium | reverse complement strand
AGCCCGTGCAGGTCGAAATACGCGCGGCGTACGAGTTCGCGGCGGTCGGCGGCGGGCGCGGGTTTTAGACCGTGTTCGGCGTGCTTTGCGGCGACGAACTGATCGATCTCGTTCGCGGCCCATTGGCGGGCGGCATCATCCTCCAGGGCCGGCGGTGTGACTGCGGCGAGCGGTTGGAAGGCCCAGTAAGCGCGGTCTTCGGCCGTGAACCCGTACGCATCCTTTGCGGCTTTTGGGCGGGCGGAGGTCGGTGCCTGCGCCGGCCAGGGCGCGCCGAGTGCGATCCATTTCTCGAGCATCTCCACTTCGTAGGAGCCGAGCTGCTCTTCGGGCGGCATCTGCAGGTCCTCATTGGAATAGTGCACCGCCTCGATGAGGAGCGACTCGTGCGGTTTTCCGCGGACGAGTGCGGGACCCGTGTCGCCACCGAGCAGGATGTCCGCGAGGTTGTCGAGCCGGAGGCCGGCTTTTTGTTTCTCCTCGCCGTGACACTCGTAGCAATGGGTCGCGAGAATGGGGCGGATTTCCTTTTCGAAAAACTCCAGTTTCGCGCGCTCCGACTCGGCTGTGTTCGAGGTGGATTCGGCGGCGGCGAGCCGGCCAGCCGGCATCACGCCCAGCAGGAGAAGCAGACGAAGGATGGCGGACGAGGGCAGGGGTGACGTCATCGGGAAACGGATACGGGTTCAGCGGACGCGCAGCGTGGGGGGCCGGGCAGAAGGGTGTTCTTTGGAAGCGAAAGCATGGACGAGGCCGGAGGGGTCGGTCTCACTGGTCTCGCGTACAATCACGAAGGAGGCGATCCCATTGGTGTCGTTTTTCAAGAAGGCGGCGATCTCCGGGCTGCGCACGGAAAACGGAGCTCCAGAGGCGCCGCGAGGCAGCCAGAATTCCGCCAGCCGGCGCGTTTGCTCAGGCCGCAGGCGTTCGTCGTCTGACGCCGGGGCGATGGCCCACGTCAGGCTGGCTTCGTCCCAGAGATCGAGCGCCTCGTCGGTGAGGCCATAGACGGCGAACCGGGAGTCCGAAATCATCGTGGAAAATCCGAGCCCGCTCGGTTCCGGATCGAGCATGAGTTCCGCTTCGGTGAGCGTGGCGAGGTCGATGCCGGTAAGATCGAAACTCAGGAACGCGCGGCGCTCGTTGCGATAGCTGAGAGGCAGGTCCGAGTGTTTCACCAGCAGGAGGGGTTGCGCGCTGGTGGATCCGTCGTATCCACGTCTCACGTACGCATCGCGGCCCTGACCGTACGACGTCGGAATGGTGGTCCAGCCATCCATGTAGGCCATGGGCTGAAAGCGCGCCGGCTCGGCATTTCCGACGCCCGCGCCGGAACCGGCGAGGAAGGATTTTCCTTCCGTTAACCGCCGCAGTTCGCCACCCGAGGCATCGTTGAGTTTGACCTCACCTTCGAAGACGAAGACGTGCGAATTTCCCGCGGACCCGGCGGTCACTCCGAAACGGGTGCCGAGATCGACGACCTTGAGATCGGCCGTATCGACCGTGAAACCGTGGGCCGAGGGCGGCACATCGGCCGTGACCGAGCCTTCGATCAGGCGACAATGCATCGCGTCGACGATTTCGAGTTTAGTGGGTGCCTCGAGCGTGAGGGTGGCGCCGCTGGCGAACTGCAATGTCGCGATACCTTCGACCAATGCGAGCGTGCCGGGGCCAAGCCGGGAGTTTTCCGCGGTGGGTAGGGTGGAGTTCGCCCATTTCGTATTCTGCGCGTGAAGCAAGGTTGCCACCGTCGGTTCGGCGGCGGGCGTAACGCGCAGCGCCTGCCAGCTGGCAAAACCGAGGAGCGCGCAGGCGGCGACTCCGATCGCGATCCAACTGGCGAACAAGGCCCGTTTCGCTGCAGGCGGGGCGGGCTCGTTGGCGTCGAGCCATTGGGGAAGCCGATCGCGCTCGGCCCGAAGCGCGCCTTGGAGCCAGGCGTGTTCTACGTACACGCGGCGCAGCGCGGGATCGCGAATGACGTCGGCTTGGAGGGCTGCTTGGTCCGCCTCAGCAAGCCGTCCATCGAGGGCACGCGCGATTCGTTCCACGTCGGCTCGGTTAACATTGGAACGGCTCATGAGGAGTGCGGCGCGGCGGCCAGTTGGCGGTTGATACACTCATTCAAGACGACGCGGATGCGGCTCAGGAGCCGGTAAACCGCGTCCACGGTGCGCCCGCTCTTGGCGGCGATTTCCTCGATGCCGTTGTCCTCGTAATAGCGCCAGAGCACGATGGCGCGGTGAGCCTCGGGTAGTTTGCGCAGGCAGAGTTTCAGGCCGTCGGCCTTGCGGTCAAAGTGATCCGACCGCCGTTCGACCTCCGCTGCAATGGCTTCGATGAAGGCAGCATCCTGGGTCGAGTACGGGCGACGCTTTTCCGAGCGGCGGAAGTTGAGCACTTGATGAAGGGCTATGGTGCGCGCCCAGGCGCGGAAGTTCGTGCCGGGCTCGAAGGTGGAAAAGCGCTTCCACATGACGACCTTGCACTCCTGTAAGATATCGTCGGCGTCGGCCAGGCGGGCGACCAGGGTATAAACGTACGCGGACAGCCAGCGCTCGTGCTCCGCGAGGGTGCGGAGAAACGCTTCTCCCGTGTCGCTGTCATCCGGTGGGGTGACCATGGTTCAGCTTTATAGGTCGCAGCGGCCGGGTTTTGGACATCTTTCTTTCAGACGGGCAAAATTTGTTTCGGCTGGCTTCTGGAGAAGGTCAAATCCTGTCGAACGACCGCCACCTCCTCGTCGCCTGAGTGATACAGACATTCCTGTCTGTGCAGCCTGGATGGCTTCGTCCGCGGCGCCCAATCCACAAACCGCACGGGCAGGAATGCCTGTGCCACTCGCTCGCATGCCCGTCCCCAAGACCAAAGACATCGTCGCCAACCTCTGCAACGTCTTCTGGCCTTTGTAAACCTACATGACCCTCTCCAGGTTCGCCGCGGGGTTGACCGACCCGAACTCATGGCCCGTTCGTGCGAATCGTGTGCACTTTCGAGGTAGTTTGGGTCGTTGCCCTTAATCCGTGGAGATCAACCGGCCCTGCATCAGGGTGAAGTGGCCCGAAAAGGTACAGATGTACGGATAGACTCCTGGTGCTGGGACCGTGAACTCCAGCGTGACCGTCTCCCCGGGGTGGGCCAGTTTTGAATAGGCCACGATCCGATCCAGTTTATCCTTGGGAATAAACTCGTCGGCGTGCGCGGCGATCGCCGCGAGTCCCACCGGGTTGATATCCGCTGCATCTTTGAGCATGACAATATTGTGCGCCATCTCACTCGCGTTGATATAGCGGATGGTCAGCCGCTCCCCGGCTTTGGCTTGGATCTCGGTTACATCATAACTCAACGCGATTCCAGCCGACCTGATCTCGACCACGCGGCCGTCGCCGACCACCACGGAACGTCCCGGCGGCGTGGCCGCATGCGCGGCAGGCGGAGCCGGGACGGGGTGCATCGGTGAGGTCAAAGCGTGGCCGGCGGCGGTCGATCGGATCGCCGCTCCGGAAACGCCGCCCGGCATCCGATGGATGGTTTTATGAATCACTTGCTTTAGCTCAGCGCCGTCGGCGGACCTCAGCTTGTAATCAATCGACATCACGAGGCCGAGTGACGTCTCAATCATGTCAGGCAAGGTATCGATTATGCCGAGTGACGTCCGCGCCAGATCCCGGCGGAGCTCCGGCATGACCAACGTCACTGTCTTGCGATCATCCGAGAGACGGACGGATGATACCTTCACTTTGTCAGCTCCCGTCGACCCTGGATTCTGTACCGAGTATACTTTGGCGCGCGTTCCGTATTGGCTGGTCCAGGGATAGGTCCACTGGTTGACGGTGAAGGCATCTCCCTGGCTTGCCAGTTCCGGGTCGAGCGCCTCGTTGAATTGCAACTCCACCCCCTCTGCCGTCGTATTAACAGCCACTGGCAAGTGAAGCGGGCGCCCGGTGTAGCGGACGCGATGCAGCGATCCAAAGTCGCCACCGTGGCCCACGGATTGCCAGCTCGTGAGCCCCGCTATATATAAATGGCCGTCCCGGTGAAATCGTCCGTGTTGCGTGCCTGACTTGAATTTAAGCGGGAGCGTCAGATGAGCGCCCTGCCATTGTCCATCGATGCTTTCCTTCAGGATCAGGGAAAGATTGCCCCGGCCGTAGGAGGTCAGGAGGAGGTGTCCCTGCAATGCCTTGGGCCAGGATGGACTGGTGATAAAGATGGGGGTGGAAGGGGAGTTGTCCACGAAATGAGGCGCCCAAATAATGGGCTTCTCGAAATCATCCGGCAGCGTGGGCCGATGGGCCGACGGCATGAACCCATGGAATCCGCCGAGTTTGATGCGCTGGACCTTGCTCGTGGGGGACCAGTTCCCTTCGTTGTCGCTATAGACAATCTCGTCGTCGGGGCCGATTGACAGGCCGTTGGGATTGCGCAGGCCGGTGGCGATTACCTCGAGGTTGCTCCCGTCGGGAGGAAGCCGGAAAAGTACCCCGTGATGCGGTGTGATCTCGGCCTTCACCCCCTGGGGCACAGGAGGCCAGGGCGTGGCTTTGGCGAAGTAGAAGTTTCCCTTCGAATCGGTATCGAGGTTGAGGGTAAAGGCGTGGAAGTTGGTCGCCGCCATCACCTGATTATTAAAGTTTTCGTAGAAATCCGCTTCGTCGTCGCCATTACGATCATGCAGCCGGGTGATCTGATCGCGTCCGGTTATATAAATCTGGTCATTGACTACTTTGACGCCGAGCGGCTGGTTCAAGCCGGTGGCGAATCGCTTCCAACGTAGCGTCCCGAGCGTTTCGCCGAGTCCGTCGACCAGCCAGACATCGCCACTCAACGACGTCACTACGGCGCGGCCATCCGACATGAAATCCACCGCTGAGGGTCGAAGGAAGGAGCGCCACGGATTCGGGTTCGGCACCGTGAGTTCATCCACCGCGAATGGGCCGCTGTTGTCTCCCATTACGGCCTGGGTTTCCAAAACTGCCCAGCGAGCCGGACCGGGTTGCTGGAAACGCTTAAGGTCGGGCACGGCCGGTGACTGATCGAGATAGGCTTTTATATAATCACGTTCTCGGCCCGGCAAGACGGGTCCAATGGCGATAGTAAAGCGCAAGGGCTGAGTGAGAGGCGGCAGGTCGAGGATCAGGTGCTGATTTGCGAGCCGCCACGTGGCTCCGGAGGGGAGGCCATCGAACCCAAGGGTGCGCGATTCGCCGCCCGACTGAATCTGGAGAGAGCCTTTATTCACCGACGGCGAAGCGGCGGTGAGTGCGGTGGCTGGTCCCTCGGGCGCCTGCAGGACATGAAGCGAAAGCGACTCTTTGGTCGGACTCAGATTGAAAGTCCGGGTGAAAATAGGCCGCTCCTGAACACGCTGAAACCCGGGCATTTCGAGGACGTTGCTCGCCCCCACGGTATATGAATAGACGACCTGATCGCCGTGGACATAGAGTCCCTTGTAAGCTCCGAGCGCCGCCGGCACTGGGCCGTAAGGACGGGCCCGCGGGTCAGTGAAAGCTTGGTTGCGTGACCAGCCCGGCCGTTGTCCGGTGCTGAAATGAGTAAAGCCGTCGGGGCCTGGCCACTCCTGAAGGCCATCCCGGGCGGGATACCATTTGAGAAAACCTCCGGTCCAGGCGGTCGCGACGCGCAACAGATCAGTGTCGAACGCCATCACGGCTTCTGAGGCTGCGCCGACTTTTACCGCGATGCCTTTGTAAACGAGGATGGATCTGGGATTAAGCGGATCTGCGGCCAGCGTACTGGAGACAAACGGACCATGATCCATTGGGCTCATCTGGTCCAGGCGCTGCGGTTGCGCCGCAACCGGCCAGACGCTTCCCAGGTTGAGGAGCAGAAGCGGCCACAGCCGTATCCAGCGTTGAGGGAGTGGGGATCTCAGGGTCATGCAGATGAGGCGCTCAATTAGATCGCGGCGCATTGAACGTAACGATGGGAAGATAAAACTGCTTCCAGCGAGCGAACCGAAGAAGCGCGCCGTCAATCGTCTTCTTCTCCGTTCCTGCCTTCATCTCTTCGGAAAATTTGTTTGGAAGCCGAGTTGGGCGGCCCTGTGGTGAAGAGGGACCGAAACCACTCACCTCCAAGGCGGGCCGCCGTCCTTGCCTTTGCCGGTGCGCAGTTGATTGGTGAGCGATTCGACAATCGCCGCGCTGCCAGGCTGTTCACTGACATTGACGTTCTCGCCCGCATCGGTGCGATGATCGTAGAGCATGCGCGCGATCGGGCCGCTCGCGTTGCTGTATTCGGTGAAGCGGTGCGTGGCGGTGCGGATCGTGTCGCCCGCGGCGAAGCGGCCGATGGCCTGCTCCTTCCACGGCAGGGTGGGATTCTTCAGCAGCGGCACGAAGCTCCGGCCTTGCACGTGCGCGGGCACCGGCAGTCCGGTGAGCTCGCAGAGGGACGGGTAAAGGTCGATCAACTCGGTCAGGCCCATCGTCTTGACGCCGGCCTTGATCCCCGGGGCGCGAACGATCAGGGGAACGCGCATGGAGGTTTCGAAGCAGCAGTGCTTACACCAAAGGGTGTGCTCGCCGAGGTTCCAGCCGTGGTCGCCCCACAGCACCACGATTGTATTGTCGGTCAGTCCGAGGCGATCGAGTTCCGTCAGGACCTTGCCGATCTGCGCATCGGTGAAACTCACGCAGGCGTTGTATCCACGAATCAAGTTCAACGCCATCTCGTCGGAAACCGGGCCGGTCTTGGGCACGCCGGCGTAGGCGCGGAGTTCCCCGAAATTGTGAATTGCCGCATCGGGCGCGTCTTTCGGCCGATGGTAATTGATGGGGAGCCGGATGGTGTCCGCCGGATAGAGGTCCCAATATTTCTTCGGCGCGACGAACGGAAGGTGAGGTTTCAGAAAACCGGCGGCGAGGAAGAACGGTTTGCCGGCGTCTTTGAGCCGTCGCAGATCGTCAATTGTTCGCTGTGCGATCTGGCCGTCGGGCAGTTCGTCATCGGAAAGCGGCGAGATCTGATACGGTGCGCCGCGTTCGACCGCGGCCTGTTTCTTTTTCGCCGGAGCCGCCTGCTTGGCTTTGGTGGTCGCTGGGGGCTGCGCCCGAGCACCTGGCCGCCACGCTGGCTCGGACCATCCCGCGGCGCTGTCGTCGGCATGATGGAAAACCTTGCCGTTTGAGAGCGTGGTATAGCCGTGCTTTTTCAGGTGCGTATTCAGGGTCGCGATACCTGGGACCTCCTGCTCGGCGTGCGCGAGATGGGTCACGAAGCGCGTAGGTGACGGACGGATACTGGTCATCAAACTCGCGCGCGAAGCTCCACAGGTGGGGACCATGCAATAGGCGCGCTCGAATAAGATCCCGCCAGAGGCGAGGCGATCGATGTGGGGTGACTTGATGCTGGCGTCACCGTAGCAGGCGAGCTGGGGCCGAAGATCATCGACCGCAATCATCAGAATATTCGGGGACGAGGAGGCCGCGCGGGCTGCCAGCGCCAGGATGACAAAGGAAAAAAGGAATTTCATGGATCGGGGTTTCGGAACGTGACGCAGTTTGCGCGCCTCGCACAGTTCGCGCTGTTCGCGTCCAAGGAGCAAGACCAAGCTAATCGCCCCGCGATTGACGAAGGCAGCCGGAAACGGGATCGAATTGCTAGGGGCCGGCCGGGGCCGAGCGACTCTCCGCCCAGTTCTCAACGGCTCGCAGCTGCTTGCGCATCTCATCAAACCTAGCCTCCGCAACCCGGGTATCACTCACCCGCGAGCGGCCGACCCGCTCGACTCCCTGGATCACGAGATGCCCTTGATTCGGGTCGCCGGGCTCGGGTGTGAGCGTCGCCGATAGCACGTAGTCTGCCCGCTCCAGATGGTCGGCGAATCGAAGCCCCGCCTCGTTAACAGCCGCCGCAATGGCACGGTGAACCTTGGCGACCTGTTCCGGAGAGGGTGCACGGCCGCCCGTTACGCGCAGCGCCACCATCACCGTCGGAGGTCCGGCGGTCGTTGGAGG
>JBBQEG010000249.1:0-8015 GCA_038320495.1 Opitutales bacterium | reverse complement strand
GTGTACCTGATGAAGGACCGGCTCGGACGCATCATCTATGTCGGAAAGGCGCGTAGTCTGAAGAAGCGCGTCTCCTCTTACTTTCAACGCGGTCGCGCCTCCACGGTTGATCAGCCGAAGATCCGCGCGTTGATCGATCTGATCACCGATGTGGATACGATCGAGGTGAAGTCGGAACCCGAGGCGCTGCTCCTTGAGGGCAAACTGATCAAGCAGTGGCGCCCACGTTACAACACCGACTTCACCGACGACAAACGCTTCCTGCTCGTGCGCGTCGACCTCGGCGAGGACTTGCCGCGGTTTCGTCTCACCCGAATCAAAAAGGACGATCGCTCCCGCTACTTCGGTCCGTTTGCCCACAGCGGCTTGCTTCGCAAAACGCTCGCGCAGATGCGTCGGCAGTTCGGCATCCTGCTGGCCGACAGCACGCCGCAACCGCTGCCCGACAACACCTGGCGGCTCTACGACGACCTGCGCGAGGAACTCTATGGCACCGGCAACGTCGTCACGACCGAGGCGTATCGACGCCGGGTGGACGACGCTTGCGCGTTTCTCGAAGGCAAATCACGCGAATGGCTGGAAACCTTGCGCAATGAGATGACGAATGCTGCGCTCAAACAGGAGTTCGAGAAAGCCGCCGAACTGCGTGATGTTGTCTTCGCCCTCGAACAAACGCTGCGCAAAACCCGGCGTTTCGAACGGCTCGATCCGACGCGTCCGCAAGGCGACGAGGAAGCGCTCGAGGCGCTGCAGCGCGCGCTCCAGCTCGCGAATCCCCTGCACACGATGGAGTGCTTCGATATCTCGCACATCTCCGGGACGTTTGTCGTGGCCTCGATGGTGCACTTTGCCGACGGCAAGCCCGACAAGAACAACTACCGGCGATTTCAAATCAAGAGCTTCATCGGCAACGACGATTATCGGGCGATGGAGGAAGTCGTCGGCCGACGCTATCGCCGCCTCGCGGAGGAGAAACGGCCGATGCCGGACCTGGTTGTAATCGATGGCGGACGCGGCCAGATCGGAGCGGCGTTGAAAGCGTTTATCGCGCTCGATCTCACGCCGCCGCCGCTCATCGGCTTGGCGAAGCAGCATGAGACGATTATCTTTCCGGACGAACGCGCGCCGCTGAATCTCCCGTTGAACCATCCCGGATTGAACCTGTTGCAGCGTTTGCGCGACGAGGCGCATCGCTTCGCGAATACCTACAACGCGAATCTGCGCTCGAAGAAGATTCGGGAAAGTATCCTCGACGATTTCGCCGGCCTCGGCCCGGTGCGGCGGGCGGCATTGCTGGATCATTTCAGCAGTATCGATCGCCTGCGCGCCGCGACCGTCGACGAGATCGCCGAGGTCGCCGGTTTTGGTGGCCGCATGGCGGCCGACCTGCATGCGTTTCTGAATCGACCGGAAGTGGACCGCGCAGCCGATGCACCGGAGACGGTGACAGACCCCGGGGAATAAAGTCGTTCTTCGCTCCGGCGTGAACAGACGTGACGTATGTAGTGTTCGAATACAAAATGGACGGTCGGCACCCGGGCGGCATCTCCCAGAGTCGACACTGTACTGAAATCTGGGAGGCGAAGTTCGAAAACCCAGACTTGAAGTTTAACACCGCTTTGCTCAAACCGCAGCTCTGGAGATTGCCGTGAGTTCGCTCCCCACCGCCCCCGAAACATCGCCCCCTTTGGACCGCGCGCTGGTTTGCGGAGGAGGTGCAGCCTCACGAACCGATGTTAAGGGCGTGGTTGCGGACCCGATTCCCTTCGCTGACGGATACCGATGATCTCGTACAAGAATCCTACGCCCGCCTCATTCGCGCACGCGAAAAGGGCCCGGTTAAGAATACCAAGAGCTACCTGTTTACGACCGCGCTCAATGCGGCACTTGATCTCATTCGCCGACGTAAAGTGGTTTCTTTCGAGCACGTGGCCGGGAACGAGCGATCCTCCGTGTTGGAAGACCGGCCGGATGCGAGCGAAACCGCGTGTCGCACGGAGGAGCTTGAGATCTTGCGCGAAGCACTGCACGCGCTTCCCACGCGGTGCCGGCAGGTATTCACCCTGCGTAAGCTCTATGGCTTTACGCATCGTGAGATCGCCGAGCAGCTCGGTGTTTCAGAGAAGACCGTCGAAGAACAGATTAACCGCGCGATGCGGCGTTGTGCCGCGTTTCTCCGCAGCCGGGGACTGCCATGAGACGTCGTCGCCCGGCACTTCCCCGTTATGATGCGCCCGAGCCCGTGATGCGATCGGCGGGCGCGTGGCTTGCCCAACGGGATCGCGGTTTCACTGTGGCCGAAGAACAGGCGTTCAAAATCTGGGTGGACGCCGATTCGGACCATGCCGCGGCGGTAGCGCAGTTGGAACAAACCATGTCCGTTTTCGACCGGCTGCGCGAACTGGCGCCGGAAGGCTCCCGGCTCGATCGCGATGCGCTCGCCCCTCATGCCCGAGTCCATTCATCGATTCGCTGGCGATCGGCGGCGCTTGTGGTTGCTGGAATGGCGGCGGCCTTTGTCGTCATGTTTTTTTCAATACGCCCGAGCCTCACGTCATCCACGTGGCGGTACGAAACCGCGCCCGGAGGCTACGAGCGTGCCACCTTGGTCGATGGTTCAAGTGTGGAACTCAATGCGAATACGATCGTGGAGGTCGAGTACTCCGCGTCAGATCGCCGGGTGCGGTTGACCCGCGGAGAAGCGCACTTTCATGTCGCGAAAGATCCGGAGCGGCCGTTCGTAGTCGAAGCGCAAACTGTGGCGGTCAGCGCCGTTGGCACCGCGTTCAATGTGCGTCTTGCGCCTACCGGAGTTGAAGTCTTGGTGACGGAAGGGCGCGTCCGGGTCGCGCCGCCGTCGCCCGCTCCGAAGGGGGGCTCGCAAAAACCGGAGCCAAATTCGAAACGGTTTGCGCCTCCCGAGGCACCCTTGCTCATGGCTGGAAATCGAATTCTCGTCCCGACCATCGCGAGCGCAGAACCGGCGCAAATCGCGGTCGTCGGCCCGGAAGAAATCGAGCGTTCCCTCTCGTGGCAGCCCCGGGTCGCCGTGTTTGGAAAAACCCCGCTGAGCATCGCCGTGGCCGAATTCAACCGCCAGAATCGGCAACAGATTGTGATCGGTGATCAGGAACTGGAGACGTTGCGGATCGGAGGAAATTTCCGGACGGATCAGGCCGACGCATTTGTCCGCCTGCTCGAAGCGAGTTTTGGGATTAGCGCGGAGCGCTCGGATCGCGTCATCACCCTGCAGAAGACGTCGTCGATAGAATCTCCCTAAGTTTGTTGTAGGGGTGTTGGGCGGCTCGTCCGTCCAAGAATCCATGAGCACCGTTGCGGCCCCGATGCACGTCGTTCGCCTGGTGCGAACCGTCGTCGCGGTTGTCGTGAGTATTGTGGGCGGCCTGCTCACGGGTCCGGCGGTGCTTTCAGCCGCAGCTGCCTCAACGAAAAAGGCATTTGATATCCCGGCAGGTGACGCGGTTCTCGCGTTGAAGGCATTTTCCGCTCAGTCGGGCGCGCAGGTCATTTATCCGGAAGAGCAGATAGAAGGGGCGAAGACCAAAGCCTTGAAGGGCGCCTTTACGCCCGCCGATGCGATCGATCGCTTGCTGGCCGGTACAAATTTGAAAGCGGCGTACGATCAAGGCTCGGGTTCGTTTGCAGTGAGTCGAGCCCCCGGTCGTCGAAAAGAACCCGACCCCCCAAACGAATAACGGGCGGCGCGGCCGATAGCCAGCGACCGTCCGAGAAACCTGAGTCAACCGAAATGCCTGCAGAGTTACCTCCCCCCATGAAACGAAAAAATCCTGTTGCTCTGCTCTTCGGCTGGCTCGCGCTTTCGCTGAACCCGACCCATTCTGCCCACGCCGCTGAGGGTGGTGGCGCGTCCGCCAATCAATCATCCGGCAGTATCAGCGGCCGCGTGAAAAATATCGCCACCGGCCAGTACCTGAACAACGCGCGGGTTTCGATTCAGGGCACCGATTTCCTCACCTTCACCGATGAATCCGGCTCCTACCGCCTGGCGGGTGTTCCAAGTGGAGCCATTGTCATGGAGGTTTTCTACACGGGGCTGGATGAGCAAAAGGTGGCACTGAACGTGCCCGCCGGACAACGCGTCGAACAGAACGTGGATTTGACCAATGTCGCGCGTTACGGTGCAACGGCTGATGTCATCAAACTGGGATCCTACGTCGTCGCCTCTTCCCGGGAAACGGACATTGAGGCGATCGCGATCAATGAGCAGCGCTTCGCTCCCAACATCAAGAACGTGATCTCCACCGAAACGCTCGGCGATCCACTCGGGGGCAGCATGGGTGACTTCCTGCGCTTCCTCCCAGGCGTCGCAGCCGCCTATGGCGCGCTCGAAACCGAAGGCGTGCTGATTCGCGGATTTCCGAGCAGCATGTCGGTCGTCTCCTCCGACGGCATTCAGCTCGCGGGCGCCAACGCCAGCGGCGAGCGGGACTTCTCCCCATCGCGTGTCGGAGTGAACAGTATCTCCCGCGTTGAAGTGACCAAGGTTCCCCTCCCTTCGACGGCCGCCGACACCATGTCCGGTTCGATCAATCTCGTCAGTAAGAGCGCCTTTGAACGCAGTGCCGCCGAATTCAGATATCGAGTCGGCATCTCCTCAAACCAGCAGCGCTTTTCCTTCGACAAGACTCCGGCGCCCAGCAACAAGAAAACACTGAAATGGTATCCGGATCTTGGATTCGACTACACCCTGCCGATCAGCAAGAATCTTGGCCTTGTCATCACGGGACTGCAGTCCACGACCTCGTTTGAAACGGACACCTGGTATACAGACTATCGCGCCAGTGGCACGGGCACCAACGCCACCCCCGCCAACCCGTACTTGTGGAGAAACCGGAATGTTGAAGTTTCGCGTTCCTACGAACGGGATTCCATTTCCGCCAAGGTCGATTGGCGACCGTCCACTCATGGAGTGATCTCTTTCGGGACCATGGTGACCTACTACGATCAACTGAATTATAATTCGAGTTTCAGTCCCACTGTCGGCAATGTGGGAACACCGAGCATTGGTGGAGGCACCGTTCTCTCCTACACCCCCGAACAGGTGAATGGCGCGACCGGTCGGGGCAGTGTCACGCAAGGGTTCAGCCACTCCAAAAACAGTGGTCTCAGTCAGTCCGCCAACCTCCGGTATCGTTTCGATGATGGAATGTGGAAAATCCTGTCGGCCATCAGCCGTTCGAATTCGAAGGCGTGGCGCCGGGACGTGGATCGCGGATTCTTCAACGCCGTCGGGGTCGGTCTGGCGGTGCCGGTTCGCGTGAATTACACCGGAATCTCCGGAGGCCAGATCGGTGATTTTCAGGTGTTTAATAATGCCAATCAGCCGGTTGATGTTTTCGATATAAATAATTATGTCGTCAGCACCGCTTCGGGCGTTCCCAGAACCACGGTCCGGTCAACCATTACTTCCGCCGATCTGGATCTGCGCCGGCAGATGAACTGGCTGCCTTTTCCGGCCGCCGTTCAAGTCGGAGGCATGCACCGGATTCGCACTAACGACGACGTGCGCTGGGATGGCCGCGCCTATAACTATAATGGTGTGAACGGTTCGAGGTCAGCGGCACCCTATCTGTCGGATGTGTATTTTGGAGAGCGAAAGCTCGGCTCGTTCGAAGACAAACCCTATGTCCCGTGGGTTTCGCCGCATAAGGTGTGGGAGGCATTCGAGGCCAATCCGGCTCTCTTCAGCCAGACCCTCGCGCAGCAGCGTACGACTGCGATCAATAATGTTCTCAATTCAAAATATATCGAGGAGGCGGTTTCTGCTCTCTATATTCAAGGCGAGGCCAGGTGGTTCAACAATCGGCTGAGTGCCGTGACGGGCGTGCGCTTCGAGCGTACCACCTCGGAGGGGGTGGGCCCCCTGCAGGATCCGGATGCTGTCTTTGTCCGTAATGCCAATGGATCCTTTGCGCGGACCCCTGCCGGTGCGCGCATTCGCAAGCCGGAAGCCGGTGCCGCAGGCTCGCTCGATGAAATTCCGTTGATTTACCAGGCGCGCGCCTCCCGCGCAGAGCGGTCTTATCATGGCTATTATCCCAGCCTTCATTTGAACTTCCATGCCACTGAGCGCCTGCTGGTGCGGGTGGCGTATGCGAAAACGTATGGCCGCCCGAACTTCAGTCACATCATTCCAAATACAACGATAAACCAGGATGACGATTTGGACTCGGAACCGGAGGAAACAAGGGGCCGCATCACCTTCAGCAACATCGGGCTGAAACCTTGGTCAGCTGACAATTATGATCTCTCGGTGGAATACTATACCGATCAAGGCGGGGTGTTGAGCGGCGGCGTGTTTCTGAAGGATGTGACGGATTTCTTCGGCGTCTATGTGAAGGATGCAACCGCTGAGGATCTGCAACTGCTTGGGCTGGACGAGCAGTACCTTGGCTGGCGCGTCACGACGCGATTCAACTCCGGATCGGCCCGAGTCCGTGGCGCGGAAATCAATTTCCGTCATTCCCTGTCGCCGTTGGGATCGTGGGGTAAACAGGTGATCGTTTTTGCGAACGCGACGAAGCTGAAGCTCGACGGACACGACCTTGCCGACTTCACCGGGTTTCTTCCGGAATCGGTGAACTGGGGTTTCACAATTGCGGTGAACCGGGCCACTTTGATCACGAAATGGAACTATCGCGGGGAGCAGAAGGCCGTGTCGTTTCCCGACATGGGCCCCGATGCCTTTCGCTTCCCTCAGCCCCGCATGCAACTCGACGTGAGTCTCGATTTCCGGCTGACGAAGCGGATGTCGCTCTTCGCAAACGTGCGAAACGTGATGAACGAAATTCAAAAAGAAGATGCTTACGGCCCGAATACGCCGGAGCACGCACGTGAATTTTATCACGGCCGGTTCGGCCGCCCCTTCACCCTTGGCGTCAAGGGGTCCTTTTGAGGTCCGCCGACGGTAAAAACGGAACCGAACCGATCTCGCGATTGCAGCGGCCGGATTGTCCCGGAGGCGCCAGTCGGCTCACCGGACGGGCGGGGGAGGATTAGCCCGACACCGGATTTTCAGATGAGAAAAAGAAATACCGCGGGAACGGATCGCAAAGGGGCGGCGATTGGTTACATTATCGACTCCACGTTGGATCTCGCCATGATTTCGAACCTTTCCCGTCCTCTCTTTCCATGAAACCTCGTGCGTTCATGGGGTGGGTGATCCTCGGGTCGCTCTGGTCCCCCGGGATTCTGACCTGTCTCCATGCGGCGGATACGCCATCGGTGGATTTCGGCCGCGAGGTGTTGCCCATCCTGTCGCAGAATTGTTTTCACTGTCACGGTCCCGATGAGGGCACCCGGGAGGCAAACCTGCGGCTCGACACCCGCGAGGGCGTCTTCCGCATCAAGGACGACGTCTCCGTGGTCGTGCCCGGCAAGCCGGATGAAAGCGAACTCATCCTCCGCGTTATCTCCCCGCACGAGGATGAGGCGATGCCTCCGCCGAACACCAAGAAGAAGCTGACGGAAACCCAAGTGGCGCTGCTTAAGCGCTGGGTGACCGAGGGCGCCAAGTGGGGCAAACACTGGGCCTATGAGGTGCCGCAACGTCCGGCGTTGCCGGCGGTTCAGGCATCCGGGCCCGAGCTCAGGAATCCAATCGATCACTTCGTCCGCGCCCGCCTCGAGAAGGAGCGACTCGCGCCGTCTCCGGAGGCAGATCGCCGCACACTTTTTCGCCGTTTAAGTTTCGATCTGCTCGGCTTGCCCCCGGATCCCACGGAGGCGCAGGCCTTCGTCGATGATCCGCGTCCCGACGCGTATGAACGCGTCGTCGACCAGATGCTGGCGTCGCCGCATTTCGGCGAACGTTGGGGACGCCATTGGCTCGACCTTGCGCGCTATGCCGACAGCGGCGGGTACCTCAATGACACGCTCCGGCCTTATGCTTATCTGTATCGCGACTGGGTGATTGATGCGATTAACCGGGATCTCCCTTTCGACCAGTTCACGATTGAGCAACTCGCGGGCGA
>JBBQEG010000248.1:0-8023 GCA_038320495.1 Opitutales bacterium | reverse complement strand
GACCTGAACGGTTTCCACGTAGTCGCGTTGCGTGCGTTCGCTCGGACGGGTCTTGCCGGCCCAGGCCACGAGCGCGCGGGCGGCCTTGCCTGAAGTATCGGCGGGCCAGGTGTTCCGCGGCAACGTGCGAATACCCTGCGCCGCTGCGGGTACTTGTTGGCCGCGTTCGATCAGGGTCGTAAGCGCCGCAAACACCGCCGTAGGTTCGCGGCGCGTACTGACGGCGGCGCGAATCGCATCCCGCTGCGCGGCGGCCACAATGTGATCCGGTCCCTGCAAATCGGTGATCGGCGCGGAGAGGATTGGCATCACGCGTTCGTAAGCGGTGGCCCGCAATTCGGCCTGGGGAATAAGGTGGATTCCGCCCAGCAGACTTTGCCAGGACAGCGGTGAGCCCGCGGCTTCCCGCCAGACTGTATCCAGGGTTCCATCACCGATCGCGACGGCCGCGAGCGCGAAGGAGCGGCCTTCCGCGGTGTCGGTGAGTCCCAGCTTTAACAGCGCGGCGCGTTGCGCCTTGAGCGTCGCCACCGGTTGGGCGAGCAGGAGACGGCCCACGCCGCGGAAGTCGATCTCGGCCGGCGAGTTCAGCGCATTGAGGAGGAGCGTCACGGGCGGGACCTTTTCGTGCGGTGCCAGACTGGCGAGCGCTTCGGCCCGAATCGTATCCGAAACGCCGCTACGGCCGAGGATGTTCTCGGAAACCGCCGGGGTCCGGGGAAGTTGCAGGACTTCACGCGCGTTCAAGGTCCGCAGCAGGTAGCGGATGCTCGCGGGATCCCCGCCGGCAATCACGCCGCCTTGCTTCAGGCTTTCGCGCCATTGGGGGCGGAGCTGACGCAGCGTTTCGCCGATCGTGTAATCGAGGTAATAATCGACCTTGAGCTTGGCCGCGGCGAGCGCGACCTCGGTCGCGGCAACGTCCGGGAAGAAGCTCGCGGCCCGCACGGCGTGCAGACGAACGCGCGGACTCTCGTCGGTGGCGAGGCGCTGCAACTCCGCCAAAGCATTCGGCACGCGGTCGGCCCAGTAGCAGAGCACGCGGACCGCAGCGGCCCGGGCATCGGCGCTGGGAGAACGCAGCGACTGGGAAAGCAGGCCGACGTCGACGACATTGTGCCATTGATGAACCCAGAGGGCTTCGAGCAGGTGATGCGCATGGTCGGGAGAACTCGGATTGAGGCTGGCCGCCCAGGTCTTCGTTGCGGCGATGACCTTCTTGGCGTCGTGTTTACCGAGCTCGATCTTCGCGAGAGTGCGAATGTGGTTTTCCTTCCGCTTGAGCAGTTCGAGCAACGCGGGGATGGGCTCGCCATCAATCTTCGGTTGCCAGGCCAGCGGACGCCCCTCGGCAGTGACGCGGTAAATGCGACCGTGAACATGATCGCGGTTCGAATCACGGAGATGACTCTGCAAATGGCCAATCAAGGGATTGTGCCAGTCGACAATATAGAGGGCGCCATCCGGTCCGACGCTTGTGTCGATCGGGCGGAAGTTGGGATCCTTGGATTGAATGATGTCAGGCCGCCGCTCGCCTTTGATGCCGGAGCCGTCGTCGCTGAGTTTTACGCGGAAGATGCCCTGGAACCCGATCACGTTCGGGTTGAGATAGTCGCCCCAGTACTCGTCGGGGAAATGGGCACTGGTCAGAATCGTGCTGCCGGCGGAGGGACGCGACGGACGGTCCCAGATTGTATTCATCCGGGGATGCTTGCCGGGGTAGTCGAGCTTGCCGCTGAACGCCGGGCCGAAGTACGTGTTGTTGCCGGTGGCGTCGGTGATAAAATCGTTGCCCCAGTAATCGAAGGCGCGGCCGTGGGGGTTGGCGAAGCCGTAAGCGACGTAGGTCTCGAACTTGGACGTCAGCGGTTCATAGCGATAAATCGCGCCGTCAATATTGCGGACGGCGCCCGCGACGGTTTCGACCTGGGAGCGATGAAACACGCCATCGCTGAAAAGGATCGCGCCGCCTGGCTCATAGATGAGCGAGTTGGCGGTGTGATGGGAGTCGGCGGAGTCGAGGCCCATGAGCACTCGTTCCTTCCAATCGGCTTTGCCATCGCCGTTGGTGTCGCGCACGAACCAGACGTCCGGAGCCTGCACAATGAGAATTCCGTCCTTGAAAAACTGGAAACCGGTCGGGCAATTCAGGTTGTCCAGATAGGTGGTGCATTTATCCGCCCGCCCATCGCGGTCGGTGTCTTCGAGGATGATTATCTTGTCGCCGTCCTTGGACGTCGGCGTCCGTTCCGGATAGTTGGGCCAGACCGCGACCCAGAGGCGACCCTTGGTGTCCCAATTCATTTGTACGGCCTTGGCGAGCTCGGGGAACTGTTTCTCGCTGGCGAAGAGATTGGCCTTCAATCCGGGCGCGAGCGTCATCAGCGAGATCGCCTCGTCGCCATCGATAAACGGATAAGTGTTGTCGAAGTTCGGGCCGGGTTTGTTGGTGCCGAACGCGGCGACGACTGGCATCTGCATCATCTCGACTGGTCCGGTATTGCCACTGGCCAGCGCCCACGCTTTGCGTTCGAGGTTGATGGTCATGACATCGCGCTGGGCCATCTCCTGATTCATCACCTCGGCATTGGTGAGCTTCGGTTGATCGGGATGGGAAACATAGGCGATCTTGGAGCGGTCGCCGTAGATATTATAGCCATCGACGGTGCGATAACGGGAATGCCACATCGCGTTCTTGGCGTTGACGGCGGCACGAAGTTTCCCGGCTTCCGGCGTGTTCATCGCCGGCGCTTCACTGGAGAAGAGCAACGGGAACATCTTCTCTGCGAGCTTGCCCTCGCCGGCTTCGTTGAGATGGACGCCGTTGATGGTGAGGGCCTCACCCGTGCGCGCGGCTTGGGTGAAGAGTTCCTGCGACGACGCGAACAGATCGACAAACGTCACGCCGGCCTGATCGCGCGCGATCTCGGACATGGCCTGGGTGTAGAGGGCGAGGTTGGCATTGATCTCGGGTTTGAAGGTATAATTGGAATCGGGATGTTTCTCGGTGGCGATCGGGGAGAAAAGCACGATGCGCGGGGCGCCGAGCCCGCTGTAGTTTTTCGCGCGGGTTTCGCGAAGGAAATTGGCAAGGTCCTCCTTGAATTTGGGCAGGCCCTCGCGACCGGCGAAGGATTCATTATAGCCGAAGAACGCGAACACCACGCCGGCCTGAACCTTGGTGAGCCAGTCATCGGGGCTGCCGAAATCCTTCGAGCGAGCGCGGTCGGTGACCTCATCACCGGCTACGGCCAGATTGCGGACGACGAGTTGATGCGCGGGGTGCTTCGCGTGCATCATGGTCTCG
The DNA here is from genome assembly GCA_038320495.1 of Opitutales bacterium. Classification (GTDB taxonomy): domain Bacteria; phylum Verrucomicrobiota; class Verrucomicrobiia; order Opitutales; family Opitutaceae; genus ER46. Next base: position 4,716 of record JBBQEG010000248.1, on the reverse strand, counting down.
AGCCAGCCGTGATGCTGCATGCGATCAGCGAGCGCATTGCCAATGAGCGCCACACGATCGCCGGCGTTGAGTTGGAACGCGCCTTCAGCGGCGCGCGGAGGGACGCTCTGCGTTGTAGTGCCCGATGTGATACTGGCGGCAACGGCGCTGGCTGCGGCCGTTGGGGCCGTCGTGCTTTCGGCTTTGGCCTGTTTCTTGCCCTGCTTCTTCGTCGCTGGCGTCGCGGCCGGAGCGGGGGTGGGCGGACGCGGCGCACCGGGGGGCACCGTTTTGCCAAGCGCGTAGTCGGACGGTTTCAAGCCGACGCGGAAGCCTTTGAATCCGTACATGGTGGGCTGATACGGGTCGACCACGCTGACGTTGGCCTTGGCGGGAACCTCGAGGCCGAGGCCCCAATAGACGCCGTTCACGACGAGGCGGCGCAGGCTTTCATTCTCGAGATCGGTTGCGGCACCCAGCGTGGTGGTGAGAATTTTGTTTTCCTTGCCGGCATCGTTGCGGTGCAGGCGCGTCCAAACGACCGGCATGGCGGGGCTGTTGACCGGCTGGGGCTGCTTGTCCGTGACGCGCGGCTTGGAATGGTCGGCGGGAGCATCGGTCGCGTTCATGCCCTTCAACACGAGGCCGCGCATCAGGATCGTGGCATCGGCGGGCGGATACACTTCGTAAACATCACTGTTGCCGAAAACGTCGGTGACGCCGCGGAGGAGTGGATTGTTTTTCGCGGTCGGTTCGATGACGCCGCGGGTGGCCTCGAACTTGTGTTTACCCCAGTGCGTGACCCAGGTTTCGCCAAGCACGTGTTTGCCCCAGCCGCCGACCCAAGGTTGGGTTTTACTATTCCACGAATAGCCGGCCCACTTGCTGTCGGCGGGAAAGTTGAACGGATGGGTTGAGGTACGAAGCGCGATGATCGGCACGCCGCGATTCCAGGCATTGACGAAGTGCTGCATCTGGTCGTCGGGCCAGTTGCGGAACCGGAGCGCGATGATGATGAGATCCGCGGTGTCCAGTGCCTCGGCGCCGGCGAGTGATTTCTGGTTGTCGGGATTGATCGTGCCATCGGGATCGAGCGGAAAGAGCACAGTCGATTTAAACCCGTGGCGCTGGCTCAGGATCTTGGCGAGCATCGGCAGCGCTTCCTCGCCCCGGTACTCTTCGTCACCTGAAAGCATGACCACATGCTTGTTTTTCGGAGTCACGCCTGCGGGCGGATTGAATACGAGCGTCGATTGGGCGGACGCGGTCGCGACCATGGCCGCGATGAACAACAGACGGAGGGCGGAGCGGGGCGACATGGGAGGAATCACGAATCGGGGATTAAGAGACGACCGCCCGCGCGCCGGAATGATCCAGCGGCGGGCAGTTGATTGAAAACGAACGTGGGCAGGGGCGGCGCCGCTTTCGGCGTTGAAGCGCGTTGTCCCTCACGCGCTTCTGAACTCAAGCCGGGCAGGCGCGTCAGGGACGACGCGCGGTGGCGATCAAGTTTTTTTGACGTTCTCCCACTTGCGGGACTTCGCGGACTTGAGGACGGCGTCGGTGACGAGGTCCGTGGCCAAGCCATCGCGGAAGGTCGGAGCAGCCGGTTTGCCGGTCTCGAGGCCTTGGATGAAGTCGGCGACTTGGTGAACGAACGAGTGCTCGTAGCCGATCTGCAGGCCGGGGACCCACCAGTTCTTCATGTAGGGATGGTCACTGTCGCTCACGTGAATCGAGCGCCAGCCGCGGATGGCGCCGGCATCCCGGTGATCGAAGTATTGCAGGCGATGGAGATCGTGGAGATCCCAAAAGATCGAGGCGTTTTCGCCATTGATCTCGAATGTATACAGCGCCTTGTGTCCGCGGGCGTAGCGCGTGGCTTCGAACGTGGCGAGGGAGCCGTTGTTGAAACGCGCGAGGAAGGCGCTGGCATCGTCGATTCCGACCTTCTTCTTCTTGCCGGTCGCAGCGTCGGGGCGTTCTTTGACGAACGTTTCCGTCATGGCGGAGACGTCTTTAATGCCGCCATTGAGCCAGAGCGCGGTATCAATACAGTGCGCCAGCAAGTCACCCGTCACGCCGCTGCCGGCTACATTGACATCGAGCCGCCAGGTGCCGGGACCGCCTTGGGGGACGTCGGCGTTGATCGTCCAATCCTGGAGGAACTTGGCGCGGTAGTGGAAAATTTTCCCGAGCCGGCCCTCGTCGATCAGCTGTTTGGCCAGGGTGACGGCGGGGATGCGGCGGTAATTATACCAAACCATATTGGCCACCTTGGCCTTCTCGACGGCCTTCACCATCGTGAGCGCCTCGGCGGCGTTCATCGCGAGGGGCTTTTCACAGATGATCATCTTGCCGGCCTTGGCGGCGGCGATGGCGATCTCGGCGTGGACATTATTGGGCGCAGCGACGTCGATGACATCGATGTCCTTGCGCGCGATTAGCTTTTTCCAATCCGACTCGACGGACTCGTAGCCCCACGTATCGGCGAAGGCCTGAGTCTTGGCGCCGTCGCGACCGCAGGCGGCTTTGAGTACGACCTTATGCTCAAGCGGGAAGAAATTGTTGACCTTGCGAAAGGCGTTGGAGTGAGCCCGGCCCATAAAGCCGTAGCCGATCATGCCGACATTCAGAGTTTTCATTAATTATAAAGTGCGGGTAACGAAAGCGGGAAACGGGTAGTGAGGAGCCGAAACGGCAGGGCGTGATCCTATATGAAAGGAGTGAGGAGCGGGGCCGGTGTGGAGCGAGGAGGGCCGGCTATAAGTTCGCCGCACCTCGCGATTTGACGATTAACCGACCCAACCGTGGTTCTTTCGAACCTCGATCATGGCGGTGAGGATGTCGTTCCACGTCTGTTGCTTCGTCATGACCTCGTTCGGGAACATACAACCGTCCCAGCAGATGTGCTTAATCTTCTTCGTGACCTTGCCCTTGCTGTCACGCAGCCAGTAGCCGGAGTCGCGCGGGATGTTGAGTTTTCCCTTCGGATCGGTGGCGAGACAGTGACGGCCGGTTTTCTCGTGGGAGCCGGAGCCGTGGACGGTGCCGTCGTTTTGCGCGACGTGAAAGTCGATCGTCCACGGGCGGAGCGCGTCCGTGAGCTTGACCATGGCCTTGTGAAACTCCGCGGGTTCCCAATTGAACTTCTTGGGCACGATGCGGTGGGCTTCGGCGTTCTCGCCGAGAGTATACAGCAAGGTATGCGACATGTCGGCCTGGAAGCCGACGACTCGAGGCATGCCCACGGCCTCAAGCAGATTGATCATGTGTTTCCATGAGTGCATTCCGCCCCAGCAAATCTCGCCTTCGGCGGCGAGACGTTCGCCGGCGTCTTTGGCAATTTTGCCGGCTTCGCGGAACGATTGCGCAATGATCTTGGTGTTGCCCTTCGGGTCTTTGTCCCAGTCTTTGACCGAGGCGGCGCTGTCGATGCGGACGATGCCATGGGGACGCACGCCGAGTTTGCGGAGTTTGCTCGCGATGTTGACGGCTTTGCGAACGTGGGTGACCCAGGCGGCGCGCATGGACTCGTTGCCCATGGCGGAGGCGTCGAACCAGACTGGCGCCACGACGGAGCCGACATCGAGACCCTTCTTCTTGATCTTGTCGGCGAGCCGCTTGATGTCGTCGTCCGAGCTATCGATATCGGTGTGCGGCTTGTAGAGAAACAAGTCGACGCCATCGAACTTCGTGCCGTTGACCTCGGCCTTGGCCGTCATATCGAGCAGCGTATCGAGTTCGATCAACGGTTCGGCACCGGGGCCGCCCTTGCCGACGAAGCCGGGCCACATCGCATTGTGCAGTTTGGGGTAGTTATTTTCAGGCATGATAGAAGGAAAAGTGGGAAACTGGTGAAAAGCGGAAAAGCGGGAAATTGGGCAAGAGGTGAAAATCGGAAAAATGGGAAATAGGGAAAGCGGAAAACGCGGAAGCGGGAGTCGAAAATTGGAAAATTGGAAAAGTGGGAAAGCGGAAAACGCGGAAACGGAACAAGGGCTGACGAAACCGGTGCTTTTTTTGGGGGGGCTGCTGGGTTCTTAAAACGCTATGAAGGCGGGCCCCGCGGGGCCCGCCTGAGTTGTATATACCTTAGAGGTTCTTGTAGGCTCCCATCGCGGGGGCGTCGGGGTGGACTTCGGGGCCGAAGTAGCGGAGGACGACCAACGGCTCGACTTCGCTCGTGTTTTCGAACGTGACACCCGCCTTCGCGGCGCCCTCAGTGCAGAACACTTCATCTTCGGTGAGATCGTGGAAACGGATCAGCTTCGGGCAGTCCAGTGTGAGGTTGTTCATCCGTCCTTTGCCTTGCACGGTAATGAGACCGTAGGCGCCGCCGTCTTTGATGACACACTTGGCACCGGGATCGAGCGTGAGCTCCTTGGCGGTGAAGAGCTGCTCGCCCTTGACCTTGCCGTATACAATCCACCGGTCGGTATAGCCTTCGCCGCAGGAACCCTCGACCGGGACCGGCTCGAGGTAATGGTTATCCTTGAAATTCGGGTCCGTGTTTCCTTCCCAGTCAAGCTGCTCAACGATGAAGTCGAGGTCCTTGTGCTTGTTCTTCGGCATATCCTTCACGAGCAGCGCCCATGGCACTTCGCGGCCTTCGACGAGGGATTGATACATGCCGAACACATCGGAACCCCACTGCGGTTCGTACGTGCAGAGCGACCCCGGAGCGTGAAGCACGCACGGCGGGATGAGCCAGCCGGTGCCGGGTTTCAGCCGATA
>JBBQEG010000247.1:0-8172 GCA_038320495.1 Opitutales bacterium | reverse complement strand
GCTCCAGCAACTGCGCGACTGGGGCAATCTCGACGACACCCGCGACAACGCCGATGCCGCCAGCATCGAGGAATTCTACCAACGCCGCCGTCTTTATCAGCTCAGCGCCGCAGGCGAAGCCGCCGAACACGCCCTCGCCGTCTTCGACGAGTATCTTCACCGACCCGGCGAGCTGCAAACCACCGCACTGCACGACATCTCTGAATTACTCGACGCCCTGCTGCCGCAGCTCGCCGAAACGCCACTGGATGACGCCAGAGTTTACGATTTGCTCAGCACTCTTGTCGCTCGTTTCGAGCAACTTACCTCGCGCGCCCAGTCGTTCATGCGTGGCCTGCAGAGCACCGTCGATCTTCACGGCATCAGCGTCGAAGCATTTCTCGCCTATAAGGAGAAGCTCATCGATTATCTCGAGAAGTTCATCGGCGAACTGATCGTCGCCACCAGCCGCATCGCCGATGCACTGCTGCAACTCGAAGCGTGCGGAATCGAACAGGCGTTCGCCGCCGCCGCCCGGCGCGAGCTCGCCGACGTACTCGACCCGACGCCGGATGACCAGGCCACTGCCGAAATCCGCTGGCGCGATCGCTGGACAGGTCTGCGCCGCTGGTTCGTCTCTTCGGAAACCGCCTCGCAAGCCGAACTGCTCCGCGCCCGGGCTCGCTCCGCCATTCCCGCCCTGCTCACCGCCGTCACTCAAATCAACGATCGCCGCGCCAGTCGCGCCGATCGGGCCGCGGATTTTTCAACGCTCGCCCGGTGGTTCGCCGAAGCGCCCGATGAAGCCGGTTGCCATCGGCTTTGGCGCGCAGCATTTGCACTCTCTCCCGCCCGTCACCTTCGCATCAACGCCGAAACCCTGAACGAACGCGCCACCCGCGCCGAGACACCCCGCACGAGCTGGCTGGAAGGCGCACCGATCTGGCTTTCACCGCGGCTCCGTCAACACGGCCGCAACGCCAGCCGCGGTCCGGCGAGCGCCACCATTGATCGTTCCGCCGACAAAGCCCATCTGCGTGAACTCGCCCGCGAACAAGCCGGGCAGATCGAGCGCGCCCGTCAGCACCTCATCACCGCCGGCCGCTGCCGCCTCGCCTCCCTCGGCCCGCTCGATGAGCCAGCTTTCCGTCTTTTCCTCGAACTGCTCGGTCATGCTCTGACTCTGCGAACCGAGTGCGGCGGCTCGATCGATATCGAGTCAGCCGACGGCACGCTGCGCGTCCGTCTCGATCCCATTCCAGATGGCGGCGACGTCACGCTCTGCACGGCCGCCGGTGAATTTCGCGGTCGCGATCACTGGATCACGATTGAACCATCCGCGTAATCGTTCGCAGCAGACCCACCACCCGATTCTTTGAACTCTCCGCTCGCAGATCAAACCGGGCTCTCTGCCGCACCGCTGCCGCCCAAGCCGTCGACCCCGGCAGCATCATTGGCCCCCACGCCGCCGCTCACGCGCCGCGCGGCCCAGCGGGCTCGCCTCGCGCGCTTGCGGGAAGAGGCGGAGCCGTTGATCGACGAAGAACGCCGCCTCGCCTTGCGCGCCCTGCTGCAGCAACCCTTGCTGCTCCCGGACGGACCCACCGCGAGTGCGTTCACCCTCGTTCGTCGCCATCGCGTCTGGCTCGCAGACTGGTTTGCTCATTACGCCGACTGGAATCTCGTGGTAACCGCTGAGGCCGTCCGTCTTCGCAAGCAAACGGCCGATCCGTCGGATGCCACTCGTGGCGCGGTCGAACCGGGCAGCGGGGAACCGTTCAACCGGACGCGCTATGTACTGTTCTGCCTCGCCCTCGCCGTGCTCGAACGCGGCGACCGCCAGATCACGCTCGGCCGTATCGCAGAACATGTGACGCTCGCGCTCGCCGCCGATCCGGCCTTCGCGGCGAACGGTTTTCTCTGGTCGCTCGATCAAATGGCCGGGCGTCGTGACTTTGTGCATACCCTGCGCCTGCTCGTCGCTCTCGGAGCGCTGCGGCGGGTCCAGGGCGACGAAGATCGTCTCATGCAGGACCGGCAGACCGACGCGCTCTACAACGTGAGCCGCCCGGTGCTCGGGCTCTTGCTGGCGACTCGACGCAGCCCTTCGCTTGTGACGCCAACCGGCGCTTCCGACCGCATCGCCGCCCTGCTCGAATCCACGTTGCCCGACACTCCCGACGCGCGGAATCGCGCCCTTCGCACCGCCTTTGTGCGCCGGTTGCTCGACGATCCCGTGCTCTATTATCACACGCTCGATGATGAACAGCGCGCCTATCTCGACCGTCAGCGGGGTTTCCTGCTCCCCGAGCTGAGCACCGCGACGGGACTTCATGCCGAGGTCCGCGCCGAAGGGCTCGCGCTCGTGGATCTCGACGGCGATTGCACCGACTGCGGCTTGCCCGAGGAAGGCACCGAAGGCCATCTCACGCTCCTCCTCGCCACCTGGCTTGCCGATCGTCTGCGCGGAGGCAATGACGCGCCTTTGAGCATCGAGGCGCTTCGCCAGCAGACGGCAAAATTCATTCGCCAACACAAACATCACTGGCGGCGCGAAGTGGCCGAGCGGGGCGCGGAAGTCTGGCTCACCGAAAACGTGCTCATCCGACTCACCGGACTCAAGCTGGTCGAACGCGCGGGCGATCACGTGCTGGCCCAGCCCGCCCTGGGGCGTTTCGCGCTGCGGCACACCGCTGAATTGGCGCCGGTGGAGGAAACCGCCGAATTCCCGCTCTTCTCATGATTTTGTCCGCGGAAGAAACCCCCTCTGCACCCGAGCCAATCTCGCTGCCAACTCCGAAGCGTTCCGATCGCTGGCAGCCGCTCCGGAGCGGTGTGCTCAATCTGTACCGGTACGACTACGAGGAGTTTCATTACGAGGACGGCCGGCTCTTGTTGCGCGGCAACAACGGCAGCGGCAAGTCGCGCGTATTGGCTCTTCAACTACCCTTTCTGCTCGACGGTGAAGTGTCGCCCGCCCGCATTGAGCCCGACGGCGATCCCGCCAAGCGCATCGAATGGAATCTGCTCATGGGCCGCTACCCGGATCGCACCGGATACACCTGGATCGAGTTCGGTCGCCGGGATGCGGACGGCACCCTGCATTTTCTCACTCTCGGCTGCGGAATGCGCGCGGTCGCCGGCCACAGCGGCCTTCATAGTCACTGGTTTTTCATCACCTCTCAACGCGTCGGCCGCGACCTTTTCCTGCAAAATGCCCAGCGCACTCCGCTCGGCCGTGACCGGCTGGCCGAGGCAATTGGGAGCGCCGGCCGGATCATCCTCAAGGTGAAAGACTATCGCAGCGCGGTCGACGAAGCCCTCTTCGGCCTCGGTCCGCGATTTGGTCCGCTGCTCGAATTGCTGTTGCGGCTGCGTCGTCCGCAATTGTCGCGCAAGCTCGACGAAGAGGAACTGTCCAATGCGCTGAGCGACGCGCTTCCAACTCTGCCGTCGGCCATCATCGACGAAGTGGCAGAGTCCTTTCAGAGCCTGCAGGCGGATCGCGAGCGACTGCGCGAATTCACCTCGGCGCAGGCGGCCGTCGTGTCATTCCTTGGTGAATACAGCATCTACGTGCGAATGGCAGTCCGCCGGCGCGCCCGGACGTTCCGCGCCACCCAAAGCGCCTACGAGTCGGCGCAGCGCGCGATGCGTGATGCACAACTCCGCTTGGAAGCCGCCGTCGCCCAACTGGCCACGCTCGAGCATTTGCGCTCCGAACTCGAACTGCAGCTCGCCGGCGCAGAAGCCACGGAACGGACCCTGCGCGAAAGTCCGGAGATGCGCACCGCCGACGAAGTTCGCCTCGCCGCCGAGCTCGCCACCCAGGCGGAACAATCCTCCAGTGAGGCGAAGAACGACGAGCAAAACGCCGCGAAAGCCGCCATGCTGGCGCAGTCGCGGCAACAAAGCGCCGCCGACCAGTTCGCCAAAGTAGCCCACGATCTGACTGAGAAACACCGGACCGCCGACGCCGCCGCAGCGAGTGCCGATCTCTCCGCAGCCCATCGTCAGTCTTTAGCTCCCCTGCCGGCGCAGATTTCAGATTTTCAATTCGACCTCGGCGGCGAGGCCGTCCTGCGCCGAATCATCGTTCAGCGCGAACGCGCCATTGCACTGCTGCGTTCCCGCGAGCAGGCCTTGGCTGAAGCGGAGCGGGTTTTCCAGGCCGCGGAGCACGAACGGCGGCGCGCAGAAGAGGCCGCCAGTGCCGCGCGCGAGGAGGAGCACAATGCCCGTGCTACGCTGGACGCCGCCGCGGCGCACCTGGTCTCCTCGTATGATGCCTGGCGCGGTTCCACCGTGCAGGTCTCGCCCCCGTCAGCGGAGAGCGTGGCGGATGCGTTCTCGACTTGGATCGAACAGCGTCAAGGCCCCAGCCCGCTGCGTCTCGCAGCAGAGAGCGCCCACGCCAGCACGATCGCAACGCTCGCGGGACGCGAGGCCCGCTTCACGCAGGTCGCAGCCGAACTCGCCGCTCAGATCCAGGATTTGGATACGGCCATCGACCGGCTGGAAAAAGGTGACACGCCACCTCCGCCGCCCCCGATCGCGCGCCGCGCCGACCGCCAAAACCGCTCCGGTGCTCCGCTCTGGCGGGTGTGCGATTTCCGCCCGGACGTTTCCGCCGAAGCACGCGCGGGAATTGAAGCGGCATTGCACGCGTCCGGGCTGCTCGACGCCTGGGTGCTGCCGGATGGGCAACTGCTCCGGGATGAAGAGGACACCTTCATTCTCGGAACCGACCAAACCGCTGCGCTGGTATCTCCCAAGAATCATCTCGGTGAAGTCCTGATCGTCGCGATCGATTCCGACCACGCTGGCGCGCGCTCACTGACTCGTGAAACGTTAGAAGGCGTGCTGGCGCGGATCGGCTACGGCCACGACCACGGCGCGCACTGGATTGCGTCCGATGGCCGCTGGCAGCTGGGTCCCCTTGCCGGCCGCGCGAGCAAAGCCGCCGCCGATTATATTGGCGAAAGCACGCGTGCGGCGGCGCGACGCCGGCAGCTCGCCGAACTCCGGGCGCAACATGACGCGGCCTGCACCGCCCGGCAGCGCGTCATCGACAATCTCGCAAACGTCACCGACGCGCGCACCGCTGCCGCAGCGGAACTCGCCCGGGCGCCGACCGAGGACGCGGTGTTGCGCGCCGGCTACACGCTCGAGACGGCGAGTCGCCGTTTGAGCGACACGCTGGTCGCGACCGAACGCGCCACGCGTGCCGCGAATGCGCATCGCACCGAACGTGATGAGCGCGCAAAGGAACGGGAGCGCGACGCCGCGGACCTCAATCTGTTGGCATGGATGGGCCGGCTCGACGGGTTGGCAAACGCGACCAACGCCTACGCCCACGCGCTCGCGGGCCTTTGGCCCACGGTTCGACATTGGGACACCATTGCGGCCCAGCTCGCCGCCTTCCAACAGCAGAGGGCCGAAGCCGAAACCGAACTCGATTCACGCCGCCAGCGACGCGAACAAGCGGCGGGCGCGGCCGAGGCTGCCCGCCAGCGTTTCGCCACCTTGCAGGAAACGCATGGACAGGAAATTTCGCTCATCCTGGCCAAACTCGCCGCCGCAACGTCCGACGTGACCCGCCTCAAAGCCGGGCTCGGCCGGCACCGGGACCAGCAGGTTGAGCAAAGCATTGCTCGCACGAAAGCGGAGAGCGATCGCACCACGGCCGATCACCAGCGAAGCGTGCACGAAGAACAACGCCGCTCCGCCATCGGCAGCCTGCAACGTCTCGCCGAACAACGCCTGCTGGCCGAAGCCGACGCCACGTTGCGCGACATCGACGCTGAGGAGTGGAGCGTCGCGCGGGTCGTTGAACTGGTGCGACATCGCATCGATGCCGCGCTGGCCGACACACCGGAGGACGATGCCACCTGGCAGCGCCGGCAGGATGCGATTCACGGGCACATTCAAGAGTTGCGAGACCAGCTCATCACCCATGGCCACCCACCGGAGACCCACCAGAGCGACGACATCGTGCTCGTGCGCTGCGTGTTTCAAGGGCGCCCGCACACCATGACGGAACTGCGCGATGCCTTCGCGGGCGAGCTCCAGGAACGCGAACGACTCCTGCAGGCCAAGGAACGTGAAATTATCGAAAACCATCTGCTCGCGGAAGCCGCCGTGGAGCTGCAGAAACTTATTCGCGCCGCCGAAACCTGGCGTGCTTCGGCCAACGAAGAACTCAGCGCGCGACCGACGAGCTCGGGCGTGCGTTTTCGTTTTCAATGGGAACCGGCGACCGAAATCCGGTTTCACGAAATTCGCCCCGTGCTCCTGCGCAAAGGAGAACTTTGGACGCCAGCGGAACGGACCCTCCTCGCGGAATTTCTGCAGAGCCGCATCAAGGCCGAGCAGGACGCCGACGAATCGGCTTCCTGGAGAGACCAGCTCGCCCGGGCGCTCGATTATCGTCGCTGGCACCGCTTTGTCGTCGAGCGCCAGCAGGAGGGACAATGGCGCCGCCTCAACCGCGCCACCTATGGCACCGGTTCGGGCGGCGAGAAAGCGCTCGCTCTGACTCTGCCCCGTTTCGCGGCCGCCGCGGCTCACTATCGCAGCGCGGCGAAAACAGCGCCGCGCCTGGTCATGCTGGATGAAGCCTTCGCCGGAATCGATCCAACGATGCGCGCGCAATGCATGGGCGTGCTCACGCAATTCGATCTCGATGTGATCATGACAAGTGAACAGGAGTGGGGCTGCTATCCGACGGTTCCGGCACTCGCGATTTATCATCTGACCACACTTCCCGGCCTCGATGCGGTCGGCGCCACGCGCTGGATCTGGAATGGCCGCCAGAAAAGCCAGCGCGACGCCGCGCTTCCACCCGAGGCCGCGCCGGGCTCGCCGGAAGATCAACCGCGTATCACAGAAGATGAGACGGTGCGTTGACGGGTCGGAGAAGGGGTCCGGCCTTTCGCAACGGCTGATGGCAATTCCTGCGTATAGGAGAAGATGATACAGCGCGTTGATGCCCCACGTCTGCGGACCACCCTCGGCGTTTCCGAGCTCACGCGATTGGTCGACGCGCTGCAGCGCCGGATTGAGCTCGGCCGTCCGCTGGTCGGTGGCTTGACGCTGTCCGAAGCCTCCATGGAGGAACGCGCCGCGATCGATACGCTCCTCGGCCGCAAGTCGACCCGCGGCATGTCGCTGCAGATCCAGCTGGATGAACTGGCGCACGCGCTGCGCGAAGCTGGCATTTGCGACGACTTGCAATCGGCGGTGTTCGCGCTTCGTGGCCCAATTGTCGATCGCCACACGCGCGCGGCCGAACGGGAAGCGGCATGGACGGCCGTTTGGCAGGAAATGGAGAAATCATTTGGAGCTAAGCCGATGCTTCGCCCCTGGCTCGCGAAACTCGCCGGCACCGGCGTGGTTCGTCGACTGTGTGACGACGATCCTGAAGTGGGCGCACAGGTGCTGCGTGATGTATCACGCGTCGTATCGAGCCTGCCGGCGGCCGCCGAACCGCTCGCCGCATTCGCCGCCCGGCTCTTTGGAAATGCCCATGCGCTCGATCCGGGAATACCCCGAGCGACGCTCGCGGTACGAGCCGCCGCACGCGTCAGCGGTATCTTGTTCCAGGACGACGCCGAGGGACGGCGAGCTGCCTGGGGGAGTGTGGGAGTGATGTGCGACGAACTCAGCACGCCTGCGCTGGTGTTCAATTTTTCGAGCAGCGCGGACACACCCCTGACTCGCATGCTTCAAATCGGTCGAGAGAGCGTCGAACCGGTGCACCTCTCGTTGCGCCTCCTCCTGCACTGGCCGCTCGATCGGGATCCTTCGCTCGCAGGGGAGGAGATTTTCATCTGTGAGAATCCGACGATCGTCACCCTGGCAGCGGACCGCCTCGGTTCGCGTTGCGCTCCATTGATCTGCGCCAACGGCCAGTTTGCGACCCCGCTCCTCGTGCTGTTGCGCCAGCTCCGCGCGGCGGGAGCGCGCCTGTATTATCATGGCGATTTTGATCCGGCGGGGCTCGCGATTGCGCGGCGGGTGATGGCCGAAAGTGGCGCACGTCCGTGGCGTTTTGGTGCAGCGGATTATGCTGCCGCGCCCAAAGGAGAAACGTTCGCCGGACAGCCGGGCGCGACCCCGTGGGATGAATCGCTCCGTGCACTCCTGCGCGACGACGGCCGTGCCGTCCACGAAGAAGCCGTCTTTGACTCC
>JBBQEG010000246.1:0-8172 GCA_038320495.1 Opitutales bacterium | reverse complement strand
CCCCTTCGCGGCGAATTCAAAGGCTACTGGCGCTATCGCGTGCGAGCCTATCGCCTGCTCTGCCGCCTCGAAAATCATCGTGTCGTGGTAGTTGTCGTCACGGTCGGTCACCGCTCGACCGTTTACGATAACTGAAGCCCCTCGGCGCTGCCGACGCCCACCCACCCCGCCGACCCGCACCGGATCAATATCAAGTAGTCAGGTTGCTAACTTTCACTTTGAAGCCTTTCACTACTGGCAAAGCCTTAAATCGAATTAGCTAAAGATTAGCAACCTTGTTCCACTCCGAGTACATGCAGCCAGCGCCATGGGGTCTGCCTGTTACGCGTTAAGCGCCGAGTGCGCTGGTAACGCGTAACAGGCAGACCCTCAGGCAGACCCGCTCACGTGCGCCAAGACCCATTTTGGACACAAAAAAAGACGCATTCGATGCGATCCACGCCCGCAACCCAATTTCGATTTAGAAGATGCCCGCGCCCGGAGTGAGCGTGCTGTTCGGATCGAACAGGCGCTTTGCGGCGGCATACCGCTGCCAAGTTTCCGGGGTGTAATGCGCTAGCCACTGTTCTTTCGACAGTATCGGGCAATAGAATAGGGTGGATAGATTTTGCCGCCTGCCGCTTGCAGGCGTGGCAGTAGCGTATGGTTGGCCGCCAGCATGGCCTCGAGAGCGGACGCATCGGTTGCAGCGGCGCGGCGCTGCATCCGCAACTCGAACGCTAAAGCTCCCCCCGCGGTCTTCTGCAACGGCTGCGCGTGGCGAGCCGGAACTCTAGCCGCAACTTCGAAAAACCAGATGCCGGCGAAAACCGCGGGCGTCGACAACACATGGGGCAGGAATGTCCGCACGGAATTGTCCGGCAGCGTAGCCACCAGCGTGGCGCGCACGACCGGCTCTGTCCGTCCCGCGACGACTGATGCGGTCCGGCGATGGAGATAGTCCCAGTAAGTCTTCGTTTCTGCGCCTCCGACGGACTTGAAACGCAAACCCGTAGCCCAGGCCGGCGGCTGCTTCCCGTTGTTTGTTTCCGCCGGGGTCCCGGCTAGTAGCGTGCACTGCGGTCGCCCGTCCTGTCCCTTGGTAACCCGGCCATTCAGCGGCCCGAGCGTATCGACCGTGGTAAGACGGCCCTGATCGGACAGAAACGCATCCAAGTCATCGTACTGCAGCGAGTGTATCGCGAAAAATTTGGGCGCCGCGATTAGCCGCAGTCGTGCCCGGACGATGATGGCGCACTGTCCCATTCCGGCAAGCGTCATGCGGAAGAGCTCGCTATTGCGCTCGGGCGAGCACGTCGTCAGCTCTCCGGTCCCGGTTACTACGTCAAGCTCGAGCACGTTGTCGACTTGGGCGCCATACCGATAGGTAGTCTCACCGATGCCGCCGACGCTAAGCGTGCCGCCCACGGTCAGCATCATGGCGTCGGGCATGACTGGAGGCGTGAGATTTTGTAGGAGCGTGACCCTCGCGACGTCGCCCCACAGCGCGCCGGGCTGGGCATCGACTGTGTCTTTGCCGTGCAGGCGCACGGCATTTAACGCGCTTGAATCGATCACGATCCCGCTCTCGACCTGCGCCTGGCCGTACTGGCAGTGGCCCTGGCCCCTCATCGCGATCTTCAGTCCGTGCTTGTTCGCATAGAGGACCCCGCGGATGACATCGGGGACTGAGCCTGCCTTGAGCACTCCCACGGGCGAACGTCGGACATGCCCGCCATTGTCGACTGCGGCCGCATGAAGGGCCGCCTCGTCGAACAGCAGTTGTCCGTCCAGTGCAGGCAGGCCGGCCAAGGGAGACGTACGCGCCGGCCGCGGCTGCGCGCGGGTTTGCTTCGCTCCGCGGCAGCCGATCAGCACCACACCGGCGGCGGCAAACGTCACAAATGAACGCCGCGTCACGCGGGGACAACCGGTCATAGGAGTTCTTAACTTCTTCATCGCGCCCGGACAAGCTATTCTCTGCCGCATGCTTCGCAGCGAATGGCAGGCGCGTCAAGATATCGTCCGTATCTCGGCCGTCTCGATGGACCAAGGGGAACACAGTCTGATGGGACAAACAGACAAACTCTCCCCCAAAGCAGATCCATTATGGACACAAAAGTTAGGCAATTATCCCGCACCCTCCGGTCGTAGGCCAGATGTCCCAAACTGACACGCCGTGACCAGCTCCGTCCTCCCTCTCGTCGTTGTAGACGACGACCAACGTCCCGCCGGATCAGCATGACGATAAGACGGAACTTTTTAGATGCCCTCTTACGTACTCACAATTCAGCCCGCTGCCGCTCCCATTCCGCTGCCTGGTCCGGTTTTCCCGCTATGCGGTAGACCTGCACGATCGCGTCGAGAGCGGCCCGCAGCATCCGTGTGCGGTCTCCAAAAAGAATCTCCCCGTTTGACTTCAGCTCTGAAAATCCGGCGATCACCAGCGGCTCCGCCTCGGCAAACTTTCCCTGTCCGGCCAGCGCTTGTCCCAAGCCGCTGATGACCCGGCCGCGTGGCCGAAGCTTGTCCCAGCGGCTCACCGCTGGCCCGGAATCGTATTCTTTCAGTGCGGCGCGAAACAGTGCCTCCGCCTCGGCAAACCTTTTCTCCTCCAATGCAGTGTAGCCGAGCTCGGTGCGCACGGCCGCACGCGCCACTTGAGCTGGATCGTTTTCTTCTTCGTTCCCGAACTTGCGCGCGAGTCCCTCTTCGAGAATACGGCGCGACTCAGCCGGCTGGCCCAGCTCTCTATAGGCGTCGCCCAAACATGCGTAATCGACGAAAAGATGCGCCCGCTGGACCGTACGCCATAGCGGCCGTTCCGAACGGACGCTGATCTCCAGCTGGGTGGTGGCTTCGGACAACCGGCCCAGATCGAAATAGATGTAACCAAGAACACGCGCGATGGGTGGGCCGTACGTCAGGATTGATCCGAATTTCACGTCGGCATTGAGTGCCTCCGCCATTGGTAACGCGTAACGCAGCCGCCCGCCGGCGTAGGTTCGCCAGGCAAAATACTGCATGGCGGCGGATGTATCGCGATGGGGCGACTCGCCATTTTCGCGCGCGCGGCGAATGCGAACCACGGCATCGCGCGCCAGCATCTCCGCTTCGGCCGATTGTCCGGGTTCGTGATCGAGGCTGGCCGCCAGGGCGAGTCGCGCGACCGCCAGGTCCGGAGAATCCGCAGGCAGCGCTTGGCGGAGTTCCGCAAACACCTCACGCGCGAGCCGAAGATCGTCGGCCAGAGTATCCGGTGAAAAATGCCCCGACGTGAAATTCAAAAACGCTGCGACTAATTTCGCGTGCGCGAGTCCGCGCCCCTGCCGGATGATCATCAGCACTTCGCGTCTCAGATTCAGCTCTTCCCGCCAGTTTTCCCGCGAAAGCGGAGCCGACAAAAGCCCCGAAATCGCCTGCACGAGCACGCCGATGGATTCCGCCAGGTTGGGATGAAAGTCGCCAGGCAGCTTGCGGCGAATCGCGACGCTTTCTCGCAGCACGACTTCTGCCTCCCGGTACCGGTTGCTCGAGATAAGCACGTATCCAAGAATCATCAGGGTCTGAGCGAACTCATCGTCATTGTGGCCGGCGGAGGCTCGCTGAATGGCCACGGCCTCGCGCACCAATGTCTCGCGGTCCCGTGCCGAGCGGTGCGATCCGATGTTATACGCCAGCCTCGCAAGCGTGGTGCCAACATCGAAGTGGTCGCGACCGAGGGTTTTTCGTCGGATGGCGAGCGCCTCCTCCAGCGCACTCTCGGCTTCCGGGATGTGGTTCATCCACCCAAGCATCGATCCGAGATCGTGCAGCGTTGCGGCGAGCTCCACCGTTTTGCTGTGGCCAAGCGCACGACGCGCCGCGATAGCGTCGCGCCAAAGCTTTTCGGCTTGATCGTAGTCGCCGATCGCGTGGAACGCGACGCCGAGAGTGTGCCGCAGATCGGCCGCGACATCGGGTTGGTCCTGCAGGTCCGAGTCAAGCCGACGGATCGTGGTGTCGAGCACTTCGCGAAGGAGCGTCGTGTCACGTCCGCGCGCCACGCTCGGGCCAATGCCGCCAAGCATGTCCTTCATGAACTGTGCCACCTGCCGGCTTTTCTCCGCCGCGGCCCGCTCGCGCACGAGAAGCGAGCCTGTCGCGATCAACCCGCCTACCAGTGAAAGCGCGACCGCGGTGGCCGCATAAACAGGAATGCGGTGGCGGCGCACGAACTTTCTCACGCGGTAGCTGCGGCTGGGTGGACGCGCGACCACCGGCTCGTTTTCCAAATAACGGCGAAGGTCCAGCGCAAGTGCGTTCGCGGTCTCGTAGCGGCGCGAACGATCTTTTTCGAGGCAGCGCATCGCGATCCAGTCGAGATCACCACGGAGGAGAGCTACTAGCCGGGTCGGCGTAGTCTGGCGGCAGGCGGTGAGCCGGGTGAGTTCGTCGGGTTCGCCGTTGCGCGGGAACTCTGAACTCGATGTTGGAGACGCCTGCGCCACCGCCATTGCACGAAGCCGGTCCGACGGCCGTAACGGCTCGACGTCATGGACGATTCGACGCATCTCGTCGAAGCTCGCTCGCTGCAGCTCGGCGCGATCAAAGGGCGGACAGCCGATGAGCAGTTCATAGAGCAGTGCGCCCAAAGAGTAGAGATCGCTACGCGTATCGACATCGCGAGCACCGATCTCCATTTGCTCCGGGCTCGTATATCCTGGCGTGCCGATCAGCGCGTGATGCTGCGTGAAAAGAGTTTTATCCGTCAGCGGACCGGACGTGGCTTTCGCGATCCCGAAGTCGATGACCTTGGGCACCGCTGCGTCACCCTCGTGCGCAACGAGGATGTTGGACGGCTTCAGGTCGCGATGAATCACACCCTTCTGGTGCGCGTGCTGGATCGCTCTGCATACCGTGATGAACAACTCCAAGCGCTGGTGGAGCGATAGCCGATGATGGTCACAATATGTCGTGATCGGAATCCCGCGCACCAGTTCCATCACGAGGTAAGGCCGGCCGTTCTCTGTCGCGCCGGCATCGAACACGCGCGCGATGTTCGGGTGATCCATCAAAGCCAGGGCCTGCCGCTCGGCTTCAAAACGCGTGATGAACTCGCAGGTGTCCATCCCAAGTCGTATCACTTTTAGCGCTACGGACCGGCGCACCGGCTCCTCCTGCTCGGCGACGTAGACAATCCCAAAGCCACCTTCGCCGATGAGCTCCACGATTCGATACCGGCCAATGCGGTCACCCGGCTGGGGCTCGGGCCGCATTGCCGGCAACACCATCGCAGCCTCCTTCAACGCCGCCTCCGCCGCCGGGATATCGAGAAACGCGGTCTTCTTTTCATAGTCCTCCAGCAACGCCCTCAACCGACCGGCTTCGATGCGGTCTCCCTTACACGTCCGTTCTAGAAACTCCGGCCGCATTGCTGGCGGCAACGCCAGCGCTTCAAGGAAGAGTGTTTCCTCGGTTGTCGTGCGTTGAGGTGGTTCGCGCATGCGAGATGTTCCCTCTCATAAACGAGAATTCACCGCGCAAACTATCGCCGCTCCGGCCGTCAGAGTTTGATTTCTCGCGCCAGCCACACGCGTGCGGACGCCCACCAGCGGTGGACGGTTGGCTCGGAAACGCCAAGCACGTCCGCCGCTTCTCTTACCGAGAGTCCGGCGAAATAGCGGAGCTTCACCAACTCGGCTCTCTCGGGATATTCGGCCGCCAGTTTTTCCAGCACCTCGTGCACGGCAAGAATCTGATCGTCGCACTTGCTGGCATCGGCGATGTCGACGTCGGATAACGTGACGCGCTCCTGTCCGCCGCCGTGACGCAGCGCCTTCCGTCGGCGCGCCCGATCCACCAGAATCGAACGCATCGCGGTCGCCGCCGTCCCAAAAAAATGCGCGCGATTTTTCCAGCCGCGCATCTCTGCGCCGCCGAGTCGCAGCCATGCCTCGTGTACGAGGGCGGTCGGTTGCAGCGTTTGTCCCGCTTGTGGGCCCATGTGGTGTGCCGCCATCCGCCGCAGGTCCGCATAAACAATCGCGATCAACTGCTCGCCTGCCGCGGAATTCCCTCCTGCCATCTCGCCGAGCAGTCGAGTGACATCATTCACGTTTGCACGCTGTCGGTTTATTACCCGACAGGCGATCTCGAAATCAACCGAACGTAGCGCGCGTGATAGTTTCGAAGGTTCGATTCCGTTTAACAGCCATGAGGGTGGCTGGCCTCCGCCGCCCCACGGAACGAGCAACGTTTGCTCCAACCGCCGGTTCTAATTCTCAAGCTATCAATCCGCTCCCTCCGAATAACATGCACCAATTCCCCTTATCCACTCGCTTCGTCCTCGCTTCGTTTTTCGTCGTCGGTGCGAATTTAATGGCAAGTTCCGGTCCGCGTTACGAAATCGCCTTCGCGAGCTTCGGTCCCGTCAATGCGGAAATATTCCTTGCCGACGCGAGTGGAAACAATGCGGAGCCGCTGTTGCCTCACGCGGGATTCGACGGCAATGCCTCCTTCTCGCGGGACGGCGCGTGGGTCGTGTTCACGTCGGAGCGCGGCGGTTCGTACGATATTTATCGCGCGCACCCGGACGGGACTGCGCTGGAAAGGCTCGTCGATGATCCTGCGTACGACGATCAAGCGACATTGTCGCCGGACGGAAAGTCGCTCGCGTTCGTCTCCAGCCGAAGCGGGCAGGCAGATATTTGGATTCTCGAACTCGCGACCAGGAAGGTGCGCAATCTTTCGAATCACGCGGGCGGCGATTTCCGGCCGGCGTGGTCGCCCGATGGGCAGTGGATCGCGTTCACGTCGGATCGCGATTCAAAAAAACCCAAAGACGCGTCCCGATTTGGTGAAACGCAAGCGACGGAGATATATATAGTTCGTGCAGATGGATCGAAGATGCGGCGCGTCACCCAGACACAAACCGTCGCAGGCAGTCCCACGTGGTCAACCGACGGCAAACGTTTGATCTTTTACGAAGCCGAGCTTGTAGAATCCGGTAATATAACGAGCATTCATCGACGGCGGGGTATCGCTCAAATCTCCACCATCGATCTCGCGACCAACGAACGCCGGGTATTGACCACCGGCTCCGGCGAGAAATGGTCCCCCCACTGGCTTGATCGGGATCGGATCGCCTATATCAGCGGCGGGCCGGAGGGTGGGGTGGAGTTTGTTACCGACTCGGCAGTCCCGTTCGACAAGCGCGGTTCGGGTGCGCGCGGTGAATTCAAGTGCCCCAGTTGGTCCAATGATGGTCGAATGGTTTTTCAACGTGATGTCGACAGTGCCTGGCCACCGTTTCAGAAGTGGCACAGTCGGGATCGCGAATTTGCCCTGGTGCGCACCGGAGTATTTCCAGCGTATGCCCCGGCAGGCGGCCTGCTCCTCTGCAACGACCAACCCGGTGCTGCGGTTTCGAAGGACATTGTGGCGATGAATCGCGAGGGATCAGAACGCTCGATTTTTTTTCGTGGAGGCGAGAAGAGTGCTCTTGCGGCAGTCTGGTCACCTGGCGGAGAAAAGGTTGCACTTGCGGTCGGAAGGTTTTTCCAGATGCAGGCTGGCGTGCCGGCGATAGCCGACATCGTGGTCGTAAATCGCGACGGAACAGGGGCGAAAACTCTCACCGACGGATCAGGCAATTTTGGTTTTCCCAGCTGGTCGGGGGACGGCAGTCAGATCGTGTATCGCTCATCCGGCAAAGAGAGTCGTGGGCTATTCGTCATGACCCTTGCGACCGGCGAGGTGCGCGCGCTCACCCCTGACTCGAGTAACGACAACTTTCCCTCGTGGTCCCCCAAGGGCGACCGCATCGCCTTCACCCGTTATCGCGACAGCAACTACGACATCTACACAGTGCGGCCGGATGGCACGGATGTACGTCGATTGACAGAAGCGCCTGGCAACGATGCGCACTCCGCGTGGTCGCCGGACGGCGAATGGATTTCGTTCGCCAGTGCGCGCGGTGGGTTCAAGGATGAGGCCGCGCTCCACCCCTACAACCCCCAACCCTACGGCGACATTTACATCATGCGAGCCGACGGATCAGACGTGCGCCAATTAACGGATACGCCATTTGAGGAAGGCACTGCGGCCTGGGCTCCCATCCGTTCCGGCCTGCGGTGAGCGCGCCTCCGGGCGAAGCTCATCTGGGGTCATCTCGGTTTTCATACAGGAGCGTCCTGTGGCCTCCACACAATC
>JBBQEG010000245.1:0-8192 GCA_038320495.1 Opitutales bacterium | reverse complement strand
TTTCGTGAATTCCTTTTCTTCGCGCAGCAGTTCGCGACGGGCTGCGAGCCATTGCTCCGGGGGCACGACAGTCGGATTTTAGAACGGATTTGTCTTCATGAGCTGTATGAATTTAGTTGTATATAACACTGAGGAAGCGATCGGAACCAGCAGGGAGATATAGTGGGACAAGGCAGTGGCCTTAGTTGAGGCATCATCGCAAATCCGGCAGGGCCGGGTCCTGGCCAACCAGATTGTTTTTTTCGTCGTCCGAAATTCGGGCTGCTCGCAATGCCAACCCGGCCCGACTAGCTCCGTTGAGCAGCCATCCGGAGCTTTTCGTAGTCCGCCTTGAGGGCGATATACATTGGCCAGAACGGCGGTCGCGGTGCGCTCTCGAGCAGGGCGATGAGATGCGCGAAGTGCGTGTGCCAGCCGGCGCCGAAGCTGGCCATATACGGCAGGTCGCCACCCGTGGAGCGATGCGTGAGCACCAGTAGCACCTTGTCGCCTTGTGGCGTGAGCTCAAAGGTCGCCACGGATTCACCGTCACTCCCAAACGTGAACGCGAGCACGTGCGGAGGTTCACAGCGGGTGACCGTTCCGTCGAATCCGTGGCCCGGATCGTGGGACGCTTTGTGCTCCTCCGGGGGCGTTTCATCCGGCGCCAGATCCTTATGCCGAAAATCGAGACGCATCTTGCCTCCGACTCGCTGTTCCATTTGGCCACTCGCAAACCAGCGGGCCCGCTTCTTCGGATCGGTGAGATAGTCCCACACCCGCTCGATCGGGCCGGGCAGCGTCCGCACAATCCGCACTTCGGCGGGACCGGTAAACTCTCCAGGTTGTTCGTTGATGTTCATGAGGAAGTTTTTTTCTTCGCCTTCCGCGCGGCTGCTTCGTCTTCCGCCCGGAGCTCGCGCTCCAGCGCGTCAAGCCGCCGTGACCACACGCTCCGCGTCTCCTCGAGCCAGGCTCCAAGTTCGTCGAGGCCGGCGGGATTCAGTAACTGTACGCGTGACTGTCCCTCGGCGCGAACAGTCACGAGGCCGGCCTCACGAAGCACTTTTAAATGCTGAGAAATCGCGGGGGCGCTCATTTCGAATTCGTCCACCAACTCACCGGCCGTGCGCTCGCGTTGTGCCAGTAACTCGACAATGCGGCGGCGGGTCGGATCCGCGATGGCGACGAGACTTTGCATGGCGATAAAGTTAAGCATAAACTTAATTAAGCAAACACTAAATTTAAAGGTGCACGCTCCGCCATCCCAGTCCCTGGCGACGGCCTCGTCCTGCGAGAACGCGCTTTCGGCCAGTGGGCGGACAAGGTGCGCGTTTGGGAAATCCTTCGTTACGTTGCACCGTGGCTCAGCGAGGAGGGACGCGCATCTGCTCCCGTCCATTTGACTCTGGTCAAGCGGCGGGAGGGCGCCAATCGTCGGCGGACTCATGAGCCGCGAGATGTGCTACCGTTGTTTCTGGCCCAAGCCCTTGTGCTGGTGCGGCTCGATCACGCCTATGCGGACGCGCACGAAATTCGTATTCCTAATGCACCCGTACGAATTCAAGCGGGTAAAGGCAGCTACCGGCCGGCTCACGCACCTGTGCCTCGCCGATAGTGCGATCCACATGGGCGTGGATTTCGATCAAGACGAGACCGTGCAGGCGTTGATAAACGACCCGAACAACTTTCCGGTGATGCTCTACCCCACCCGCGGCGCGCGTGACCTATCGAAAGGAGAACTGCAGCCAGCCGACTTCGACGGCAAGCAACTCGTGGTATTCTTGCTCGATGCCACGTGGCGGCTCGTCCGGGCGATGTGGCGCGCGAGTCCGAGTCTCCAGCGATTGCCCCGGATCATGTTTTCCAACGCGGCGCCGAGCCGGTATGTGATCAAGAAACAACCGGAAGCGGGCTGCCTTTCGACCTTGGAGGCCACGCACGAGTTGTTAATCGCTCTCGAACGTTCCGGGCTCGACGAGTACACCTTGCCGAATCAGCTGCTCGGGCTTTTTCAACGCATGCAGGAATTCCAGCTCCGGTGCAGCGCGGAGGCCGACCGCCAAGGCCTTCGCCGTCACGTGCGTGGGCGACAGTCTGAAAAACCGGAACTCGCGCCCCGGACGGCGTCAAAACGCCGCCGCATCTTCCCCGTGGCGCCGGCAACCCTTGATCAAACCGCACTCCCGTCACTTGTCGTTGATCCCGCGTCAGCAGCCTAGCCAGATCGCTGTCATCGCGGCCCGTTCTGTATCCAAGTTCGTAGCTCTGGAGCCCGGCCTGAAAAGAAAGCCGTCTCGCCGGTCGATCCCCTTGATTCTATAACGTCATACTTTGTCCGGCACGACGAACGGTGTGCGGTCGTTTCGTGTGAGCATGGCGTCGGCTTGGGTGTCGCCGATCTAGCGCTCCGCCGGCGGATCAAAGTTGAGCGTGCGTCCGAGCCGATACGAGGTGTTGGCGAAGTGGATCAACGCGCAGCTCAAGTGCCCGTCCTCAATCGTGCCCTCAACTTCGAGGGGGTATTCGAGCGGATTGTGCCCACAAAATTTTGATACATATCGCCGGATCCACGGCCCGTCGGTCCGGGTTCACGCTTCTTACCAACAGTACGGGCGGTCCTGCCGGTTCTGCCAACTGCGAATCAGGCAGACAGGAATGTCTGCGTCACGGCCCATCGCCCCGCGGTGCAGGCCGTCATTCCATCCGCCCCATTCGTTCAGTGCAAAAATTCCGGAGGTCTTCCCGGAGGGGCGCGTGGAAGACAAACTCCAACCCCGCCGGTCTGAGATCGATCTCCTCACAATGCAGCGCCTGCCGCGGCAACAACAACTTCGCCGCCAATGCCTCCGTCCAACCGGTGTCGATAAAATCCAGATACAGCCGCGAGTCCGGGCCGTAGATTTTGTCACCAACCAATGGATACCCCAGCCACTGCGCATGGGCGCGAATCTGATGCTTACGCCCCGTCTCCGTGACCACCCGCGCGAGCGTAAAGCCTCCGCCGCAAATCTCGGGAATGAAGTGCGTCACCGCACTCTGCCCAGCCTCCTCCGGACCCACCACGCCCGACTTCATGAAAACCGGGCTCGTGACGTCGTCGCCGAGCGGCTGATTCACGGTCACCGGAGCCGCGAGTTCGCCGGTAAGAATTGCCTGATACGCCTTACCGACCTTGCGTTCCTGCATCGCGACCTGCAGCCGGCTGGCCATCTTAGCGTCCTTCGCCAGCACGACCACGCCGCTCGTTTCGCGATCCAGTCGAAAGACCAGATGCACCGTCGGTAACTGCGCATACTCCCGCAACGCTCCCACCAAGCTCGACCACGGACCGGCTTTCGAAGGGTGACACACCACATCGCCAGGTTTGTTCACCACCAATAGCCGTTCATCCTCATACACGACCCAACCCGGGACTTCTTCCGCCGCGATCATCCGAACGGGACCCTGCGTCTTAGGACGACGCGGCCAAGCGCAAGCGCGCCTGGAGAAATCATCATCCGGCAGGGTCTGGGGTGCGGTGCCGGAGGAAGGATCGGAGCCGGGAGTGGCGGGCTGGGGCTGGTTCACGGTTGATCGGATTGAGGTGCGCGCTGACGGAGAATTTTGCCCGAAAGCCAGGCCGCCCAAGGCTTTGGAAGTCTCGCGCCGGCAAACGTATAAAGCTTGTTTATCCAACCGGGTACAACCTGCGCGCGCCCCCGGCCTAAAGCGTGCAGTGCGCTCGTGACGACCTCGTCCGTTGTCATACTAAACGACTCCAGCACCGCGCCCTGGGCAAGCCCCGCAGTCCGGAAGAATTCCGTCCTGGTTGTACCTGGACACACGGCCAGAGCCCGAACGTTGGTCCCGCGCAGCTCTTCATTCAATGCGAGCGTCCAGTGTAGGACGAAGGCCTTGGTCGCACCATAGGTGGCCGCATAGGCACTTGGCTGATACGCGACCGTCGAAGCGATATTCATAATGGCCCCTCCCCGCGCCCGCAGCAGCGGCAATAATCGCCCGGTCAATTCCACGACCGCACGCACATTGACGTCAATCATCTCGAGCTGCCGGTGCAGATTAGGCTCAGGAAAGGCCCCGAATGCGCCGAAGCCACTGTTATTGATGAGCAGGATCCGCCCCTCAGGCACCTCGCGCTCGAGAAATTGCACCACCTGCCGGACGGTTTCCGCCAATGCGTCAGGTTGTGATAAGTCGCAATTGAAATGGTTCAAAATTAACGGCCTAATTTCGCCGTTTTTTCGCTCCGGTTCCCGCCTGGAGAGATTGCAAAACACCAATTTGGGATTCAACCTTGAACCCAGCTTGATGAATGATTTTCCAATTCCGGAAGATCCTCCCGTCAGAACGACGGCAGAGAAGGAGTTTAACGCGTCGCTCGACGAGGGCATGACGGTTGACTCAAGCATTCGTCTCTTTCTTCGCAACACCGGGCTTCGGTCCCCTGTTGCGTCACCCGAAACAACACGGAGAAACATGAACAGCCAAAACAACCACGAACTGATCGTATCCGGCATCCACCTCGACCTGACCCCGTCGATTAAGACGTTCGTCCGCGAGAAAGCCGAACGATTGTTTCGCCACGAGGAACGCATCGTTCGCGTCCGCGTGGAACTAGAGTGCGACCGCACCGCAAAAGTAGGTACGCAGTTCACCGCCAAAGGCCACATCGAGATCCATGGGCCTGACATGAACGCGACCGTCCAAACCGACGAATGCCACAAAGCCGTTTCAATGCTGATCGATAAACTCGACCGCATGCTCCAGCGCCGCCACCAACTTAGCCGAGTGAAACGCAACCATCCTCACCCCGTCGATCTCGAGGCCGACATTCCGAAAGCCGTCGCCTGACCCAGGCGGCCTCACTTTTAGGTCTAAATCTTGTCAACCCGCCTTATCCCGGCGGGTTTTTTCGTACCTAGCCCTCGGCAATTTCGGAGGGGCACCGCGGTTGCTTGCGCCAAAGCGATCTCTCTCGCTCACAAGGCCGCCGCCGCCCACCCGGGAACTTCAAACTCCCGCCCATGCAGATGATCACGCATTGCCGCCTGCATCCAGGGTCGGGTCGCCGAGCTTTCCAGTACCTGAATATACATCTTCCCGTGCTTCTGCCCGATGTGATACTTCTCGATCGTAACTCCGATCGAGCTCACTTCGCCCAATAGAGTACACATGACCTCGATTCTCTGCCGTTTGGAATCGATTGTGAGCTCATCAACCGACCCATAAGCCTTGATAAAGCCGTTCACGTAGGACTTCGCGGCCCGGCTCGTCATCATATCTTTTGCAGCGGAAAACATGCTGCGCGATGATAACCGGATTTTGCCAAAATGCCACCCCGGAACGATCCACCGCATGGGGAAAAGAACTCAGACGTACCGGTGAACCATCCCGTCGTGACGTTGTCCGCTGTTATGCCCTTTAGCCTTCTGCGGCGAGGGTCCGCGACTTATGAAACTTTCGACGCTACACCTCAAACGCTATCGGGAAATTGCCGGATTGTTTTGGAAATACGGTCGATCCGACCTCGTCCAGTCCATGGGCGTCGAAGAAGAAGAGGCCAAACGCGCGCACGCCCGGCCGGACGGTGAAAAAGGCGCCGGCGACGATCAGACAGACCAGCAAAAAGCGGGCGCCCACGCCGGGCAACTTGCCGACGATCTGGAATCCATGGGCCCGACTTACGTAAAACTTGGACAGGTGCTCGCCGGACGTCCCGACCTTATTCCCGAGGTCTATCGCAAAGCGCTCGAGCGTCTGCAGGACAAGGTCAAACCCTTCCCTTATGAAGAGGTGGAGAAAATCGTCGAACAAGAGCTCGGGGCCCGCATATCAAAGGCATTCTCCGAGTTTAATCCCGAACCGGTCGCTGCCGCATCACTCGGCCAGGTGCACCAAGCCAAACTCCGGGACGGCCGACCCGTCGTCGTAAAGGTTCAGCGGCCCAACATCCGCTCCCAGATTGAACAGGACTTCGAGGTGCTGACCGAGCTCGCCGGCACGCTCGACGCCCATACCAAAGCGGGACGTCGCTATCGCTTTCACGCCATCGTCGATGAGTTTCACACGACGCTACAGCAAGAGCTCAACTATGAACTCGAGGCGCAGAATCTGATCACGGTGGGTAAAAACCTCGAGGATTTTCCCAATATCCAGGTGCCGCAGCCGGTAATGGATTATTCGACGCGAAGTATTCTCACCATGGAATATGTCAGCGGTCGCAAGATCACCTCACTGACGCCGCTTGCGCGGCTCGATGTCGACGGCGCAGCGTTGTGCGAAGAACTCTTTCGCGCCTATCTCAAACAGGTACTCGTCGATGGCATTTTCCACGCCGACCCTCATCCCGGGAATGTATTCCTGACCGAAGAGGGCCGAATCGCACTCCTGGATCTTGGCATGGTCGGGAACACCGCGCCCCAAATGCAGGAGAGCCTGTTGAAGCTGCTGCTGGCGATGAGCGATGGTGACAGCGATGCCGTCGCTGACATCGTCATCCGCACGAGTGAACGTACCGATGATTTTTCTCCTGCTGAATTCCGCCGGAGAATTAGTCAGCTCGTCGCCCAAACCCGCAACCGTGGGCTCGCGCAAATCAAAGTCGGCGCGTCCATTCTTGAAGTCACCCAAAGTGCCGCGGAAAACGGGCTCTACGTTCCCAGCGAGCTGACGTTACTCGGCAAAACCCTCCTGCAGCTCGACGAAATC
Source organism: Opitutales bacterium (assembly GCA_038320495.1). GTDB lineage: Bacteria > Verrucomicrobiota > Verrucomicrobiia > Opitutales > Opitutaceae > ER46. The sequence continues at coordinate 1,502 of JBBQEG010000245.1, read as the reverse complement.
GGCCGAATCCTCGCGCCCGAGTGGGACCCCAACGCCTCCGTCCGTCGCAACGTGGACGAGTTCATGACGCAGCGCATGAAAAAGGATATGAGCAAAGGAAATGTCCTGAGCTCCATCCTCGAAATGAAGGAATTCGTCAGCGGGCTTCCGTCCCGCGTGAACCGAATCATGGATACGGTCGTGAACAACGAGCTTGAGTTAAAGGTTAAATCCGTCGACGCCAAGCTGGTGATGGAGGGGATGCAAAAAATCGCCAATCGCATTACCACGGGCCTCATTCTTGCCGCCCTCATTGTCGGCGCCTCGCTGCTCATGAGGGTCGAAACTCCCTTTAACGTTTTTGGTTATCCGGGCTTCGCCATGCTCTGTTTTATCGCCGCCGCCGGCGGGGGATTCTGGCTCGTGATCAGTATCTTCTATCAAGACTATAAGGATAAGAAGAAAATCAAGCGGTAGGGGTCACGGAGGTGCCGCAGGGCTCCTTGGCCCGAAAGTGGAGCAGACATTCCTGTCTGTATTCTGCTCACCATTACAAGCGAAGACCCAGCTCAACCCGGTTCCCGCGGACGACGGTACCGCGGGATCGCCATCTCAATCCCACAACCGAATGGATTCGCATGGGGTGGAGCCCCATTCATCACCGGGAACTCTTCGTCGTAAACGGGTGGCGCGTCTCCCTGCATTCGTCCCGTCATAAACGTTTTTTGCACCCAAATTATTCGTACGGCCAGCACGGTCACCGGAAATCGGCGCTGCGGTGGCACGCCTCACGCCAACACTGGTCCGTTCTCGGAGCGGGGGAGCAGCATCTCCAGGACACCAGCCCACACGACTCGGTGCATCCCGGCCTCCCGCGCATGGCACAACCTTAACTTACCATTTATGTCGAAACCGTCGTGGAATGTTTCAACGTCGCCTGAGCTCACTCGTTCGTCCCGCAACGCGCCGTCAGTCAATACCGTCACTCCTTCTCGAACGGCCTCCGGAGCCGATGAGGCCGCCGCGATCGGCGAACCGGAAAATTACCCGATCGTTGTGCTCTCCCATTTAGGTTGGGACTGGGTCTGGCAGCGACCGCAGCAGTACCTCTCCCGGTTCGCCCAAACGCATCCGGTGCTCTTCGTGGAAACGCATTGCAGCGAAATCTCCGCCACTCGCGTTGCTCTCCGCCGCGTCAATGATCATCCGAATATCACCATCGCGGAAATGCATCTCCCACGCAGCCGATGGACGGACGGCGTATATATCGATCGCGAACGCCGGCGGGCATTACAGGCCGTCCTGTCCGGGGCGTTGCAAGCCACCTATAAGAATCCGCTCCTCTGGTTTTACGATCCAATGGCCGTGGTGGCATACGCCGGCCATCTCCAGGAACGCGCGATCGTCTATGACTGCATGGACGAACTCTCGCAGTTCAAAGGCGCCCCCCCGACGTTGATCGAACGCGAACAGAAGCTTCTGGCCGTCGCTGATGTAGTGTTTTGCGGAGGGCAAAAAATGCG
>JBBQEG010000244.1:0-8204 GCA_038320495.1 Opitutales bacterium | reverse complement strand
CCGGTCGTCAGCTTCGGAATGTACTCCGGTCCTCGTTACGCACCGGCTCCCCGTTATGTGCCACGCTATGTGCCGGCGCCGGTTTACGTTCCGGTTCCGCGTTACGGCCATGGTCACGATTCTCATCACGGTCATGGGTCCCGCGGCCGGGACGATGATCGCCACCGTGGATGGGGCCGGCGCTGAGCCGCCGAATCGTGAGACCAACAACCGCCCCGGCTTTTGCCGTGGAGGTTTTTTAGTGCCCGCGTTTCGGGGCCTGTTCGCCGGACCTCAGGTTGAAGTCCGTAAAGTCGTTGGCGACTCCGTCGTAAGCCCGGTCTTGCAAGTAGATCTGCGTGATCCGTGCATGCTCGTAATCACTCGTTGGGAAAATCTTCGGCGGTTCACCGGGGAGGAAAATTCCGGTGTAAGCACGGTGACGGTCGACGAGCCGGCGGATGACAATCATAGTTTCGAAGTGAGCGGGAAGCTTCGAATCAACGTGTGAGAGGCCCCGCTTGGATGCAGCTCACTCGAATAGAGCTCGAAGCTTTCCACTCGGAACGGAGGTGCGGAGAACTCGCGATGCACGTACAGCCAGTGGGCGACGGATTTGGCGGCGTCCTCCGTGGCGCGGCCCAAAGTAACGTGCGGGTGAAACAGACGGACATCCAATTGGAGTCCGGCGGCAATCAAGGCGTCGTCGAGTCGCTGTCGCAGTTGGAAGAGGCGAGGGTGCCCTGAGCCGACCCCAATCCAGAGCACGCTCGGAGGACGGTTTGGTGGCGGAAAAACGCCAAGCCCTTCGACGGGCAGGATGAACGGCTCCACTCGTACCGTCGCGAGTCGTTTCAGTACGGCTTTCTGCTGGTCAGCGGATACATCCCCGAGGAACCGAAGTGTCACATGCAGCTGTTCGGGGCGGGTCCAGTTAACGCCCGGAATGGGAGTGGCGGTGCTCGCGAGCACCCCGCGCACGGCCTCAGGAAGCGTGAGGGCGATGAAGAGGCGTTGGGTGGACATAGACGCGGAAAGCGTCTTGTACTCGGCTGGCGAAGGCAAACGGATCCCGGTCGCCTGCAAACGTGAAACAGACATTCCTGTCTGTCATTCGGATCGATGCGGGAGGAGGAGAGTTGAGGTTATCGCTTTTTAGGAACAGGCAGGAATGTCTGTTTCACGTTTTCGGTGCGGGCCGGTAAACCGGCGCCTCTCAAGACCAGTTGAAATTGAAACTGATGCTGATCCGCTCGTCGTCGACGCGGTTGGCGGCGACTTCGTGGCGCAACCAGCTTTCGAATAAAACCACGTTACCCGCCTCGGCCGGGTAGGTGACATGCACCTGGTGCTCGGGACGCGCCTTGGGCAGTTTCGGCGGGGCGGCCATGAAGCGGTCGAGTCGGGGGTCTTCGAATTTAAGTCCCGAACACCCCGAAGGGGTCGCGACGTAATAGGTGCCGCTGATGAACGACAATGGGTGCAGATGGAGCGAATGCGCGGCCGTGGGCGGCATGATGTTTACCCAAATATCGGATAGGCGAATCGTCCGCCCGCGCAGATCCATTTCCAGCGTGCGGGCGAATGCCTTCACATGGCGGGTGAGCTTTTTCTCCAAGTCCGCGAACGTGCTCGAGAACCGGTGAAGCTCGTTCATCGAAGCATAACTCGTGTAGCCGCCGGGATAATTCGCCTCCGACCAGCGTCGGCCCGCCACGTCGAACTCCCGCAACCGACGACACTCCTCTGCGAGCTCCGTGTTGAGTCGGGCCAGACCCGTCTTCTGCAAGGGCTCGCTATAAATGAAGGTAGGAAACCAGGCGCGGATCGGCATGGGGAGAGCGAGGCCTATTTCGCGAACAACTTCAATCCGACGACGCCGGCAACTATGAGGACGAGACAAACCATCCGACCGGTCGAGGCGCTTTCAGCGAATAACACCATCCCGAAGGTCGCCGTGCCGGCGGCTCCGATTCCCGTCCACACCGCGTAGGCGGTGCCGATGGGGATCTCGCGAACGGCGAGGGCGAGTAAAACGACGCTTGCCACCAGCGCGACGCCCACCCCAACACTCGGCCAGAAGCGCGTGAATCCGTCCGTGTATTTCAGACCAACCGCCCAAGCGATTTCGAAGCCGGCGGCGATCAGAAGGAGTGTCCAATGCATGCTTAGCAGCCTGAAACGTAGCCCGAGTCCGAAGCGAGCCGGCGATTACGCTTCGTGTGCTCCGGCACGGGCCGGTATGGATTTCAACCTTTAGGAGAGCTCGGATTTGCTAGTAGATCGAGCATGCTTTGGGCGCATGTTTCGCAGATGCCATGAGTCAGCTCCGGAAGATCGGCCTCATCGACGTCCACAACGCGTTCGGCCGCTGCCTCGAGCGGCTTCCACGTTTCGCCCGGCCACGCGACGACGTGGCACCAGCTGCAGATCCGCACGTATATATTCGAGGAGCGGGTTCGCGCCATCAACAAGGGAACGGCGGCACGTTCTTCCTCGCTCAGCAGCGTCGACGTGAACTTCACGTGGCCCTGCTCCGTCGCAGTGATTTCCATCTGAAACGTCCGCTTGTAGCGGGGCGCGTCGCAACGATAGCGGAATGAGGAGTTGCGCCCCTGACGGGCGATCAGCACAAGCCGCCGATAAATATCCTGAATAGTGGAGTCGGAGATGTAATTCCAGAGCGGCTCGCCCAACACCACTTCGGGCATGACCTGCTCGCCATCGTTGCCCCGGGCGAATTCCGACCAGCCATCATTCATCTGGATAAAGCGATCAGACGCATCAATTTGATAGGAGATGGTCAGAAGGGAAGTCATTGAATGGTTGCGCCCGGCGTGCAGCGGGGCCCCGAATTGATTGCGCAAACGTATTGTATCTCACGTTCAGAAAAAATGCGAAGGCAAACACCACATCATTGATCGGCCCTTTCGGGGGGGGCAGCGGCGACGGGTTTAGCTCGGTTTTGTCGTGCGTTTGCGAATGAAACGGGGCTGATTTGTGGCCAGCTTTCCCCATGAAAACATTCCGTCCGATTCTGCGCTTCGTCGCGCTCGCGTGTGCTTTGCTGCCGGCCGTTTCCGTCGCCGCCGATGGTCCGAAGAAGGTTCTCGTTGTCACGGTTACCACCGGCTTCCGCCACGCGAGCATCCCGGTCGCTGAAAAGGTGCTGAGCGAAATGGCGGACCGGAGCGGCAAGTTCACCGTCGAATTTGTGCGCCAGCCCGACGGCATGCCGAAAGCGCCACCTCGTCCACGCCCCGGTCCGAAGGGCCCGGAAACACCCGAGCATCAAGCGGCGATGGCAACGTTCGCCGAGGCGGAAAAGACGCATAAAGCGGCGATGGCCGCTTGGATGCCGAACGTGGAGCGAGCCTTGCAAAAACTGAGTCCGGCGAATCTGAGAAACTACGATGCCGTGTTGTTCGCGAGCACGACGGGCGACGATTTTCCCCTGCCTGATCACCAAGGCTTTCTTGACTGGATCGCCTCGGGCAAGGCGTTCATCGGGGTGCATGCCGCGACGGACACGCTAAAGGCATTCGGTCCCTACGTTTCGATGATCGGCGGCGCTTTCCGAACGCATGGGCCGCAGGTCACGGTGGAGTGCATCAACGAGGACCCGTCGCACGCGTCGTGTGCGAATTTGCCGAAGCGGTGGACGGTGTTCGACGAAATTTATGAGTTTAAGAATTACGACTCAGCCCGCGTGCATGACCTGCTGACTTTGGACAAGCATCCGCAGACGAAAGCGCCGGGAGCAAATCCGGTCGCTTGGGCGCGGAACCACGGTCGCGGTCGCGTCTTCTACACGTCTCTCGGCCATCGTGAAGACGTGTGGGATCCCACTTACTCGAATAAAGACGGACGGAAGAACTCTCCCGAAGTGGCGCGTCAGTTTCAGGCTCATCTAACCGGCGGGATTCTCTGGGCACTCGGATTGGCCGAGGGCCAAGCTTCCCATCGGAACTGAACGGGGAACCTAACTTAGCCGCTTAGCGCCCGCTCTTCGACCCAATGGCACTGTTGCCCTTGGTCGCGTCCAATACTTCGCGAAGCGTGGTGCGCCAGTTGACTCGCGTTGAAATCCCGTGATCGGTGCCACGGCCCTCTTCATGGCCGACGCGGTAGGCGAGCTCGAGCTGCCACTTTCCCGGGAGCCGGAACCGTTCGGTGCGCTCGATGGGAATGTCCCAGACGGTGCCGAATTGAATCCGATGTGCGAGCCGCCGGTCATTTGGTTCCGCAATGTGGTGGAAGCGGTATTCCGCAAAATAACCCACCTCGGATGGCTTGAACAGTAACCCAGGGGCGGCTTCGAAGATGTGCTGGCGGACAATCTCCGGTGGTGCTTCCCCGCGGTTGGTGAGCTTCACGCTGCGATCGTAGGCGACGTTGGCGTAGAAGGTCGTCGACGGCCAGCGGAGCAGCTGGCGTGCGCCGACGATTAAAGGCTTCACATGCGTGTAGTGATCGTTCACCTGCACTGGCGGCTTGCCCAAAGGAACCCGCGTCTCGAGGCCGACCGTGGTGTCGTCGAAGAATTTGAGTTTTTTACCCAAGTCGTAACGCGCTCCCAAACGAGCTTCGCCTGGGCCCCACCGGTGATCGCGTCCACTATTGAACGGGCTCGGGGTGAACGGAACCAACCCCGCGCGCAATTCGAGTTTATTCGTGTAGCCGTACCGCAGCTCGACCGGAAAGCGCATGTATTCCTCGTCCCGCAAGTCGCCGAACTTCGGCCGAAAATGAAGCGTGATATTTCGCTCTTCCAGCACGCCCGGCAGCATCGTGTCGAGGAACTCCGTCATGCGCAAAACGCCTTCGCGCATCCGATCAGCCCTGGACGGACCTTCTTCCGCGGCGCTCCCGATTGCCGCTGAAGTCGCGAGGAGAAAGGATAGTTTTAGACTACGAAATTGCCGTAACACGAAATGGGGCATGATGGGATTGACAAACGGCTTCGGGCGGGGTGCCGCCCAAAGCAATTCAGCTCGGGTAGGTTATTACCCTATTCCCTACTTGGGTCATTCACAGGTTACGAGTGCGAAACCCAGGCTGTTTCCGTTCTCACATCAGCCGTGGAGGTAACGAGCCAAGAGGTTCTCCAGATACTCCTGTTTGCCTGAACGTTGAGTCGGTTCGCCGAGTTTTCCGAGAACGAGTTTCTCGAGTTTACGGAAGTTCATTTTTCCCGCCTCGATGTCGCGGCCGAAACCCGTATCGAAGCTCGCGTAACGTTCCTGGAGGAAGGTTTCAAATTTTCCTTCCGCCAAAATCCGTTTCGCGAGTTTGAAGGCGAGGGCATACGCATCCATGCCCCCAATGTGGGCGTGGAACAAGTCATCGAGATCCGTCGACGGACGGCGGAGTTTGGCGTCGAAATTGAAGCCACCGGAACCGAGCCCCCCGGCCCGGAGAATGGAGGTCATCGCCAGGGTGAGTTCGCGTACGTCGGTGTTGAACTGGTCGGTATCCCACCCAAGCAGTGGATCGCCGGCATTCGCGTCGATCGACCCGAGCATGCCTTGCGACGCGGCAACTTCAATTTCGTGCTGGAAACTGTGACCCGCCAAGGTGGCGTGATTGGTCTCGATGTTAAACTTGAAGTGCTTCTCCAAGCCGTACGTGCGGAGAAACGCGATCCCGCTCGCCACGTCGAAGTCGTATTGATGCTTCGTCGGCTCCTTCGGTTTGGGCTCGATGAGAAACTGGCCCTTGAAGCCGATCGACTTCGCGTAATCTACCGCCATGTGCAGAAACGCCGCCAGGTGGTCCTGTTCGCGTTTCAGATTGGTGTTGAGCAGCGTTTCGTAGCCCTCGCGACCGCCCCAGAAGACGTAGTTTTCGCCGCCGAGTTCCAGCGTCGCTTCCAAGGCTTTCTTCACTTGGGCCGCCGCATAGGCGAACACATGGGCGTCGGGATTCGTCGACGCGCCATTCATGTAACGCGGGTTGGAGAACAGGTTGGCGGTGCCCCAGAGCAACTTGACGCCGGTCGCCTTCTGCAACGCCGCGGCGTGCTTCACAATCGCATCGAGATTTTTGTTCGACTCGGCGAGGGTGCCGCCTTCGGGAGCGATGTCGCGGTCATGGAAACACCAGAACGGCGCGCGGATCTTTTGAAAGAATTCGAAGGCGGCATCCATGCGCACCTTGGCCATGGAGACCGGATCCTTGCCTGTTTCCCACGAACGGCTGATCGTGCCGGGACCAAACGGATCGGAGCCCGTCCCCCGGAACGAGTGCCAGTAGGCGATCGAGAACCGCAGATGCGCGGCCATCGATTGACCCTCGATAATTTCATCAGGGTTGTAGTGACGGAACGCCAGGGCGTTGCCCGTCTGCGGGCCTTCGTACGCAATGGTCGGAATATCGGGGAAATGGGCGCGGGATTTTTTCATGACGAGAAGGGAGGGTGTGCCCCGAGTCTAACGGATCGGCGGCACAAAGTGGTAACAAAGATCCACACATTTCTTTTGATTTTTAACACAGGTGGCCGCTCGCTGGCAGGCCTCGTCCCGTGCGCTCACCCTCTCCGAAATCCTCCCCACGCGCGCTGGTCCGGCCGGCCGCTGCGTTCAAGGTGGCGCTCTTGATCGAGACCTCGAACCGTTACGGGCGAGATCTGTTGTATGGCGTGCGCGATTGGATTCGCGCCGGCGACCGCTGGGCCATCCGGTTTTCTGAACAATCGCGGCGCGCGCCTCTCCCGGGCTGGCTGCCCGACTGGAAGGGCGACGGCATCATCGCGCGGGTGGACTCGCAGGAGATCGCCGAGGCGCTTCGCCACACGGCGTTGCCGGTCGTCGATGTCAGTGCCGAGCGGTTCGCGTCCGAGTTTCCGCGGGTGAGTGTGGACAACTCCGCGGTGGCCCGACTGGCGGCGGAGCACCTTCTCGGCAAGGGCTTCAAGCGCTTCGCGTATTTTGGTGACCCGCAATTTCTGTGGGCCGGCGAACGCGGCGAGGAATTTGCGCGCGTGCTCGCGGCGCACGGCCACGGGTGCGACGCTTTCAGTCCGCCCCGGGCTGCGGCGAAACGTCCGGGATCCGACGCGGAGATTCGCGCCATGGCCAACTGGCTTGCACGCCGGCCGAAACCGCTGGGGGTCTTTGCGTGTTACGACGGCCGCGCCCAGCAGGTGCTCGAGGCGTGTCAGTTGGTCGGTTGCGCCGTGCCGGAGGATGTCGCCGTGCTGGGCGTGGATAACGACGATCTGCTCTGCGAACTCTGCACGCCTCCGCTGACCAGCGTGCAGCCAAACGCGCGCCGGACCGGGTATGAGGCGGCGGCGATGCTGGCGCGGATGATGCGCGGCGAACGACTCACCACGCAGACGCGTTACGTGGAACCGGTGCGGGTCGTGGAGCGACAATCCACGGACATGGTGTCAGTGTCCGACGCGCGGGTGGCCGTGGCCCTGCGCTATATTCGGGAGCACGCGGGCGACGGCATTGATGTGAGCGATGTGCTCCGGGCGGTGCCGATGTCGCGCACGTTGCTGGAGCGAAAATTCAAGTCACTACTCGGGCACTCGCCGCATCAGATGATCGTGCAGCAGAAAATGGAGCGGGCGAAGCAGCTGTTGGTGGAGAGTGAAGTCTCGATCAAGGTCGTGGCGGAGCTGGCCGGGTTCGATAACGCGAGTTATCTCAGCGTGGCGTTTCGCCGCGAAACCGGCGAGAGCCCGTACGCCTACCGACAAAAACACCGCGCCGGCCGCCCGCCTCAAGGGAGCTGATGATGGGGTCGACGTATTCCCGTTGGGGCAGGGATCCGTCACCGTAGGACTCGAACTCAGAACTCCAGCGCGGCGCCGATATAGTAATTCCGGCGCGGGGCGGGATCGATGCCGTCGTTGCGGACGCGGCTGTAGTAATCCTCGTCGAAGACGTTGTTCACGCCGCCGATGAGTCGGACCATCGTGCCCGGAATGCGCCATTCGCCGGTGAGATCCCAGACGGCATGGGCGGGTACGCTTCGAGCGAGGCTATTGGTGTCATCGGCAAAGCTGCTGTCCGTGAGCGTGCCGGTGAGCCCGAGTTTCAGCTCGGAACCGCGGGTGTAGATGAGCCCGCTCCGGATGACATGCTTGGGGGCGTATTGCGGCGTGCGGCTGGCAAACGCACCTTCCTTGAATTCGGCGTCGAGCAGGAGCGCGTTGGCGTAGAGGTTGAGGGCGTTCCGGCTCGAGCGTTGGAACGCGCGTATCAGGTTATATT
>JBBQEG010000243.1:0-8254 GCA_038320495.1 Opitutales bacterium | reverse complement strand
GGGGCTCCCGGGGACGCGGCACCACCGGTTTTTCGTAACAAGAGGCCGATCCCGTCGTCCCGGCCGGCCGGATAGCGTTCGGCGCGGGCGAGCAGGTCGAAGGAGGGGGCGTCGCCGTCGATGAAGCCCGCCGCCTGCAGGACGCCATTCAACGAGTCCGGCGTGAAGGTGTGATAGTGGATGTCGATCGACTTCCCTTCATTCAAATCGCGGAGGTAACGGTCGCGCACGTCGCGCTGGTGCCGCCACTTTTCGGCGCGAGGCGTACCCGGCTGGAGCCTTGACCAATCCGTGTTGAATACGAATTCGTCCACGTGGGGGAGATTGGCGGCGGTTGTTGCGCCTTCGCGAAAGTCACGCAGCAGATGTTCGATGGACGTGACGTCGCGAGATTCGTCGAAGGTGAACCGCATGTCGGGCACGACGAGGTAGAGCAGGCCCCCGGGCCGCAGCACACGATGCCACTCGTGCAGGGCGGCGATCGGATCTGCGAGATGCTCGAGCACATGGGAACTGCACAGATAATCGAGCGTGTGATCGGCGAGCGGCAGTGCACGGGCATCGGCGAGAAAGTCGACGCAGCCGGCGGATCCGGCATAAACGGCGACCATATCCGTGTAGAACGGCGAAAAGCCAGCAACGGGCAGGGTGTGGGCGCCGATCTCGAGTCCGAAAGCACCCGGAGGGAGGTGCGCACCGAGCATTCGAGCGGGATCGTTCTCGAGCGGCGGCAAGGCGCCTTTCCGGATAAAAATTGGCTCCGTCAAGCTTCCATCCTGTAACCGGATGCGCAATTCCAAGTCGAAGCGAGCGCTGGCGGAGGCGTGGGGGTGTCTGGCGTTGAGACTGAACGCGGTGCGGGTGCCGGGTGGCAGTCGATATTTCGCCGACACATCCGCGCGTTCCTGAAAAGTGGATACGTCAGCCGCGCCGAGGAAAACGTGCCCGCTGGTGGCGACGATTCCGCTGATGGCGTTCTGTCGGTCTTCGAGCCACACCCATCCGCGCACCGGAAACCCGGTCAGATTCAGCGGTACGCCAGGTACAGGATCATCAAGGTGAACGGGCATGGCGGGCTTTTATCAACAGACGATCCGCTTCCATTCGAGTTTTGCGGATTTCAAGTTCAGGAGAAGCGCGAGTTTAAGGCGGGTGACCGCGAGATCTCTGCTGAGCTCTTCGTAGATCACCTTGAGTTCCTCACCTTGAAGACATCGAACACTTTAACCACGGATTACACGGAGTACACGGATTAAACGGAATCTGTGTGATTCGCGTAATCCATGGTCAAATGCCGTGGTCTCGAAGCGTAGTGTTCAAGGCTTTGTCCCGCCAAATCAGGGGTGTCAAAGGGAGCAAAGGCACACTTCAGTAGAACACTTGGCGATTCTTACCTGGAGACATCGAACAGTTGACCACGGATCGCACGGATTTTACACGGATCAGGAGGATCGAAGTGATCCGCGTAATCCATGGTCAAATGCCTGGAGTCGGTAGCGTATTGTTATTGTCTCTCGAAATTGGAGCAAAGTCCTACTTCAGCGGTGACCAGGGGCGCGGGGGGAGGGCGAGGGTGAAGTCGTTGACCGTGAGCGTGAGGTTGGGGTTGTAGGCGGGGTCGTTGACCAACGCGTCGCCCCACTTGCCTGTCATGTACTCGACTTCGTTGCGGAAGCGGTCCCGCTTTTCGAGCGTGTCTTCGGCTCCGCGGCTCGCGCTTTCGTGATGATAGAGTTCGGCGTAAGGCGTCCACAGATTGCGGAAGCCCGCCGCGCGGACTTTCAAACAAAAATCCACGTCGTTGAACGCGACCTTTAGGTTGTCAGCTTCAAGTCCGCCCACTTCCAAAAATACCCCCCTCCGGATTACGAGGCAGGCCGCGGTCACGGCCGACAGGTTCTGCTGCAGGAGATTGCGATGGGCCTGTCCGGCCGAACCACGCGGGTGCGTTTGCCAGGCGTGCGCCGCGACCCCGCCAATTCCAAGAATGACGCCCGCGTGCTGAATCCGGTCATCGGGATAATAGAGCTTCGCGCCCACGCAGCCGATGTCCGGACGCAGCGCGTGCGAGACCATCTCGTCGAGCCAGTCGCCATGGATGACTTCGAGATCGTTGTTGAGCAGTCCGACCACGGGGGCCTCCGTCTGCGCCACCCCGAAATTATTGATCGCGGAAAAGTTGAAGTCGCCGCTGAACGTAACCACCCGGCAGCGTTCGCGGGTGCCCAGTTCGCCGAGGTACGCCAGAGTTTGCGCGTCGTCCGAATCATTGTCGATGATGAGGACTTCAAAATTTGGATACGTCGTCTTGGCGAGGATGCTCTCGACGCAGGGCTGCAACACGTTGAGCCGATTCCGGGTTGGAATCACCAGCGTCACGAGCGGCGCGGGATTCGGAATCGGATAGTGCACGCGCCAGTAGCTACCTTTGGTGGGCGAAATCGTGGCCTCGATTCCGGAACGCACGAAGTGCTCGGAGATGACCTTTTCGGCCGCCTGCGTGGCATAGCTCTTGGCCCCGATGAGCATCGCGGTGGAACCAGGGACGCTGCGCCAATGATAGAGGATTTTCGGAATGTGCCGGATCCGATCCGGGGCCGTCCGCTCGACCACGCGCATGGCAAGATCCCAATCCTGCGAGCCTTCGTAGCCCATGCGGAAACCGCCGACTTCGCGCACGAGCAGGGTGCGATAAACGCCGAGGTGGCTGACGTAATTTTGGACGAGGAAAAGGTCCGGGTTCCAGTCGGGCTTGAAGTAGTGGTCGTAGCGGTGTCCGTTTTCGTCGATCTTGTCCTCGTCGCTATAAATAAGGTCGGCGTTGGGATGCGCATCGAGTTCGAGCGCGACGCAGGCGAGGGCATGCGGGCGGATCTCGTCATCGTGATCGAGGAGCGCGATGAACTCACCGTGCGCGAGCGCGAGGGCCGAGGTCGATGCGGCCGAGATGTGACCATTGCTTTCGCGGATCACGACCTTGATGCGCGGATCCTTCTTTTGATAACGCTCAAGGATTTTGCGGACGTGCGGCTCCCGGGAAGCGTCGTCGGCAATGCAGAGTTCCCAGTTTTCGTAGATTTGACGACGTACGGATTCGATGGCGGTGACGAGCCACTTCTCGGGCGTGTTGTAGGTCGGCATCAGGATCGAAATCAGCGGCCGCTTTTTCAGGCCGGCGAGCTTCGCGCGAATGTGATCCGCATCATCGGGGGTGAGCGTGTCGTACGCGGCGACCCAGGCGGCGTAGGTGTTCGGTGGCGGCGGGGCGGAGTCGGCGGTGCGTTTGACCTGGCGGGCGACGGCAATGTGCCACACGCCGGCCTCGTCCTGCGTCTCGATGATCAGGGTGTGAGTGCCGAAGCGGGGGACATCGCCTTTGACGATCCAGCCGCAGCGCTCGGCACCTGGATAATCGCGGAAATGGTCGAGCACATCGAGGCGTTCGAGACCGAATTCCGAGGAGACGCTCTTGTCCCCCAGGCGGGCGCGTATCGCTTTTACGGGTACACGATCGCGGTGCAACGACCAGCCGCGCACATTGAGAGTGGGAGGAATGTTGGACCAGTCCTGCGGATAATCGACGTTGCCCAGCAGCTTGGCTGAGTTGGCGGGAGGCGCGGGCTTGTCGAACAGCACGCGACGCATGGCGCGAAGTGGGGACGTTACCTTCCAGGAAAAAGACGACTGCATTTTCGCGATCTTCTCGTCGCGGGATCGGACCAAGGCTTCGGTCTGCGCCAGCTGATCGGCGCTGCGCGCGGCAGTGTGAGCGAGCGTGTCAGCGGCGCGCTTGAGCTCGGTGTGACGGAAGTCTTCCAGAGCCTGCCGCTCTTTGGCCGCCTCCTCCTTGGCGGCATTCAACTCGATTCGCGTCTGGGCGAGGGTGTCCTTGAGCGAGTCGATTTCGGCGTCGGCGCCCAGCAGCGCGTTTTCGTAAGCGGTGACCTGCTGGCGCGCGGTTTGCAGGAGGACATCGGCACGTTCCCGCCGGAGTTTGTGCCGTGCGAGCTCGATGCTGAGGTGATCCGCGTAGGTTTGCGTCATCTTCCGTGACTTTTCGAGTTCGGCGGCATGCTCTCGCGCAGCGGCGAGGAGATCCTCGATGTTTTTGACGTGTTGCAGGGTCAGCTTCTCGCGTGAGAGAATGACTTCGCGGTCCGCGGCTGCGGCAGCCAATCGGTCCTGCGCGGCGAGCTCGATGCTTTGCTCGAGTTGACGGACGACGCGGGCGAGCAGGTCGGTTTGCGTCGCGAGTTGTTGCGCCGCGGGATCGTTGAGCGTGGCGGCGGCCTGAGTGAACTGGCCGGAGACGATGGCGGCGAACAGCGTGGCTTCCGACGCGGAGGGATCGGCGAGCAGTGACCAATCCGCGACGGACGCGCGCTCGCTGAGACTGGAATAAAACTCGATGAGCCCGCGGGTGTTGGCTGTAAGATCAAAATGCTGGTGCGCGAAGGCGACCGCGTTTTCCCCGAGTCGGGTACAGAGCTCAGGATCGGTAAACAGGCGGGAGCAGGCGGTGGCGATGTCCGCGGGCGTTCCGGAAGCCGGGAGAAACAGCGCCTCACGACCGTCCTGCAGGATCGCCGCGAGATTGGAGGGGGGAAGAGCGACGGGTTTGCCGCTGGCGAGGAACTCGGGAAGTTTCGATGGCAGTCGGTAATCGTTGAACGGCCCGGGGCGGCCCGGCTGGACGAGCACATCGGCGAGGGCGAGCAGCTGGGGGAGCTTGCCCTTTTCAATGAAGCCGAGATCGAGCACGTGCTGTTTCACGTCATCGGGAATGCTCTCAAGAAAGCGCGGCGAGTTGAAGCCCGTGCGGACCAGGCGCGTCAGCGTGCCGCCTTGGTTGAGCAGCGCGACGGCGATGTAGAGATCGCGCATTTCGGACTCGTTGGCGAAGGTGTTGCTCCCGGTGAAAACGATTACCTTTTCGTTTTCGCGGAGCCCAAGTTCCGCGCGATAGGCGGTATCGGCCGGTTGCGGCTGGTAGACGGTGAAGTCGACTCCGGGAAACAGCAGATGTGTCGGCGCATCCGGCGGGGCAAACTCGGTCAGCCGATCGATGATATGGGTGATACCATCGGCGACGCGCAGGAAACTGTCATGTCGGATGGGATGCGGGAGGCGGTCATTCAGCTGGGCTGCGAGATCGGCTCCGCTGGACTCGCGGAGTTCGTTGAACGAGCGCCCCGTGAAGCCTTCGAGAAGAAAGTGTTCGTTGTCTTCGAGATGAATGATGACCCGCGCCGGCGGGCTGCTGGGGAGCGCGGCGCGCTGGTAGGCGACGGTGAACTTGCGGACGCATTCGCGGGGCGTCCACGCGTGGATGATTTCCGCGCAGCGGCCGTTGGGGAAGAGGTTCGGCCGGGCGAGAGCTTCCTGGTAAGTGGCCGCAATGAAAAGCGGGTGGGCGATGCACTGCAGCGTTTCCTTCCGGTCGGGGACCGCGACAACACACGAGTGGCCGTGCGCGGACAGCGTATTCGCGAATCCGCTTATATGATTGAGACTATTCGAGGTGTAGTCGCCGTAGTTGACGAAGAGAATGTTCACGCCAGAAAAAATTGAACCGGGAGGCTGCGAAGGAGCAGGAGGACAGGCATAAAAAAGGCAGACCTGCCACGCTGCGCGGGTCTGCCTCGGACGTAAATCAGGATTTTCTCAGAGAGTGAAACCAGCGGCAGCGGCGTCCTTCGAGAACGTTTTCACGGTATCCAGCGACAGTTCCGTCAGATCCAAGCCGAACATCTTGGCGGCTTTGGTGAGAATGTCATGGGGCACGGTGATGATCGCACACCCACACTCTTCGGCCTGCAGGATGTTGAGCACCTCCCGGGTGCTGGCCCAGAGTAGCTCCGCTTTGGGCATCTCGTGCAGCAAGGCGCCGCAAGCGCGCATCATCGGAACGGGATCAATGCCGGTGTCGGCGATCCGTCCGGCGAAGACCGAAACGACCGATGGCACCTCGGGATTGAGGGCAGCGGCCACGCCGACGACCTGTTTGAGCGTGAGAAGCGCCGTGACGTTGAGCTTCACGCCGGCCTGGCCGAGCTCCTTGATCAAGGGCAGGCAGGACTCGCCGTGCGAGTTGGTGATCGGGATCTTCGTGTAAACGTTTTTCGCCCAGCTGTTGATCTTGAGCGCCTGGCGTTTCATTTCCGCCGGATCATCGGTGAAGACCTCGAGCGAAATCGGTTTGTCCGTGACCGTCTGGAGAATTTCCTTTGCAAACGCTTCGTAGTCCTTGATCCCTGCCTTCTTCATCAGCGAGGGATTGGTCGTGAGTCCCTTGATGTAGGGCTTGGAGTAAAGATCGAGGATGCCGGCAATATCGGCGCCGTCGGCGTAGAGCTGAATCTTCAGGTCGGAAAGAGACTTCATAGGCGATGGATTCTGGAGCGGATTGAGCTTCCGTGCGGGACGGGGAGCAAGGGGAAACTCCGGAGGGCGTTCGGGCCCGGCGCTAACGCCGGTATTGGTCTGCCGTGCACGAAAGGAACAGAGGCAGCCAAGACGGTTTTTCAGAATCAGCGGAAGCGCAAGATCACCGCGGCGGCCTCGGACAACGATTTCACGGTGAAGTCGGGTGGGGCGGGCAAGGTCTCGGCGTATCCGAAATCGATGAACACGGTACGAACACCGGCACGTCGGCCGCATTCCACATCGCGCCAGCGGTCGCCGACCATCCAGGAGCGGCTCAGGTCGAGGTTGAGGCTGCGCGCGGCATCGAGCAGCATCCCTGGCGCGGGTTTGCGGCGCGGATCGGCGGGGAGGTCGGGAGCGTGCGCCTGCCCGGGCGCAAAGCACACCTCGAACTGGGCGATCTGCGGGACGAGTTCTTTTAGCCGCGCATGCATGGATTCGACGGTGGCCTGCGTTTGCGTTCCGCGACCGACGTCCGGTTGATTGGTCACGACGACCAAGGTGAAACCGGCCGCGGCGAGACGGGCGCAGGCTTCAGGCACATCCGGAAACAGCCGAAACTCCTCGAGTGTTTGCGGCGGGTAGGGCTTTCCTTCGCGGATCTCCTGGACATTTAACGTACCGTCGCGATCGAGAAAGATGGCGGGGGACGGAGGAAAAGAAGAAACCACGGCGGAAAAGAAGAAAGAAGAAAAAGGACAAAGAAGAAACTTGGCGGGCAAAGAAGAAGGAAGAAACAGGAGCAGACCACACAAGAAATCGGAGCAGACGCGTGGAGAGCGACGAGACGGCCCCGGTCCTTTCCGCACGGAGTGCTGCCGAGTTTCTAATTTCTTCTTTCCTGCCTGCGTTTCTTACTTTCCTCCGACCGACTCCCACTTGGTTTGCCGCATCTTCACGTCGGGGTGGGTCACGAACAGGTGCCAGATCACGGCCTGAAACGCTTCGCTGTGCGGCGTGATGTTGTTGGGATTGACCGTGGGCACGATGACGCAGGCGTCGGCGACTTTGGCGGTGTGGCCACCGTCCTTGCCGACGATTCCGATGATCCGGGCGCCGACTTCTTTCGCGAGTTCGACCGCCATGACGAGGTTCGGCGACACGTTGTTCTTCAGGCTGCCGCCGCCGACCGAGAACACCAGCAGGGCGTCTTCTTTGCGCAGTCGTGAGCCGCGCAGCCACTCGGCAAACACGCTCGCCCAGCCTTCGTCGTTGGTGCGGGCGGTGAGTTCCGAAACGTTGTCCGTGGGCGCGTAACACTCGATGCCGCCAATCTTTCGGAAGTCGTTCACCGCATGAGAGGCGTTGGCCGCGCTGCCGCCGACGCCCAGGATAAAGAGCCGCCCGCCCCGGGCGCGCACGGCCACGAGCTCGCGCACGCACTTCTCGCAATCCTCAGGGTTGATCTGGGCAACGATCGCGGCGGTTTCCTGCAAGTGCTGGGCGGAATAGGACATGGGGGCGGAGGAAAATTGGGAAACGGCGGAAAAGCGGAAAAGCGGGAAATCGGGAAATCGGGAAATCGGGAAATCGGGAAATCGGGAAATCGGGAAATCGGGAAATCGGAGGGTGAAAATTGGATAGCGAGGGAAATCGGGAAGTGGTGCCCGAAAATTGCGAAACAGGAGAAATTGGGAAGTCGGAAAACGCGGAAGGAAAATTGGGATGACCGCCTTGAGGTCGAGACGCGCGGAAGGGGATTAGGAACCCGATTTGCTTTGGGCGCGCAGCAGGGTATTCAGTTCCTGGAGACCTGCGTGGGAGCCGATTTCGTAGAAGCGCTGTTTGATTTCGTAGCCGGCGAGCTCGCGGCGGGCGACGAGTGATT
>JBBQEG010000242.1:0-8257 GCA_038320495.1 Opitutales bacterium | reverse complement strand
CTTACACCGTCGGTACCACCCAGTCGGTGGCGACCATCACGTTGACACCGGCCGCGACCGGCGGTCCGGCTCCCGAACCAACACCCGCTCCGGCTCCGACTGCGCCGACGCCCGCCACCACCACCGCTGACACAGTCTGGTTCGACGATGCGTTGCCCGCAGGTGCGGGTCGCGGCGCCACGGGCGGGGACGCCTGGACCCGGGTTGCGAGTGATCCGACGCCGTTCTCCGACCGCGTTTCGCACCAATCCAACATCCGGTGCCCCCATGTGGTAACGGCTGGCGGTCTCATCGACCCCCAACGAGATGTTATCGGCCACCCAGCATGGGCGAGATGAGCATCAACGGCTCGGCCGGCTTCAAGCTCGTCAACGCCGCGACCGTCCACACCGGCTCGCTCGTCGCGCTCAAGGAAACTGGTTACGTGTATTCACCTCAGCCCTACCAACAGGTGTTCGAGGCTGACTTCCCGAGCTTTACCACCCCGGGCGAGTGCCAGCTCGTCGATCCCGGTTACGGCGCCTCCCAGGCGGAAATCCCGTCGCCCCAATTGTCCTACTCCTTTATCTACACGACCATCGCGGGAAATCTGCCCGCCGGCGGCCAGTGGGTGAAACTCGAAGTCCCCGCCAACGCCGTGGGTCTCGAGGGCAGCAAGATTCACGGCATGTCGTTCTCCGCCTTCGGGGGACGCGTGCCGCGGGACGCAACCGGAAAGACCTCTCCGGCAAACTAAGGAACCAACACCACTTTGTCACCGCGGGGTGCGCGACGGATTGCGTCGCGTGTCAACTCCACGCAAACCTAAGAAGCCGCCCGCAAGGGCAAGCCTCGCGGTGACATTATCAAGGCATACCAGGATCCACCTCTGAGACACTCGACCCGACTATATTGTCTGGGTCGTAAAGGCTAACACCAAGCGCCGGGCAGCATTCGCTGCCCGGCGCTTCTGCGTTCAGGCGCTTCACTCCTCGATGGAACGTTCGGTCGTGCCTGAATCATCGCAATTCGATTTATAATATCGCGCCCCCCCTGGGCTACCTCCATCGGGTAAAAATATATTCCGCCGTTCCGGAAGCGCGGCGGCCGGGACACCCACCTCCGAAGCGAACTCGTTTCGCTCCGCCTTCCGTGTCGTCCACTGCGATGGATGCCCACTGTGGCGAGATCACTCTCTGGTCGTCACTCCGCGCTCTCGTATCGCGGCCGGACGTCGTCCCACGTCCCGCGCAAAGACACGTCAGCTCGCTTCACTCACCCACAACATCAAACATCGCAGCCCGCACGTCAGCGCTCGTGACTTTTGTCTCAGTAGGAGATTTGGTAATTCGCAAGCCAGCCTTCGGATCGGTCATCAACTTCGGCACTCGGCTATTCCCAGAGCTTGTGCCGCTTGCCTCGCTTGGCCGGAGCTTCCGCTGCGAGTGTGACGGCGAGACCCGTGTGGATCGACGAAACGTTCCGGACGACAGGGGCGGGAAGACCGGCATTTTCCGCAAACTCGGGCCAGCGCTGGATCGCGGCCGCCACCTCGGCGTCAAGGGTTGCAAATTCGCTGCGAGTTACACCGGCATCCGCGGCGACGCCGGCCAGCACGCTCAGGCGGGGCGAAGCTCCAAAGGTGTTGGCTGACAATCCATGGTAAGTCCGATCCCCGTCGGCATTCAACGTCAGGTCGTAAGCGGGAGAAAGTGTCCACTGGCGGGTGGCTTCATTATAGAGAAAGCTGTGATTCTTTCCGTGATCGTCGGCGTTGGCTGCCCGCACGTTGAAGATCATCCGGCGCGCGGCCTCGCAGACTTCGGTGTGGTCCTGAGTAAGCTGACGCGTCGTCAAAAGCAGATTGCGATAATCGAGCTGATGCGTGTGCAGCGTGCCGGCCAGCGTCATGAGGTGAAACCGACGGGATGAACCGCGAACGCAGTCGAATCGCTCGACAAACAAATGGTGCAGGGGGCGCGACCGGGAGGAGTCGGTGACCGTCTCGGTGGTCGCCGTTCGAATACCGCCCGCACGCGCCATGGTCATGTAGGCGTGTTCCAAGCGTCCGTCGGAACCCCGGCCGGCGATGGTGTCCCCACATTCCAATTTGAGCAGACCAAGTCGCGCTTCCGGATGTTCTGCCGCCACGGCGGCCACATCGCCGCCCACGAGGAGTCGTCGGTCGGGAAGCAGAGCGACGGTGGCTTTCGGCAAAGCTCCGCCGGCGGTGCCCGCGTTCTGAAGATGTTGGAACGTTCGGACGGGTTCCTCGTCCAGGACGGCTTGCGCTTCACGGGCGAGAAGGAGAGAGCTGACGGGTTGCCAGCTTAAGGAACTGTGATCGCCCTCGAGCGTGGGCTCGAATTTCAGCGCGCCGATGCCGCGCGATCCGACCCATGCGAGCATTCGCATCGGCGTGGTTCGAACGTCAAGCGCGCTGAACGCGCGATTCATCAGGCGGCGGCCCCATTGATCAGGAAGACAGTCGGATAGAAACCCCGGGAGTTGATCGAAGCCGTCGACGCGCTGGCGAAACGCCGTGTCCCGAAAGGGCACGGAAAGCGGCGCAAGATTGTGGCCGCCGGCCAGCCACTCGTCGTCGTAAATGAAATGGGTTGGACCAGTCGAGATTACCCGGCCGACCAAACGACCGTCATGCCAATGCACATTCAGAGCGGGAACGCGCGTGGTCACGACGATTTGGCGCGCGCGCGGAGACGGGGCGCCCTAAGTAACGAATCCAAGGTTTGCTCCTCAGCTACGGGTGGCACCAACTGCGCGAGGTTGTTCGTGAATCCGAGCACGCCGAGGATCCTGGCGAGATTTGAGAGGGTGATGTTGCCGTAGCCGTTTTCAAAATTCTGATAAGCCGGACGCGACAGACCAGCGCGTCGCGCCATTTCCACCTGCGACCAATTGTGCTTCAAGCGATGCTCTCGGACGCGGGAGAGCAACAGCCGAACGGCCTCGCGGTCGCTCTGTACCAGCGTGGAAGAAGGATACGTGAAATCGGCACTCATACGCCTATTAAAGTAGGCTTAAATGTCGATTTGTCCAAATTAAAGCATGGTAAGAGAGGCAAAAGACAGGACGAGCCCGATCGGGTCCCCGGGAGTGATTAACTCCCGGGTCCCACACCACCCGGCGTGCGGGTCCGCACCGGGCGGTTACGACTCGACCCGGGCTTGAGGCCCGTAGTGAAATTTGATCCACTGTATCCGCATATCGGGCACACCTTGTTTCCGCAGCCACTCGTTATTGAGAGCTCGTTGGACGAGGCTATTCGAACTCATGGGGCTTTTCAGACGGGGTCTTGTCGCGAGCTGCCGACAAATTTATCGAAATTAGGTATCGTAGGGGTTGGTTTCCCGGCTGGCTCCTAATTTTCGTAACTGGCGAGCGACCTTTTCAAGTATTTCGCGAGGGCCACGGACGTGCAGGGCATTGTCGACAATTGTAAACGTCAGTTTCTCGGCTTCGAACGGCGTGGTAACTCGCAAAGGTCCGCGCATTTTTGCAGACTGCATTTCTGCCGACAAAAGATCCTTCACCGCTGGTTTGGATTTACGTTTGGGGCTCATGGTCACAAGCGGATTTAACTGTAAGCCCGGCGTCAAGCAGGCGCGCGCTTTGCTAACGGTCCAAACGGCGCCTGAGCGTCTGGGTAGCAGGCGCAAGCAGATCCCCCCAGGCGAAGTCGACGGGCCATGGCGCAATTCAGGTCCCGGACATCCCGCGATTCAAGCGCTGCGCCTATCCAAAGTCAGGAGGCACCGGAGGAATCATTCGCGATTCGCGTGATGACCCCCACCAGCCCACCCCATGGCGCGATAGAGTCCAAAGTGGGAGTCGGGTTGGTTTTGAACACTTCAGCTTCTCCACGTGAGGTGCTCGGCTCCCATCTTTCTTTTTCAGATCAAGCGACGCCTATCCCGCCTGTCCGCCAAAGAGCTGCGCGAGATTCAGATTTACCTTCACCAATTGAGGCGGCGTACACCAGCTTGGAAGAAGGCTACTGCCAAGCGGATTGAGGAGGTTAAGTCCGGCAAGTTCGCGACAATGGATCAGTTGGAGGCGATCTACCGCCGTAGTTAGTCACTCCGGCTACGAGGCAGTATATGCTTCGACGGCCATTGAGTTTTTGTTGGTCTATCCAAGCGGAGTCAGCGAAGTGAAGTAGATCGCGAGCCCACGAGATGAAGCGGGACTATCAGGAGACGAGTGATCTACCTCACGCTTGGACGAAGACATCGGCCGGACGGATGCGCGAGCGATAATATATAAAGTGACAGTAACTGCGCGGCTCCGTCCCGGCGGGGACGTAATCCGGCGCTCCGTTGATCGGGAGCAGCAGGGCAGACTGCCTTGGTAATCGGGCGCGCATCCTACAAGCTACCCCGCGCCGAGATCGCCGCGTTGCTGGATTAGCTCGTGGGAAGTGGCGTGGTCGAAGTCGCGGAGGAGCAGCGCTTGCTTGATGCCTTCGCTCGCGTGCGCTCGGCCAACGTGGACTTCGGCGATGCCTGGCTGGCGGCGACCGCGGTCGGGACCGGTGAAGCCGTCGCGTCGTTCGATGAGGATTTTGGCAAGTTTCCCGACGTGATTTGGCATCACCCCAAGCCTGAAACCGAGGGACGCTTCGCGCCTGTGCTAGTAAGGAGTGCCGTGACGATCAGCGCGCTCCAGAGCGAGCCCCAACTGTCCGACGCCGCAGTCCATTGTCGCTTCTCTGGCGTCTACCAGCCTGATCATAACCCATGCGCTCCCCTCGCTTTTTTCTCCTCTTCCTCGCGGCCGCATCACTCTCCTTCGCCCAAGACGCCACCGACCTCGGCTGGCCCGAACTCACCCGCGAGAATAAACCGTGGACCCGTTGGTGGTGGCCCGGCAGCGCGGTCGACCGGGCGAGCCTCACGCACCAACTCGAAAAACTCGCGCAAGCCGGCATCGGAGGCGTCGAGATCACACCGATCTACGGCGCGAAGGGTTACGAGGACCGCTATCTGGAATTCCTCACGCCGAAGTGGATGGAGATGCTCGATCACACCGGCCGCGAAGCCCAACGTCTCGATCTCGGCGTCGACATGGCCACCGGCACCGGCTGGCCGTTCGGCGGCCCTTGGGTGGACGAAACCAACGCCCTCCAACGCGCCGTCCTGCGCGACGGCAAGCTGGCCGGCGAACTCACCAAGATGATGGTCAAACGCGCCGCTCCGGGCAACGAGGGCCTCGTCGTCGACCCGTATTCACCCGACGCCCTCCGACACTACCTCGCACCCTTCGATCGGGCATTTGCGGCCTTTCCCCGCGGACTCATCCGCGGCCAGTTCCACGACTCGTTTGAATATTATAACGCGAGCTGGACCGCGAAATTTCCGGAGACGTTTCGCGCGATACACGGCTACGACGTGCAACAATTTGCCACCGCTCTGGTCGTCCGCCGCGGCGACCCGGCGCCCACGCTCGATGCCGATACCCTTGCCCGCGTGAAGAGTGATTTTCGCGAAACCCTCGCCCAGCTTCACCTTGATTATCTTCGCACCTGGATCGAGTGGTCGCACCAAAAGGGCTGGATCGTACGCAACCAATCCCACGGCGCGCCCGCCAATCTCCTCGACCTTTACGGCGCCGTCGATGTCGCGGAAACCGAGATCTTCGGCTCCACGCCTTTCCCGATTCCAGGCTTGCGTCGCGCCGCGGACGAAGTGCGACACGACCAGGATCTGCCGGAACCACTCGTCGTGCGGATGGCGTCATCCGCCGGTCATGTGATGGGCAAAAACCTCGCTTCCAGCGAAAGCGCCACCTGGCTGCGCGATCACTGGAAGGAGTCGCTCGCGTTCGTCAAGCCGGAGCTCGATCGTATTCTCGCCGACGGCATCAACCATATTTTCTATCACGGCACGGTGTTCTCGCCGCAGGACGTCCCGTGGCCCGGCTGGCTGTTTTATGCCTCGACGCAGTTTCAGCCGAACAACACCTGGTGGCAGGATTTCGGCGCGCTCAATCGCTATATCGGCCGCGTGCAATCGATTCTCCAACGGGGGAAACCCGACAACGACATCCTACTCTATTGGCCGTACTCCGATGTGCTCGATGACCCGGCCGGCCTCATGAAAATGTTCGGCGTCCATGATGTAAAATGGCTGACCGAACAGCCCGTCGGAAAGATCGCCCGCACGTTGATGGATCGCGGCTACAGCTTCGACTATATATCCGATTCTCAAGTACAGCAGACCCGCGTCGACGGCGGCGCCCTCGTGACGCCCGGCAATCGCTACAAAGTGATCATCGTTCCAGCCACGCGGCGGATGCCCGTTGCCACGCTGCAGCACCTCAGCGACCTCGCCCAGCGCGGTGCGACCGTGATCTTCGAGCAGTTGCCCGAAGACGTCCCGGGCTACGGCCACCTGGAAGCTCGCCGCGCCGAATTCAAGCAGGCGCTCGGAAAACTCGGGGATCGGGCCCGGGTGAATCGCGACCTCCCTGCCGAGCTCGGGCGTCACAACGTGTCGCGCGAAGAGATCGCCGAATCCGGTCTCAACTTCATCCGCCGCGCCACTCCGGCGGGTGCCGATTATTTCTATACGAATCTCACGGCGAAGCCGTTCAGCGGCTGGACCACGCTCAGTGTCACTGCCGGCGCCGCGACGATCCTCGATCCCCTCACCGGCCAGTCCGGCCTCGCGGCCTCGCGCGCCGCCGCTGGCGGCAAGTCGCAAGTCTATCTCCAACTCGCGCCGGGGGAATCGTTGATCCTGCGGACGAGTCGCGCGGGCGTGGTCTCGCGCGAACGCTGGCCCTACCGCGAACGCGCCGGCGAACCGATCGCACTTTCCGGGACCTGGGATATCGCGTTCCTTAGCGGCGGACCGGAGTTACCGCCGCCCCTCACCGCGACGACTCTCGCCAGCTGGACCGAACTCGGCGGCGACGCCGCGAAACGTTTCGCGGGCACCGCGAAGTACCGACTGGAATTCGATGCCCCCGCGCTGCGCGCCGACGATTGGCGGCTCGATTTGGGCGACGTGCGGGAGAGCGCGCGCGTCCGCCTGAATGGCCGTGACGTTAGCACGGCGTGGAGCGTGCCGTTTCAGCTTCGCGTCGGTGAGTTCCTGATACCTGGCCGCAACGTCCTGGAACTCGAGGTCACCAACCTCGCCGCCAACCGGATCCGGGATCTCGATCTGCGGCAGGTGCCTTGGAAGATCATGCGCGAAATCAATTTCGTGAACATCAACTACAAGCCCTTCGATGCGTCGGGTTGGGCGCTGACGCCCTCGGGGCTGCTGGGTCCGGTGCAGCTCGTGCCGCTACGCCGCGTCGCGCCCTGAAACCTGGTTAGCAGAGTGTTGCGGTCGTCAGCGTGGGGACTGCGGCAGTCCAGCTAGATGATGAGTGTGGGGCGGGTCTGTGACCCGCCGTAGGCAGGTCACAGACCTGCCCAACGCTCCTGTTAATGAAAATTCGTCGAGTTTATTTCGCCCTCCACGCGAGCGCTTCCTTTATCCCTGTTCTCGCAATGACAACGATCGGGGTGAAATTTCCGGGTCAAATCCCCATGTGTCCGGACGCGCCAGTGGAGCGCTCCTGCTCGTGAGCCATGGAATCAGGCGCCTGTTCGCGCGGCTCGGGCCGCGGCTCGTCGTAGGCATATGGTGTGGCACGCGGTTGCGAATTGTCGTCAAACGTTCGGCGGGGACGTCGCTTCGAGCGAACCCCTGCCGCCACGACCGCGGGTTTCTCGGTATCATCGGCGCGGGTTCCTAACCCCGGCCGGGCTTCATTGGCGAGACCTACGTCTCCGGGCCGCTTCTCGCGCTGGGCAAAAGTTTCCCGGGATTGCGGACTTTCCGGCTGCCCGTGGGCGGTTTCGCCACTTCTCTGGCGCTTAAGTTCCTGGATACGTTTCTCGTGCCAATCCTGGGGGTGGTCGCTGGGTTTCAACGTCATGACGTATAGACCGTGTGGATTCGCGCGGGTTCAAAGCGAATGAGGTCCGGAGCTCCATTGACGCGCGTCGACGCCTAGCCTCAATGAGTTCCATGCTAACGAAGCGCCACGTGTCCCACGCCAAGGGTTACCTTGAGCTGGGCATGGTCGCCGAAGCCGCGGCGGAGCTGGACAAAATTCTCGCGCCCGACCGCGACGAAATCGAGGTGCTCTCCCTTCGGCTGGCGATTTTGCAGGAGCAGGAAAACTGGACGATGCTGCGAGATCTCGCGCGCCTCGTGGTCGCACAATCTCCGGAGGAAGCTGCGGCTTGGGTGACGTG
>JBBQEG010000241.1:0-8328 GCA_038320495.1 Opitutales bacterium | reverse complement strand
TCTCAATACCCCGATCAAGGATCTCGGCGCCGCGATCTCCGTGTACACGAAGGATTTTCTAAATGACATCGGCGCGACCAACGCCAACGAGCTGCTCATTTACGCGACTGGCATGGAAGCGGCCGGCCCGGGCGGAAATTTTTCCAACGGCGCGGGCGCCAATATCACCGAGACCAACGTCGTCGGTGACAGCGTGCGCAACGCCCCACAGGGCGGGACGCGCGCGCGCGGCCTCTCCGGTCCCACCTACACTCGCGGTTTCTTTGTCTCCGACGTGGCCATCGACGGCTACAATACCAGCGCCGTCACGGTGAACCGTGGACCCAACGCGATTCTCTTCGGCGTCGCCAGCCCCTCCGGCGTCGTCGACACCACATTGCTTCAAGCCGATCTCCGGCGGAATCTGAACCGCATCGAATTTCGTTACGGCGACAATGACAGCATGCGCGCCGCGGTGGACTTCAACCGCGTGTTGATCCCCAGAAAACTGGCTTTGCGTGTTGCCGGCCTCGACGAGCATGAACGCTACGATCAGCGGCCTGCGTTCGAAAAAAAGCAGCGCCTCTATGGGGCTGTCACCTTCGAGCCGTTCCGATCCACCGCCTTTCGGGGAAACTTCGAAACCGGGCACACCAAGGCCAATCGTCCGTTCTCCGTGCTGCCGTTCAACAGTAGCAAGCCGTGGTTTGAAGGTGACCGAAAGGCGTTCGACTGGACGTTCTATGACGATCCGGCGCGTAATCCGAATGCCGCGACTCAGAGCGCAGGTGGCAACGTCCCCAACACCAGCCCGGCCCAGCAATTCCGCGGCTACTATATTGGGTCGCAGCAGATTTTTAATACCATCGTCTTCCCCGTCGCCAACCCAACCGCCGGAGCGGGAGCACTGGGCCTGGGCTTTCTCGCCACGCCGCCCTCGAGTCCCTCGACCGGCACCGGCGCGCTGACGCTGAATACCATTCGCCGCACGGTCTTTGATCCGACTTTCAATCGCGACAGTGCCGACGACGGCGCTGCGTTCTACGAGACGCGCAACATCTTCGAGATGCCTGCCGCGTTCTTCGCGGATAACCGCGTTCCCGCCGGCCAGAAAACGCAAGGCTTCACGGATTTCAGCGCCTTTGATTTCGCCAAGCGCCAGCTCGACGAAACGGGTCGTCAGGGCGACAGCTTCCGCAACTTCACCCTCTCCGCTGAGCAGCGCGCATGGAAAGACCGCGTGGGCGTTGAGCTCGCGTATTTCTCGGAGCAATACGAGCGCAAGAACCGCAACAACTACGTCTCCACCCAGGCCAACGCGAATCACATCCGGATCGATCCGAACCTTTACCTGCCTGACGGCCGTCCCAACCCCAACGTGGGCCGTCCTTATGTCGATTCCGCTCAGGCCATCTTCAACCAGAACCGTCGCGAACGTGAAGCGATGCGTGGCACCGCGTATTTGCGCTACGACTTCAAGGATCTCTCGCCGACGTGGGGTAAGTGGCTCGGGAAACATACCACGACAATCCTTGCCGAGCACACCCGCGCCGATCAGCTCAACGTGCAGAGCAAGCTCACGTTTTTCGGCGAATATGAACGCTTCACCAGCGTGGATCCCTACGGCTTCAATCGTCTCGCGAAGCTTGTCGCCTACATCGGACCCTCCGTGATCGGAAACAACAACCCGCTCCGCCTCGAACCCATTTCATCAGCACCTCTGACGGGTACGGTCACCGCGAACTCCACCTTCTTCCTCGTTCCTGCTGGCGACCCTGCGCAAGCGCAAATCGCGACTGTCCCGTGGGAAATCCGCCAGACGTTCCGCAACGGCAACTATTCGCGAGACGTCATCAAATCGAAGGCGGCCAACCTGATGAGCTACTGGTTCGACGATCTCGTCGTAACTAACATTGGGATACGTCGCGACGAGGATTACTTCCAGCTCTTCTCAATCCCGACGGGCGTCAATCCCGCGGGGCTCGCCAATGTCGATCGGGTCGAGCGCGGCTTCGACGAATTTGTGCTGCCGAAGACTCCACCGTTTGCCGCCGGGAAAGAGGTGAAGAGCTACAGCGTGGTCGTGCGCTGGCCGCAGAAGCTTTACCGCCTGCCAAAAAGCATGGACGTGAGTCTCTTCAATAATATCTCGGAGAACTTCACGCCGAACGGGGCCAACACGAACGCCTACGGCGAACTGCTGCCTTCGCCGCAGGGTACGACGCGCGAGATGGGTCTGAATTTCTCGTTCCTCGACAATCGTTTCAACGTTCGCGTCAACCGCTACGAAACCAAAATCAATGACGCCAACATCGGCCGCATCTCCCCGCTGAGTCAGTTGATCAACAACGTCGTGCTGCAAACCGCAGGGGCGTGGATCGGGGAAATTAACCGTAATCCGAACGCTTCGCGCCAGGCCGACGTCGATCTGCTCCTCAGTCCGTTTCCCGCCAATTGGCGGGAGCTGAATCGCTTCGCCTATACGGGCAGCCCGGAGACGCAGAACTACGCGCTGACCTTCACGCAGCTTCCGAGCTACAGCGACACGGCCAACTACGTCGCCAAAGGCACGGAGATCGACGTCGTCTATAATCCGACCCGGAACTGGCGCATGCTGGTCAATTTCGCTAAAAATCAAACCGTGCAGAGTAACATCGCGCCTGGCACGCAGGAGCTCCTGGCGCGCCTGCGTCCGGTGTTGAACCAGTTGGCGAACCGTCCCCGCCTCGGCTCCGCCACCGGCTATACCTATCCAACTGATCCCGTCACGGGCAGCGTCACGTCGCTCGATGCCGGCGCCGGCGAACAAACCGTCGCCCAATATGTTTTCGCCAATGTCGATGTGCCGCTGGCCAGTATCCTCGCCGCGGAAGGCGTGAGCAGCCCGGAGATTCGCAAGTACCGCGTGAACCTCGTCACGAGTTACAACTTCGGTCGCGAAACCTTCCTCAAGGGATTCGGCGTCGGCACCGGCGTGCGCTGGCAGGACAAGGTCGGCATCGGCTATCCCACCAGTTACACTGCCGCTGGCTCTGTCTTCATCGACCGCGACCAACCTTACTACGCCCCGGCCGAAACCAACGTCGACGGCTGGCTGAGCTACACCCGCCGCATCTGGAACAACCGGATCGATTGGAAGGTGCAGCTCAACGTCCGCAATCTCGTTGGCGACGACGCCACGATCGCGATCACGGCGCAACCCGACGGCTCGCCGGCGGCTGTCCGCCTCGCGCCGGAGCGCCGCTGGTATCTGACGAATACGTTCAGCTTCTGAGTCGCTCGTGATGACGCTGACGTCGCGCTGCGCCTTCGTCCTGACACGGGTCTCGACGTCGGCGCAAGCGGCGACCCTGCTTCAAGCCGATTTCAACGCGACGAATCCGTGGCCCGGATTCGCCGCTTATCGCACTGCTTCCGCGGGCATGGCCAAAGCCGCCGCGTTGATCATGCCGGGCGGCATGCTCGACATGGTTGGCTCGTCCAGTCAGACCGGAGGCGTCCAAGCCCGACTCTATGCACACGTGTAGTCATCCCGAGCCCGGCTTCGCGGGGTGGAGTGATCGAGCTGGATGGTCACCTACGCCTGTTTTTAGGATTTGATGGGACCAAGGCCGTTGTCCTCTCCATCGCAGCACAACCCATACGATCAATCCTCTGCCTCCGTCCATGAACCGGCGCACGTTTGTCCATACCACCTTTGTCGCGGCGCTCGCCGCCTCCGTGCCAATCCGGGCACAAACGCGACGGGCGCCGCGGCTGCTGCTGTGCTCCGGGTGGCAAGTGGTGAACATCGGCGATATCGCGCATACCCCCGGTGCGCTCACCCTGATCGAGGAGCACCTGCCCGAAGCCGAGGTCACGCTTTGGCTGTTCAACCCGCTGACGGCTGAGGCGCGTGGGATGATGCTGCGGCGCTTTCCGAAGCTGAAGATCGTCGAGGGCCGGCTTGACGAACGCCGTGAGGCAACTGCCCCTGAGGTGCTGGCGGCGATGGATCGCGCCGATTTTTTCCTGCACGGCTCCGGTCCCGCGACCCTCGGATGGGCGCACGCCGAGGCGTTCGCGAAACGGACGGGGCGCGGCTTCGGGGTCTACGGGGTCACCTACGGACTCTATGGGATCCCGGAGAAAGCAACCCTCTCGCGTGCGCGTTTCGTTTACTTTCGCGACTCGGTGTCGCTAGATCGGGCAAAAGCGGATGGGGTCCGCTCGCCCATCATGGAGTGGGCGCCCGACACGGCGTTCGCGACCGACCTGCGGGACGATGTGCGAGCCGATGCTTTCCTGCGCGCCCGAGGCCTCAGCGATGGCAAGTTCCTCTGCTGCATTTCGCGGTATAGGTTCACGCCATTCTGGTTGATGGCGTCCAAGAACGAGCGGCTCAATCCAACGCGTCACGCGCGCAACGAGGAAAAAAAGGAAGCCGATCACGCGCCCTTGCGGGAGGCAATTACCGCGGTCGTGCGGCAAACCGACTTGCAGGTGCTCTTGTGTCCCGAAGATGAAACGCAGATGGCAATCACTCGCGAGATGCTGCTCGAAAAACTTCCGAACGACGTCCGCTCCCGGGTGGTGTGGCGCGAGACGTTCTGGCTACCCGATGAGGCGATCAGCGTCTATCGCCGTTCCGCGGGGCTTTTTGGCAGTGAGATGCACAGCGCAATCATGTGCATCGGGAACGGGATTCCCGCGATCGTCTGCCGCTGGGAAGAGCAGAGCACCAAGGGTTTCATGTGGCGCGACATTGGCCTGGGCGACTGGCTGTTTGATTTTGACATTCCGGCGGAGGCGAACGCGATGCCGGCTGCGGTCCTTGCTCTCGCCCGCGATCCGGTGGCTGCGAAACGCCGGGCGGAGCAGACTCGGGCGCGCGTGCAACAGCGGTTCCGCGAGACCATGACGGTGGTCCGGCGCGAGGTGGAGAGTGGCAAGTCCATGGAATAATCCAAGGGAGCTTCACGTGCGGATACGTCAATCGCTGGCCGACGGCGGAGTCGGATCCGCACTCATGGTTTCGGCCCGGGTTTGTCGTCGCAGCGCCTAACTAAGGAGCGACGTGAGCGCGTGGGCCTGCCGTGAAACAGGCAGCAGTACAGCGGAGCGGAATCTATAGAAGCCGACGTTCGCCGGATCGCATTCGGCACGAATCACTATTTCTGGACCTCGAACAGCTCGGGATCTTCGTAGCATGAGCCGGGCGTGACACCACTTGGATGTGACTCCAATAGGCAGACCCCGTTGGTTGCGACCCCGTCAGGCGAATGGCTGACCGACGCAACGGGCTGACCCCGGGCTGACCCCATCGGTCCGATCGGCGTGATACTGCCGGCCAGAGACCTCGTCGAGACGATCGTGCGGAGAGTCCGCGCTCTACCCTCGCT
Source organism: Opitutales bacterium (assembly GCA_038320495.1). Classification (GTDB taxonomy): domain Bacteria; phylum Verrucomicrobiota; class Verrucomicrobiia; order Opitutales; family Opitutaceae; genus ER46. The sequence continues at coordinate 2,968 of JBBQEG010000241.1, read as the reverse complement.
TTTTCTTTCCCGCCTTTGGCGCGGGCGGCAACGGCGGCGCCTTCACGCCGTCGAAGTATTTGTCGACGATCCAGTCCGGCTGCCACTGGTCGGGCACGCGGGGCTTGCCGGTGAGGTCGATGGGCGGAGGCGGCATGCTTGTCGCCGGGATCTCCAGCGTGTCGCCGACCCGCTTCTGCCATTGCACCATCAGTGTGCGCAACCGCTCCACCTGCGGGGCGTGCTCGGTGCGGTCGATCAGGTTGTTCTGCTCGTGGGGATCGCGCTGCAGATCGAAGAGCTGAAGGTAACCGAGTCTCGGATACGCGATCAGCTTCCAGCGCTCGTCGCGCACGGCGCGCTGCACCTGGATGTAGGGCAGGAACACGGTGTCGCGAATCCGCTCCGTTTTTCCCTCCCAGATGGGCCGCAGGCTTTCCCCCGCCATGCCCGCCGGCGGCGTCAACTCGAGCAGATCGCAGATGGTCGGGTAAAGATCGTAGAGGTAGGTGAACGCCGGGCTGGACTTTCCGCGCGGAATGCCGGGGCCGGAGAGGATCAGCGGGACGTGCATGCTGTGTTCATACACGTTCTGCTTGCCCAGCAGTCCGTGGCTGCCCATCGCGAGCCCGTTGTCGGCGGCGTATATTATGATCGTGTTGTCCGCCTGTCCTGTTTCGCGCAGCGCGGCAATAATCCGCCCGATGTGGTCGTCCATGTGCGTGACGAGCCCGTAATATTCTGCGAGCTGCTCGCGAATGACCTTCTCCGTCCGCGGCCAGGCGGCGAGGTTTTCGTCGCGTCCGCCGTTCATCGCTCCGTTGTCGAAGGGGAGCTGCGGCATGAAATTCCCCGGCAGCGGCGGGAGTTTGCGATAATAGAGCTCGCGATATTTTTCCGGTGGCTGGCGGGGATCGTGCGGCGCGGTGAACGCCAGGTAGGCGAAGAACGGCTTCCGCCGGTCGTGGGTCCTGAGGAATTCGATCGTGGCATCGGCGAACAGCTCGGTCGAAAATTTTTCTCCGGTGCGCTGCTCCGTCAGTTCGCCGTCCGGCCCCAGATCGCGAATGGGCACCTTCGTGTGGTCCGACATGCCGCCGAACATGATCGCTTTCCCGCGCTGGAAGGCCCGCCGCCATGAGGGCTGGCCGTTGTGCCACTTGCCCGTGCCGAAGGTTGCGTAGCCGTTTTCGCCCAGCAATTCCGGCAGCAGCTTCTCGCCCTCCAGTGTGGCCGTGTCGATTTTAAACCAAGTCTTGCCGGACATGAGCATCGCGCGGCTTGGCACGCACACGGCGCCGCTGTTGCCGCCGAAGACGTAGTTGCGGCGAAAGCTGAAACCGTCGGCCACGAGCCGGTCGAGATGCGGCGTCTGGATGTGCGGATTGCCGTGCGCCGCAATCGTGTCGGCCCGCTGATCGTCGGCGAACAGAAACAGGATGTTGGGCCGGGTCCGCTCCGCGGCGAACGCATGGTCCCAGAGGGTGAGAACCGTGACGATGAAAACGATCCTCAAGCGCGGGAGATAACGGGTGATCATGATGGGGAATGCCAGTCGAACCACGCGGGCAGCAGGGGTCAACCATCGGGCCACTGCGCAGGGTCGGAAGAGGCCCAATTCTGCGCCTGCCGATCTACTTCGCTGGCGTTTCCGCCTTAAGATTGCCGTCGAGATCGCGGAGCAACGCATCGTAAATCTCAGGGCGGCGCACCTGAAGGTAGCGCTTGTTGATCGGCTGGCCGCTGTAGTTCGCGACGCGGTCCCCGAGTTCGCCGACGCCATGCACATTGATGATGAAAACTGGCAAAGCAATTACCGCAGGTATCGTCGGCGCACTGGCGCTGACCGGGTTAACGTGGATGGCGCGCTCGTTCATGGGCATGAGTGTAAACATTGAAATGATGCTCGGGACGATGTTCGGCGCGATGCCGGGTGCCGGGACGTGGGTGTTCGGATTCTTTCTTCACCTATGCACCGGCGTTATCTTTGCGCTCATCTACGCGTGGTGTTTCGAAAACCTCATCCACCGCGCCGGTGCGGGCACCGGGACCCTTTTCGGTTTGGTGCACGCGTTGATCTCCGGACTGATGCTCGGGGTCATGCCCGCGATCCATGCCCTTATCCCCGAGCAGATGCCCGGACCGGGAATGTTCATGTCGAACATGGGCGCAATCGGAGTCATGGCCTTCTTCATCATGCATCTCGTGTACGGCGCGATTATCGGCGGAATGTATGGCGCGGTGCTCCATCCGGCCGCGCACCATCTGCCGCCACGCGGCAATCCGCGGTCAACGCCCTGACGGCAGCCGAGCGAAGCATTCACTGGTGTGGGCTCAGTCCGAGAGGGTCAGTCCGGGGGTCTGCCTGTTACAACCTCGCGAAGGACCCGGCGCGAGCGGAGAGGTCGGCGCCGCGCGCCGCTACTCTGCGCCTGCGCAGGTATTTCTCGACGGCTTCGGTGCGGCGCTGCGGACATAGGGCTTGTCGGGCGTTGAAGGCTCGCACGACGTAGTCGCGGTAGCGCCGCGCATTGACGCGGTCGTAGTCGTTGGCGAAGCCGGCGGTGTCGGGCGTAGCGCACGACATTGAGCCAGTGCTCCGCCATGCGCTCGCCGTAGTGCGGGCTGGCGAGAAGGCGGTCGATGAGATTTTCGACTTTCGATTTGAATTTTCGATTGAGGCGGCGGCCGGGACCGCAGGTTCTTTCACGGGCTGGTAGCTTCACAGGCCGTCCGGCTTATAGCGGCAGTTCGTCCAGCGATACGGCGCAGGCGAAAAGCGCGAGCAGGCGGGGTAGTTTCAATTGGTGGAGAATAATTCTGGCACGGTTTGAAGAGTCATCCGAAATCAAAACGCGCGCGGCCGCTCGGGCGCGGGGAGGAATCCGCTGCGGGGGACGTTGGAGTTGGCCAACTCGTCGTTGCGCGGATCGTCGAGAGCGAGGAGCTGGCGCAGCTCGGGCGAGAGGGCGGCCTGCACCTCGGGGCG
>JBBQEG010000240.1:0-8393 GCA_038320495.1 Opitutales bacterium | reverse complement strand
CTCATTCTGTTTAGCTTCGCTCTCTGGCTCACCGCAGCGCCGATCGGAATCGCCCAGACTTCGTCTTCGTCGTCCACCGCACAGACCAACGGAACCATTACCGGCCGGGTCCAGAACGTCGTCACTGGAAATTATCTTAACAAAGCGCGCATCTCGGTCAAGGGCACGAACCTCGTGGTCTATACCGACGAGTTTGGCGTGTATCGGATCGTCGATGTGCCCGCGGGTGCGAACACCCTCGAGGTGTTTTATACCGATCTGGACGTGCAGGAAGTGGCGGTGATGGTGAACCCGCGTGAAACGGCGGAGCGAAATTTTGAACTTACGAGCAAGGCCCGCTACGGCGAGGCGAGTGGCGTGGTGAAGCTCGACAGCTTTCGCGTGACATCCGACAAGGAAACTGACGGGAAAGCCATCGCGATCAACGAGCAGCGGTTCGCGCCCAATATCAAAAACGTTATGGCGACCGACTCGTTTGGCGATGTGTTGGGCAGCAATGTCGGCGAGTTTTTAAAATTCATGCCTGGTCTCACGGCTGAATATAGTGAGGTGGAGATTGTGGGCATCTCGGTGCGGGGCATTGGAGGCGACAAGACATCTTTCACCTTCGATGGTGCGCCGATCGTTTCGGCGAACGCGGCGCCCTCGCGCACCTTCAACATGAACACCCTGGCGCTGAACAATATTTCACGCATCGAGGTAACCAAGGTGCCGACTCCTTCGACGCCCGCCGATTCGCTCGCGGGGTCGATAAATATGGTGAGCAAGAGCGCATTTGAGCGGAGCCGGGCGCAGTTCAATTACGGAGTCAATCTCATGGCCAATAGCGAGAATGTGACCTTCAAGAAGACGCCCCATTCGAATGGAGATCATGACACCCGAAAGATCAGTCCGGGTTTCGATTTCGATTACTCGATGCCGGTGAACAAAAATTTCGGCTTTGTCGTGACGGGATTTCAGAGCGACAAATATAATGAGCAGCATCTGGCGACGACGCTCTTTAATGCCGAAGGCACAGGCACTGGGGCCTCCATCAGTCGGCCGTATCTTCAGCAGTTCACCTTGCAGGATGGCCCGCGCAGCCAGCGCCGGACGACGTTTAGCGCCAAAGCCGACTGGCGCGTGACTCCCAACTCAGTACTTTCGCTGGGACTCCAGTCGAACCGATATACCACGTATATTGGAACTCAGAGCTGGGCCTTCAACGCGGGCACTGTGGCCACAGCATCCGTGACGGGTGGAGTGCCCTTCAGTTACGATGAAAACTTCACCCGAGGAGCAACGGGTCGCGGCGCTGTGACCCTGAATGGCAGCGCGCAGACGTTCAAAGGGAACACCGACAGCGCGAATCTTAGCTATCGTTTCGACAACGGCTCCTGGAAGGTCGACGCCGGTGTCAATCGCACGGCATCGGAACGTTCGAGGCCGAATCCGGGACATTTTTCCGGTCTGAGTTCCACGATTAGTCCGGCCCGGGTTTCTCTCCTGGATCTGGCGATTGATCGGCCGGGTGTGATCGAGGTTTTCGATAATGCCGGTCAGCCGGTCGACTATTATAATCCGACCAACTACCGGCTAGCCACCGCCAGCGAGGCGCCTTACAACAGCCGCTCCGGCTTCAAATCGGCGAATCTCAACGTTCGCCGGCGTTTCAATATTCTCCCGTTTCCGACCTCCTTGCAGGTTGGCGGCTATCAGAGCATCATGGATGTAGATGCGCGTCAGCAGAGCTATTCGTGGACGTACAACGGCCCGGACGGCGTGGCGGCGACGCCCGATTCGCCGGTCCCGTTTCTCATGCAGTCGTATCGGAATCAGGATTCCCATTACGGTTTCAAGAACGTTCCTTGGACGTCGGTTAATCGCGCATATACGGCGTGGAAGGAGAATCCGAATCTGTTCACACAGACGCCAGCCCAGGTGGTCGCGCAGGAGACGTATCGGATCACCAACTCCGAGTATATTGAAGAAACCGTCTCTGCGCTCTATATTCAAGGTGAAGCGCGGTTGTTCAAGAACCGGCTGAGTGTTCTAACCGGGGTGCGTTTTGAGAAAACGGACGATGAAGGCCAGGGCGCGCGTGTCGATCCTGCGGCGGTGTGGGTGCGCAACCCGGACGGGACGTTTGCCCGCACTGCAGCGGGAGCGCGGATTCGCCGTTCCGAAGCAGGCGCAGTTGGCTCCATGGAAGAGTTGCGTTTAACCCGCACCGAGCGCGGCTACGAGGCGAGTCGAAGCTATGACGGTACTTACCCGAGTTTGCATCTCACCTTCAATGCCCGCGAGAATCTGCTGGTTCGCGCGGCCTATGCCAAAACCTACGGCCGGCCCAATCTTCTCGATATTATCCCGAACGCCACGTTCTCGGAGAACGATCTCAACGAAGACGATCTCAATAATCCGGCGATTGTTCGTGGTAATATCACCATCCGCAATACGGCGCTGCGGCCATGGACGGCTGACAATTACGATCTATCGGTCGAGTACTACTCGCAGCAAGGCGGTGTCCTGAGTGGTGGGGTTTTCTTGAAAGAGATCGATGACTTCTTCGGGAACGACGTTCGCATTGGCACCCCGGAGGTGCTGCAAGAACTTGGCTTGGATCCTCGTTATCTCGGCTGGAATCTCGTGACGAAATTCAATTCCGGGGCGGCGCGGATTACGGGGGCGGAGGTCAATCTGCGCCATTCGCTCCGGGAGCTCGGCAAGTGGGGCAGCTTCTTCACCGTCTTTGGAAACGGCACCAAGTTGAAGCTCGAAGGTGACCGCCAGGCGGACTTCACCAGCTTTATTCCCCAAAGCGGCAGCTGGGGCGTCTCCTTTAATCGGAAGCGGCTTTCGTTTACTGCCAAATGGAACTACCGGGGACGGGACAAACGCACCGCTTTGCCTGCCTTTGGCCCGGATGCGTTTGTATACTATGCTTCGCGCACCACGCTCGACCTGAGTGCCGGCTACCAGTTTTCGCGGCGGTTCTCCATCGCGGCGAGTGTGGGCAATGTGCTGAACGTACCGCAAACGCTGCAACGGTTCGGGTCCTCAACTCCTGAATACGCGATCCAGAATCGCACATCGGAGTTCGGGGTGCCGTTTGCAATCGGACTCAAAGGTTCGTTTTGACGATACCTTTGAAGTGATACAGACATTCCTGTCTGTACTGTATGCATAGCACAGACAAGGTCAGTGTCACCTCATCCGGCGGGGCACCTCGCTCAGAGCTCGCCGCGTTGGAATATCAACTTCCCGGCGAGGTACGTCCGCAGGACTTGCGTGACTCCGATTTTGTCTTCCGGGCACGTCAGCAAGTCGGTATCAAGGATTGCGAGGTCGGCGAATTTGCCGGACTCCAAGGTGCCGGTGAGGTGTTCGTTGAAGAGGAGGTAAGCATTGTTGCTGGTATAGAAGCGCAGCGCTTGCTCCCGGGTTAGCGCCTCTTCGGGATGCAGGGGTTCGGGATGCCACTTCGAGCGGCGCGTAACGGCGGTTTGAATACCGAGGAACGGATTGTAGGGATTGATACTCCGCATGGATCCGACTTTCTGCATGTGGTCGGAGCCGCCGCCGGCGATTCCGCCAGCCGCGAAGATGGTGCGGAGCGGTTGGAAATAACGGAGACGATCATACCCGAATTGCTTCATGAGCGTATGAGTATCGAGATAGAGCCAGGCCGGCTGGATATCCATTACTACCCCGAGACGGGCGGCCTGCTCGACGGCTTCCCGACTCATAAAATTCGAGTGAGTGAGGGAGCTCCGGGTTTGCCGCACCGGCAGGCCTTCGCGAGCGAGTTCGTCATAGACATCGAGTAGCAGGTGCACCGCGCCGTCGCCTACCGAGTGCGCGGTGAATTGGAGGCCGCTCTCGATCGTTGTTCGCACCATCGGAAGCAGGCGTTCGCGCGGGACAAACAACTGGCCGCGATACTCCGGGTCGGTGATCGAATAGACGGCACTCACGCCCCACGGCTTACGCATATAGGCGCTGCCCGTGAGCATGCCGCCATCGAGGAAGGTTTTGATGCCGATGAGGCGGAGCAAAGGATCGGGGGCGCGGAGCGGATGTTGGCCGATGGCGCGAATCTGTTGTTGAATGGCCTCCATCGGGCCGAGGGTTTGCACGCTGTGCGACACCGCGACACGGACGGTGAATTTTCCTTCGTCACGCAGCCGCTGGTAGCGCTTGAGATCGGGTTCGCTGGCAGACCGGTCGGAGATGCTCGTGATGCCGACGGAATTATAGTCATTAAATAGCGCGAGCAGGCGTTTTTCGCGTTCGGCTTCGGTCGGTACGCGGTCGTTGGTCTTGGATTTGAAGTAGTTAGAAAATACGCGCAGCACGCCGGTCGGTTCTCCGTGCTCATCGACTTCGACTTTGCCGGGAACGCCTTCGGGTATCTTGAAATTTCGGTCGATGTTATTGCGCTGTAACGCCAAGGTGTTCACCGAAGCGTCCGGGCCGGTGCGAAAAACAACCGCGTGTTTCGGGGCCACCCGATCCAGTTCCGCGCGGGTGGGATAACGTTGTTCGCGGAGCCGCGTGATAAAGACCTGCTGCAATACAATCCACTCGCCCTCCGGGACCACGGCGGCGCGAGCGGCAAAGTAGTCGAGGACATCCTGAATCGTATCCATCTGGGGCAAGGGATGTGCGAATTCCGTCATGCTCGCGCCGGGAGCATGCGTGTGCGAATCCATCAAGCCCGGAATCACCGTGCGCCCCTTGAGATCGATCACTTCGGTTTGCGGCGTTCGCAGCTTGAGAATGTCGGCATTGCGTCCGACCGCCTGAACTTTGCCGTCCGTCACGGCGATGGCCTCGTGGATCGAGAACGTGGCGTCGACCGTGATGACCTTGCCGCGGTGGAGAATCAAATCGGCGGCGGTGGCTTGAACGGTCAAAAGTGCGCTAGCCAGGATGGCGGCGTGGAAATAGCGAATCATACGGAGTAGAGTAGGGTGGGGCTGGAGCGCCGGAGATGCGCACGACCAAACCAATGGCCGGATCGATCGATTCTGTCGAGTCGTCGGCTGGGGAAGGAAAAGCAAAAGTGAGCGTAGGATCGCGCGGCTCGATCCGCTGCCGCCTGCGTTCGCTAGGTGTCGGCGGGTTTTGTCGAAACGGGCGTCGATCCCGGCGGTGCGCCGGGGGGTACCGCGGTTACCCCAAGTGAGGTCGCGGCGGTTACTTGAGTGGGTGTAGTTCGATCAGGCGGAAGAACAATTCCGCGCTTTCGGATTGGAACAGGAGTCGGCCTGAGGTGAAGGCGCCGTCGCGGCCTTCCATGACCTTCACGCCGTTAAGAAAATAAGTGACATTGCCGCCCTCGCAGATCGCTTCGATGCGATTCCATTGTCCAACGGGCTTTTCCACATCGCGCGGGCCGCGGAAGTCGAGGGTGTCGCGCCAGGAGATATCGCGATACTGCCAGTCGATACGACCGCGGGTGAATTCTTTTAGGGTCCCGGCGGGGTCCCAGTTTTTCCCGTTGGCCGCGACTTTGGCGGAGAGCCTGGGCGCGATCAGCGTGTCAGACCCGCGATCATAGCCGTTTACGAGAATGATATCACCGGTGCCGCCCTCAATAATCTGGTACTCGACGGAGCGGAGCCATGGCGACTTGAAATCCTTCGCCGCGTTGCCGTCCTCGCCCTGGCCGTGGAGCAGGATGCCGGAGTCGCGCGTTTTGTTCGCACGCGGAGCCCAGGTGAGCAACCCCCAGCGGAACTCCACGATGAGCTTGTAGTTAGTATAATTTTCCTTCGTGACGAATCCGCCCCAATGTTGGCCGCTCACGCGAATCGCCGGGGCACCATCGATCTGGTCGACCACCGAGAAAACCCGGTCGGGATCTTCCCGCCCAAATTTGGGCAACCAGGTGTAGAACGCCGAGAGGTCCTTCCGGGTGTTCCCATCAAAGAGCACGATCTTCTCCTTCGGTGTGATCGGCGCCGAAGTTACGGGAGTCGCCCGGCTTCCTGCCGCCGCGGCGAAAGCGAGTGCGAATACGAAGGAAAGGCGCGGAATTTGGGAGAGGATATTCACTTTCTTCATGCGAGGGGGAACCTGAAGATTGCTTCCCTCCCAGGGACTGTTCAAGGATGATCGGCGATGTTCATTTGTGACTACGCTCCCGGTCGTCGCTTTTTTTTCCGCACGGCATCGTTCGCGGGATGGATCGCGTTCGTCCTGCCGCTCATCGCGGCGACGTCCGGCGACCGGCATCCCCCACTTACTCCCGAGCAGGCTCTGGCGCGATTCCAACTGGAGCCCGGTCTGCGCATTGAGTTGGTCGCGGCCGAACCGCTCGTGGTCGATCCCGTGGCCTTCGTGTTCGATGAGCATCAACGTCTCTTTGTCGTGGAAGGCCGCGGCTATCCTGATCCGGTGGAGGGCGGCGGGACGACGACTGCCGGCCGGATTGTAATGCTCGAGGACAGCAATGGCGATGGCCGCTACGATCGCCGCAAGGAGTTCGCGACCGGCCTCGGTTATGTCAACGGGATCACGGCCTGGCGCGGCGGGTTCTTTGTCACGGCCGCGCCGGATGTGTTGTATTTGAAAGATAATGACGGTGACGGCATCGCCGACGAGCGTCGCGTGGTGCTCACGGGTTTCGAGGCGACCAAGACCGCGCAGATTCGGGTGAGTCATCCCACCCTGGGGTTTGATGGAAACATCTACGTCACCAGCGGCCTCAACGGCGGAAAAGTGACCTCGCCGTTGTACCCGGAACGACCGGCCGTGTCGTTTTCCCCGCGCGACGGTCGTTTCAATCCGGATACGTTTGAATTCGAGAACACGGGAGGGCGCGCCCAATTCGGGCTCGTCTTCGATCCATTCGGGCGGCGGTTTATTTCCACCAATCGTCATCCGGTTTTGCAGGTGATGCTCGAGCCGTGGCACCTCGCGCGTAACCCGCACCTCGCGTTCAGTGAATTCACGCAGGAGGTTTCCAAGGTCGAAGCGGAGGCAAAGGTTTTTCCGATCAGCGGGGCCGCGATTTCGGCCGACTATATTCCCAAGCTGATGGCGGCGCCGCATACGGGGACGTTTACTTCGGCCTGCGGACTGTTGGTCTTCAATGGCACCGGGCTGACGCCGGATCATCGCGGGAATGTCTTCATCTGTGAGCCGGCGCAAAACCTGATTCAGCGGCAGACGATGCGGCCGGACGGAGCCTCGTTCCGGGCGGAGCGGGTGCCGACGGAGAAAGAGTTTCTGGCCTCCACCGATGTCTGGTTTCGGCCGGTGTTTCTTGGGCATGGTCCGGATGGTGCCCTCTATATAGCTGATATGAATCGCCGGGAAATCGATCACCCGCGTTACGTCCCGGAGGAATCGCGCGGTGGGCTTGATTTTGAAAGTGGCAAGGATCGCGGCCGCATTTATCGGATTGTGCGGGACGGTGCGCCGGTGCGCCCGGTCTTGGGGCTCGTGAAGAGCGGCGAAACCTTGGCCGAGCTCATTGCCGGCCTCGAATCGCCCGACGAGTGGTGGCGGGAGCGCGCGCAGCGCCGGTTGCTCGAGCGGGGCGAGCGTGCCGCCGTTCCCGCGTTGCAGACCCTCGTGGTCTCGTCGAAGCAGCCCGAGGCGCGCGTCCGCGCGTTGGCTCTCTTGCGGGAGCTGGACGGCCTCACGGCGGCCACGTTGACGACGGCCTTGCGCGACGCGCATCCGGGCGTACGTGAAATAGCACTACGAAGTGCCGGTGAGGTGATCGGGCGTTTTCCGGAGCTGCTTGCTCCGGTGGTGGCGACGGCGGGCGATGAAGACGCGAGGGTGCGTTTCACGAGCGCATTGGTGCTCGGCTCGTTGGAGGATGCGCGGGTGGTGCCGGCCCTGGCGGCGATTGCGGTGCGCGATGGTGAGGATCGCTGGGCCCGTGCGGCGGTGCTCAGCGGCATCGGATCGCGCATGGCGGAGTTTCTGACCGCCGTCCAAGCTTCCGGTGCGCAGAATCCGAAGGCCTACGCGGCGGTGATGGAACACCTCGGCCGGGTGTTTGGCGCGGGGGCAACCCCGGCGGCCTGTCGTGATTTTCTCGCGCAAATGCTTTCCGGTCGTGGGGAACTTTCCTGGCGGATGCCGTCGGTGCTCGGTCTGATTGAAGGTTTCCGCGGGCGCGCTGGTAGTCGGGCCGTCGCGAACCAGGATCCATTTATAGCGCTGCTCGGTGAGGAGGGCCGCCAGGATCCGCGGTTGCAGGCATTCTTCCGCTCGGCCGCGGAGCGGGCCACGGACGAACAGGCGTCTACGGCTGAGCGGGTGACCGCGGTGTCGCTGTTGGGCTATAGTGACTATAACTTTGCGAGTCCCGCCCTGGGCAAATTGCTCGATGCGCGGCATCCCCCGGGGCTTCAGTTGCAGGCGGTCCGTGCACTCGAACGTCTCGG
>JBBQEG010000239.1:0-8425 GCA_038320495.1 Opitutales bacterium | reverse complement strand
CCGACGAATCACCTTTTCTACGGCTACATGGATTTCAGCAGTCTGCAGAACCTCCACGATTTCCGGATCGCGTACACCTTCAAGCCGACGCCGACCTCATCGATCGCCCTCGAAGGTCACTCGCACTTCCTCAGCACGACGCAGGACTTCTGGTATAATGTCGCTGGCGTGCCTCGCAACTTTGCCAGCGCTGCGGTCGGGAGCGGCGGTGGATACCGCATCAATCCCACCTACAGTCGGCACGTCGGCAACGAACTCGATCTCGTCGCGGGTTGGACCTTCCGTCCGCATGCACAAGTCGAGTTCGGCGCGTCCCGCTACTTCCGCGGCGACTACATCAAGCAGTCCCTCGCCGCCGTTGGCTCGAAAAACGCGAGCTACGTGTACCTGCAACTCACGCTGAACCTGTAAGTCGCCGGCCTTCCCGCCGGCTTCGGCTACGTGCAAGGCGGACGTGCGCGTCGCTTTCTGGCGACGCCGTTATATTATTCCAGTCCGCTCGCTTTGCGGGCGCGTTGCAGGACTGCCGCCGCGACGGCGCGAGCCCGATCCGCCCCGTCGCGCAACACCGCCTCAACATGATCGAGATTGGCGGCGAGTTCGAGGCGGCGGGCGCGGGCCGCGGCGAAATAGTTCCAGTAGTGCTCGAACAACGCTTTCTTCAAATCGCCGTAACCGAGTCCGCCGGCCCGCAACCGATTCTCGAAATCGAGCGCCACGTCAGCCGGCGCAAAGAGCTTCAACAACTGAATCGCGAGATTCTTGTCCGCGTCCGGCTTCGGCTCCGCGGGTGTGCGTGAATCCATCACAATGCCCATGATCTTTTTCCGCGTCGATTTCTCGTCGCCGAAGATGTCGATGGTGTTGCCGTAGCTCTTGCTCATCTTCTGACCATCGAGACCCGGAATGACGGCAATGTCCTCGCGAATTTCCGACTCGGGGACGACAAAGGTTTCGCCATAGGTGAGGTTGAACTTGATCGCGATGTCGCGGGTCATCTCTAGGTGCTGCTTCTGATCGCGCCCGACCGGTACGCGCTGCGTATCAAACAACAGGATATCCGCGGCCATCAGCACCGGATAGGCAAACAATCCGAAATTGGGCGAAATGCCGCGCGCGGTCTTGTCCTTGTAGCTGTGCGCGCGCTCCAGCAGCCCCATCGGCGTGAGAGTGCCGATCAGCCACATCAGTTCCGCCACTTGCGAAACATCGCTCTGGCGCCAGAAGACGCTGTGCTTCGGGTCCAGCCCGCAAGCCAGCCAGTCGAGGGCGACACCAAGCGTATTCCGACGGCGCTCCGCGGGATCGAAGAGCGACGTCATCGAATGATAGTCGGCGACGAAATAGAAACATTCCCCCCGCGACTGCGCGTCGATCGCCGGCCGCATCGCGCCGAAATAATTGCCAATGTGAAGCGTGCCGGAAGGTTGGATACCAGTAAGGGTGCGCATGTCGCAAAAATCGTGATCTAACTCAAAAATAAAGGTGGCGGGGCCGGATGGGAAAAAGGGTCAGCACGCGTGCGAATACGCGGTCCGGCAAGCAGTTTCTCAGTCGCGGCGCGGGATGAACTTCATGGCCGCGTGGGCGTGCGCGATGGTGGCCGACGGCAAGTACCCGCTAAAGGCGATGATGGGAGTGACGAGCGCCCGCTTCCCGAGGACGGACCCGGGATTTAAAACGGAGTTGCAGCCGACTTCCGCCTGTTCGCCCAGGATCGCGCCGAACTTGCGCAATCCGGTTTCATAGTTCGCATCCGACGTCCGCACGACGATGGGCTGCTGGTCGAGGCGCAGGTTGGAGCAAATGACGCCGGCGCCCAAGTGAGCCCGATTTCCCAGCACGGAATCGCCGACGTAATTGAAGTGCGGCACCTGCACGTCATCCATCAGCAGGCAGTTTTTGAACTCGCAGGCGTTGCCCAGGACGCAGCCTTCGCCAACGATGACGTTACCGCGAAGGTAGACTCCGGGACGCAGCTCCGTGTTGGCTCCGATCCACGCCGGGCCAATGATCGTGGCGTAGGGCGGCAGCTTGACCGAGGGATGCAACCAGACTTTCCCCTCGAGATGGACTCCGGGCGGCACGGTGGCCGGAAGCACGGGCGCGTCGGCGACATCGAGCAAAGCGGCGCTGATCTGCTTCAACCAATCCCAGGGCGGGACGTCGGAACGGAAATGCGGAGCGAACCGCGAGAGCGAGGTGGGTAGGGAAAAGAAGTCCGAAGCTTTCATGCAGGATGGCGCAGGCGGGGCGATGGTGGGTGGGGCAAGCTGGGAAACGCAACTGAAAGCCCGCAGTCACCTGAGGCGGAAAGTAGACGGAAAGAAAGGTCGTAGGAAACGCTCCGCAACTGCACCTTGGAGCTGCATGCGACTCGACAAGGTTTCTTGGCGCCTGATTGTTGCCGTCGCTACCTCAACAGACACTTACTTGTTTACGTCGACATGGATGGAATCAGCTTAATTCAGGATCTCGCGATCGTCCTCCTCACTGCAGGAATCGCCGGCACGCTCTTCCGGCGTTGCGGGTTATCCGTCATTGTCGGTTACCTCGTGGCCGGGATCCTAATCGGGCCATACACGCCTCCGTTTTCGTTCATCCTCGACGTGGATCGGATTCAGACGCTTTCCCAGGTCGGATTGGTGTTTCTGATGTTCGGGATCGGGTTGGGGCTCAGTCTGAGCAAGCTGGGGCGGATGGGGTGGCCGACGCTGCTGGCCACGGGATTGGGCGCGTTTCTGATGTTGAATGCTACGCAGCTGCTCGGTCTCGCCGTCGGTTGGACCGTCAACCAATCCATGTTCATCGCCGGCATGGTCATGGTCTCCAGTTCCGCCGTAATCGCCAAGGTGGTGGGCGAGCTGAATTTGACCCATGAACGGTCGGGGCAGATCGCGCTCGGCGTCACCGTCCTCGAGGACGTCGTGGCCGTGATCATGCTGACCGTACTTGGTTCTCAAGTACGCGGCGGAGGCGGAGACTCCGTGGGTAGCGTCCTCACGGGCATGACCGCCTTCGTCACGCTGCTGGTCGGTGCGGGACTCTTGATGGTGCCACGATTGATGCGGCGATTGGAAGCGCGAGCAGATCCCGAGCTACAGACGATCATTGTCGCCGGCATGTTGTTTCTTCTGTCAGTGGCAGCGGTGAAAGCGGGCTATTCGCTGGCGCTCGGCGCGTTTCTCCTCGGCGCGATTGTGGCGGAAATACCGCAAAAAGTATCGGTCGAGAAAGCGTTTGGCGGCATGCGCGATGTCTTCAGCAGCGTGTTTTTTGTTGCGATCGGCATGATGATCGACCTCTCGCTGTTGCGAACGGTGTGGCCGCTCGTTCTCGGACTAGGCGTATTCGCACTGGTCGGGCGGGCGTTCGTCACCGGATTCGCGCTCATTCTCTGTGGCATCAAACCCCAGGAAGCCCGGCGCGCGGGATTGCTGTTGGGACCACTGGGCGAATTCTCCTTCATCATCGCCCAGCTGGGTGTTTCCGCGGCGGTCCTGCCTGAGAGCTACTATCCGATGGCGGTGGGCGCCTCGATTTTCACGGTGCTGATGGTGCCGATCATCAACCGCTACGCTGACCCGATTCTCCGGGTCGCCGATCGACTCGAGCCGTCGTGGTTGCATCGCGTCCTCGATGCCTATCACGGCTGGCTGGATCACGTCCGTTCCCAACCGACAACGTCCATCGCTTGGAAACTGGTTCGCGGACGCCTCGCGCAAACCGGTTTGGAGATGTTGTTTGTCACTGGCGTCATGCTGTCCTCGCGGCAGTTGCTCGATCTTCTACTGGAGAATGCAACCGCATTCGGCTTGGAGGCGCGCACCGTCATTTACGTGTTCTGGAGCGTGATCTCGGTCATCGCGCTGGTGCCGCTCGTGGCCATCTGGCGAAACCTGGCGGCGATCGCCATGATCCTGGGCGAAAGCATCGGCAGCGAATCGCGCCTGCCCGCTCCTTTTGTTCGCAACACCCTTATGGGTATCATCGCGGTTCTCCTAGGCTACTGGCTCTTTGTCATCGTTCCCACCGATCAACTTGGATTTTGGGGTTGGGGGGTGATCGCGGCCGCCGGCACGGTCGTGGTGGCGGTGTTTTCCCGCCGGCTCATCTACTGGCACAGTCACTGGCGGGCTTCGATGCGCGAGGTCCTCGCGGAACACCCTCGGGAAGCAGGTCTGGCTGCCGCCGCCGTCGCCCGAGGCCGCCGCCAGCTGGACCTCGCACAATGGAATCTTCACCTCCGCGAAATCGTCGTCCCGGATGCCGCGACCTACGGCGGCCAAACGCTCGCGCAGCTTTCAATTCCTTCGCGCTTTGGGTGCGCCGTCCTCGAGTTGGAACGTAATGGTCACGTGATCACCGCCATTGGTCCTGACCTGCGCGTGTATCCCGGAGACAAGCTGCTGATCCTCGGCCCGACGGAGCGACTCGAGGAGGCACGCAAGGCGCTGATTCAGGGCCGCAGCGCCCGGAACGAATCCGATGAGTTTCTCGGCTCGGTGCTCGAAAACTTCCATATCCCCCCCAGCCCGCGCACCGGCAGCACGCTGGCGGAACTCAATCTCGCCCAACTCACCGGCACTCGCGTCGTCGGCATCGAGCGGGCCGGCCAGAAAATCATCGCGCCCTCGGGACAGGAGCGCCTGCTGGCCGACGACAACGTCCTCGTCGCTGGCACGCTCGCCGAAATCAACGCCTTCCGCCGCTGGCTGAACGCGGCGGGGTGACTCCACTCTCTCCACTCGCCCGGGCCCGGCGAAGGGAAACCGTGTGGCTGGAAAGCGAGTCCTCCGACGGTGCGGCCGAAGCGAGATCGATCAGACGGAACCTGAGCTCCGACCGCCTCGGCCGCAGAATCCGCAGCCCTATTTCTTTCCAAACAATGCCTCACCTACTTCGGGCGCGGCGAACATGAACGCGGCCTGATGGCCGATCCCCGGGGTTTCGACCTTGCGCCAGTTGAAGGCCCAACCGCGCTCTTTCGCCAGCTTCTCGCCAAAGGCGAAACACGCCCGGCCGCGTTCGAGCCGGTGCTGCCCCTGTTTCATCCCGGCCGGGCTTACGTCAAAACTGGGCCGTGGAAAAATATCGTCCGTCCCAAGATAGAATGTCACGGGCGCAGCCAGATAACGCCGCAGTACCTCGTCGTTACTCAGCGCGGCCGGCAGGCCGCCGAAGCCGTATCCGAAATCCTGATCCAAGGTGGGAAACAAATGCGATCCAGGGTTGGCCGCCACGATCCGCACCGCCTCGCCAGGCAGGAAGGCTGCCAGCCGCACAAGGAACTGACCACCCGCAGAGTGGCCAATGAGATAATAGGGCAACGCAGGCTTCTCTTCGGCCTGCCGAATGTAAGCGACGATTTTGGGAACGATGGCGTAAGTCCAGGACTCCGGTGGCTGCGGCTGACCTTCGGAGTTTACGAGCCCGCCCCGTTGATAGCGCGCACTCGGAAAACGCTCGGTGTCGAACAACGGCGCGACCACGATTGCGCCGAAGCGCTCGGCCAGCGTGATCGCGAAGTTCCGATAGTCCTCCGCGTTGCGCTGCACCCCATGAAACACGATGAAAATCGGACCGTCGATGTAAGTGGGCGGCTTGTACGTGAAGAGCGTGATGGGCTCCGCACCATTCGGCATCTCGACGCGACCGGGCCCCATTGCAAGCGGAGCCGCCTGAGCGCATCCCAGCGCCAGAACGAATAAGGCAGCGATGAACCCGCGAAAATTGAAACGCATCCCGCGGAATATACGGCCGACAAAACGCCAGGCGAGTGCGGAAAAAATTCGAATCGACGCTATCCGTCAGTCGTAACCCAAGGCCTTCGCCACCGCTGGGTAGGTGATGCTCCCTCCGCGGGTGTTCACCCCGCGCGCCAACCCCGGGTGCTCGCGCAGGGCGCGTTCAATGCCTTTCTCGACCAGCATCGCCACGTAGGGCTCGGTCGCCTGCGTCAGGCCCAAGGTCGAGGTGCGGCCCACCAGCGCAGGCATGTTCGGCACCGCGTAGTGAATCACCCCGCGATCGGTGTACACCGCCTGCTCATGCGAAGTCGGCCGGATGCTTTCGATGCACCCGCCCTGATCGATCGCGATGTCGACGATCACGCTGCCGGGTCGCATCGTCGCGACGGTTTTCTTCGACACGACGGTCGGCGCCTTGGCCGCAGGAATCAGCACCGCGCCAATGAGCAAATCGGCATCCGCCACTTCGGCTTCAATATTGGCGGGATTCGACATCAGCGTCACCACCCGGCCGCGATACTCCATATCGAGCGCCTCGAGTTTACGCGTGTCGAGATCCAGCACCGTTACGCGCGCTCCCATCCCGACCGCCATCTGGACCGCGTGCGTTCCCGAGTTTCCTCCGCCCACGACCACCACATGTCCGGGCATCGTTCCCGGTATCCCTCCCAGCAATACACCCGATCCGCCATGCTGCGATTGCAGAAAATAGGCGCCGATTTGAATCGAAAGGCGGCCCGCAATTTGCGACATCGGCTTCAGCAGCGGAAAGCCTCCGTCGACGCCTTCCACGGTCTCATACGCGATGCCGAGCACCCGCTTCTTCAAGAGCGCGCGGGCGAGGGCCGGTCCGGCGGCCAGATGCAGATACGTGAAGATCGCCTGCCCTTCGCGCATCAGCTCGTACTCCGCGTCCAGCGGCTCCTTCACTTTTAAAATGAGGTCCGCCGCGCGCCACACTTTTGTCACTTCGCCGACGATCGTCGCGCCCGCCGCCCGATATTCGGCATCAGTAAACCCGGCGGTCTGTCCGGCTGATTTTTGCACCAGCACCCGCGCACCCAACGACACGCACCGGCGGCAAAGATTGGGTGTCATCGACACCCGGGTTTCACCGATCTTGATCTCCTTGGGGACCCCGATAGTCATGAATTGAGGACACGAGTTTGCCGTCACTTGGCAACGCCCGAAGCTCCGGGGCCAAAGACCGGACATTGTCCGTGTGCCCTCCTCATCCTGCCTTCCCTTCCCCAATTTTCTTCGATGCCCAAACGCCTTCATGTGATCGTTGCCTGTGCGGAAAACCGCGTCATCGGTCGCGACGGCAAGCTCCCCTGGCACATCCCCGAGGACCTACACTTTTTCCATGCGCAAACGGCCGGACAGATCTGCGTGCTGGGACGCATCTGTTACGAAACGTGGCCCCGTGCGCAGCGGGACGGTCGTCGGCCGGTCGTCCTCACGAGCCGGGCGCTCGAGGATCTTAAACCATGGGCCCCCGCTCCGGTTCTACCCGGAGCGCATCGCACCGGCGACAACCCTCCGCCGGCTCCGCCGTCCCCTGCCCTCAGCCCCCCGATCCTCGTGTCATCGCTGACCGCGGCGCTGGAGGTCGCGGAAAACCTCCCGGGGGAAATCTATATTTGCGGTGGTCAGCGGATTTACGAGGAAACGCTCACGCTATCCGGGCGGCCGCTGCGGCTGCACCTCACGCTCATTCATGCGAATATCCCGGGCGATACTTTCTTCCCGGAATGGCGCCACTTGAAGTGGAACGAAGTTGCCCGGAAGGAAGGCGCGGATGCCAACGCGCGTTACACGTTTCTCACGCTCGATCGAGCGGATGGAACCTGACCATGGCGCTCGGCGTGGGCCGTGGCGACGGCGAGATATTTTTCCGCCCAGCCACGCAGGCCAATCCGCTCGGCCTCGGAGAGTGGTCGGACAATCTTCGCCGGTGAGCCAAAAATCATCGAACCGGGAGGAGCGACAAACCCGCGGGTGACGAGTGCATTCGCTCCGATGATACACTGATCGCCGATCTTCGCGCCATCGAGCACCGTGCACCCCATGCCGACCAGGCATTCGTTCCCGATCTCACAGGCGTGAATGATTGCGGCGTGGCCAATCGTGGTGAAGTTGCCGACTCGCACGCCAAAGTCATCGGCCAGGTGCACCACCGTGCCGTCCTGCACATTGGAACCTTCGCCGATCACGATCGAGTTGATGTCACCGCGAAGGACGCAGCCGTACCAGACGCTGCTCTGCGCTCCGAGCATGACGTCACCGATCACCGTGGCATTGGGCGCCACGAACGTCGCGCTGGACGTATCGGAAGGGCGGGCGAGATAACGGGCGAGACGCTCTTGCACAGTCATGGTGTAACTTGGTTCTCGCCCGCTGCAGACAGTTCCGCAAGCTCCGCCTCTCCGGTTTTGACCTACAATGGATACACTTTCGCACATTGGCCGAGGCTTGC
Organism: Opitutales bacterium; assembly: GCA_038320495.1. Classification (GTDB taxonomy): domain Bacteria; phylum Verrucomicrobiota; class Verrucomicrobiia; order Opitutales; family Opitutaceae; genus ER46. Next base: position 196 of record JBBQEG010000239.1, on the reverse strand, counting down.
TCGGCCTGGCAGCATTCATTGCTATCGCCACCTGTTTTAGCGCCAATCGCCGCGCTATTCCCTGGCGGCTTGTCGCCACGGGCCTCGCGTTGCAAATCCTCTTCGGATTTTTGGTGCTGCAGGTGGACGCTGTCCGTGTGGGCGTGGATGCGGTGGGCACGTTCTTCATCCGAATCCTCGACTTCAACGAAGCTGG
>JBBQEG010000238.1:0-8426 GCA_038320495.1 Opitutales bacterium | reverse complement strand
CAGACCAGCGGGGACGACTGGTACAATCTTGAGAGCTTCACAGACACCAACGCTCGTTCGGGTGGTACGCGCGTCAACAACGACGATCGGACGTGGATCACCACTCTTCTCGCCGGTCAGCTCAATGCCCGATGGGCGGTTCCGTTCATGCGCCGGTTCCCGACCTTGCTGAAGTTTGGCGGTAAGCTTGCCGAAGAAAGCCGCGACAACAATAACATGTCCGACTGGAACATCTGGTCATACACTGGACCGGGCGGAAACACGGTGACCACCAATGACCAGGGGATTAATGTCAACACGGCCTTCGGCAATTGGTCGAACTTGGGCTTCATCTCACCGCATCCGTTCGACATGGGCACGACCAACGGACTCACGGTCTTCAACATCGCGGGACAGCAAGGCATGCCACCACGCGCAGACCGGGAACGGATCGGTCAGCTGTTCCATGAACGTCCCGATCTGTTCGTGCATATGGGAAATGCCGATAATTACTACAACACCCACATCGCCAATAAGCGCGATTTCCGCCAAACGATTTCGGCGGCCTATATTCAGGCTGACGTGCGGGTCACGCCTAAGCTCCAAGTTCGCACCGGCGTCCGGATGGAGAATACGCTGAACGAACTTAAGGAATTCGCGCCACAACTTCGTGATGATGTTGTCGCTCAGGGCTTCCCGACCAACGCAGCCGGCCGCGCCACCACGATCGAGGGCTTGCAATATCAGTATCAAAGCAAGCCGCGGGTCACTCGCGAATCGGAGTACCATAATTACTTCCCCTCGATCCTCTTGAAGTATCAAATCCTGAGGAACTTTGAGTATCAGGCTGGATTCAACCGCGCCATCTCACGCCCGCCGATCGACAATCTCACCGGTCTATGGGTTGTCGACGAAGTGAACGAGCGCGTGAATGCGCCGAACCCGAACCTCCCCCCCGAACACTCAAAGAACTTCCAAACCCGTCTGGCGTACTACTTTGGTGGGCGCGCTCCTGGGCAGCTCTCGCTCGCAGTTTCGCAGAATACGATCAGTAATCTTCGGGAAACTTTCGATTTCTCGGCCGAGGAATTCGGAGTGACCGATCAGGAATTCTCTACCTATATCTTCCGTTCAACCCGGGTGAGTTCAAATGCCCGCCGGTTCCGCAATATGGAAGTGGCCTACCAGCAGACCCTCGGCTTCCTGAACGAAAAATTTCGCGGCACGAGTCTCAACTTCGCCTATACTCGTTCGTATGCCAGCCAGCGTCGCAACAACCTCTCGCCCCATCGTTTCACCAGCCGCTTAGGTTACGCCTACCGGAAGTTCAATGGTTCGATCGGCATGGTTTACCGCGATCAGTCTCCAGACGGCATCTACGGCCGCTACAAGGAAGAGCTCACGCAGTTCGACCTTTCCCTCACTTGGAAGCTCACGCCTCGTTATTCAATGTATGTCCAGGGCCGCAACATCACCGGCAAACCGGTGAAGTGGATGGAGTCTGGTCCCTTGGATGTTGAAGGCGTGAATCCCTCGTTGCGCACCATGCAGGAGTACGGCGCCAACTGGGTCTTCGGCGTCCGCGGCATGTTCTAAGCGCACGGAAGCTTCGGCTTTAAGTCCAAGCGCCGGCCTACCCAGGCCGGCGCTTTTTGCATTCTGCGCCTGAAGGGCGCATCTGCTGGACCGTGAACAGGAGGGGCGTACATTTACATTTGTTGACCGTCCTGCAGAGGAGAAGGTCTGGCCGAGGGGCAACTCCGGCCTCGTTTATGAGCGTGGAAAGGAGGCCGGACAAAGCGCTGGTCCGCGGTCTGGGCTGCAACCGCACCACCTCGCATCTCCACGCCGCGCACCGGGCAAAGGCATTCAGCCGGATGGTCTCACCAATCTGCTTCATCCAAACTTCAGCAGTTTATTTTAACTCCAGATTACACCGCTGAGCACGGATACAGAGGATTACTAATGAAGATGCATATGGGCCGCAATTCACCCGCAAGGTGAAGGAACCGTAATTTATAATGCCTTGGTAATCTGTGCTTATCGGTGGAATCTGTGGTTTCAACTGCATTTTTTAGGTGTGCTCAATCGGACCCAAGCCGAGAATCCCATCCGGGCACCGCTGGCCTAACTGGCAAGGCTACGCGAAAGATCCGGTTGTGGCTGGAGCAGGTTAACGCGCGCCCACGTGCAGCATTACCCGGATGCTCAGCGGGCCAGCTTTAAACGAGCGTTCTATTGGGACGGTTCTTCGCGAGCGTTGATACTTCCCTCCGCTGGTGAGTATATCAAGGAGGACGGAATAAATTTCCCCAGGTGTAAATCATATAGCTAACCTAGTTCACGATAGGAGAATATTCGGTACTGGCGAGCATCCTCCTGACTTCTGCTCCCGGGCACGGACGTATTGTTTCTTATGATACATCCTGACCAATAATGTCCAAATTGTCAGGTGGAAGCGGTTGCGGAAATTTATTCGGAGCGCAAGTTGCTCCTACCAACCGCGCCCCTTGGGGCGTCACCTGCTGTAACCGAGGACAGGTCTGCGTACGTCCGGACCTGCCTGATAACCCTACCATGAAAACTGCAACCACCCTGCTGCGGGGATGGGCGAAGCTTGCTGCGCTCTGCTTCGCCTGCTCCATCTTCGCACTTCACAGCGCCGCCCAGACCTCTGGAACTGGCTCGATTCAAGGTCGAATCTACAATCCGAATTCTAAAGAGTATGTGCGCAATGCCGAGGTTCGCCTTGAGGGGACGCCGCAAGTTACCTACAGTGAAAACGACGGTTCTTTCACGTTCCGGAACGTGCCAAGTGGTGCGGCGACCATCTCCGTGACCTATACCGGGTATAATCCGATCAAGGAGACGTTTACGATCACGCCGGGGCAAACGGCTACCCGTGAAATCAATCTCACGAGTACGGCGGCAAGCGCTGGAACGAAGAACGGCGTGGTTCAACTCCAGGCTTTCACCGTCTCCAGCGAACGCGAAGGTAATGCCAAGGCGATCATGGACCAGCGGCGCAATATGGATATCACCACCTCGGTCTCATCCGATATCTTCGGTGATGTCACCGACGGGAATGTTGGGGAATTTTTGAAGTATCTGCCGGGTGTCGACTTGGACTATGTTGAATCGGAGGCGCGCGGACCCCGTCTCGGTGGCATGGACTCCCAATATGTCGGGGTGTCTTTCGACGGCATCAGGACGGCCAGCGCTGATGCCAACCGGGGGGGCGGCGAGAATTCGCGGGCGACGAGCTTCGAAGGTTTTGCCATTACGAGCATCGAGTCCATCGAGATCAGTCGCACGACGAGTGCGGAGTCGCCGGCGGATTCACCGGCGGGTACCATCAATATGAAAACCCGGCGAGCCTTCGATCGCAAGGGCCGGACCATCAACTATAATGCCAGCCTGAATTTCAACGCGGAGGAGTTTACCTTCGACAAGGAACTCGGGCCTGACGAGCACCGGAATTATAAATGGAAGCCCAACCTATCCCTGGCGTATTCCGATGTCTTTATGAACCAGCGGCTGGGCGTATTGCTGGGCGTCAGCCGCGCTAACTCCTACACGGAGCAATACGACGTCAACATCGACTATAACCGCAGTCCGACCGCGGCCGATCCTCGCCCGATGGTGATCCGACAGATTAACTTCAAGGATGGCCCCAAGACCATCCTGAAGGATGCCATGACGTTTACCGCGGACTTCAAAGCCACCCCCCGGCTGGTGTTCTCCTTTACCGGCATCTATACGTACACCGAAGGGGAGTTCTGGAATCGCAACTTCACCTGGGTTGCCGCCCTCAACAATAATAACGTGCGGCGCGGCCGCGGCACGGTGGGCGGCGATGGGGTCACCACGGTGATTGCCGAGCGAACCGCGACGGCCACCGATCCGCGGATCGCCAATGGCGGCGGTAGTTCGTCGAAGCTTACCTACACTCGGACCTTTGCACCCAAGTTCGAATATAAACTCGATAACTGGGTGATCGATGGAGTGATGTCCTTCTCCAAATCGGTTAACAATTATGAGTCCCTGGAGCGGGGCTTTAGCAATTCCGAGGGCGGAGCCGTCCCGAGTAGCTGGATTGCGACCCGGCCGCATGTAGAGTCGTGGGAGTGGACGATCCGGCAGACCGGGGGTGATGATTGGTATGACCTTGGAAACTATTCCGATACCAATACTCGGAGCGGGGGCACCCGCGTCGGGAATTCCGGCCGCACGTGGAGTACCGAGATCTGGAATGGGCAGCTCAACGGCCGCTGGAATCTGCCCTTCCGCCGCTTCCCGGTCGCGCTGAAATTCGGCGGCCAGTGGAACGAGGAATCCCGGAAGGTGAGTCATTTGGATAACTGGTGGATTTGGTCCTATGTGGGGCCCGGAGGTAATACGACCCGCCAGTTTCCCACCGGTGAGAACCGCAACGTAACGTTCGGCAACTGGGCGAATCTTGGCTTTGTCGCCCCGCACCCGTTCGATATGGGCACCACGAATGCCTTGACCGTTTTCAATATCAACGGGGTCCAAGGCATGCCGGAGCGAGCAGATCGAAATCGCATCGCGGACCTTTTCCACGAACGTCCCGAACTTTTCGTACATACGGCCACCCCAAATGATTATTATAATAATTTCGTGGTGCGATCCCGCGACTTCAAGCAAACCGTAACGGCTGGCTACGTTCAGGCGGATCTCCGTCTCACGCAGAAATTCCAAGTTCGAACCGGTGTTCGCCTTGAGAATACGCTCAACGAGTTCAAGGAGATCAATCCCCGATTGGGCCCCGAAGTCGAGGCCGCTGGTTTTCCGGTTAATAACGCCGGCCGCGCCACCACGTTCGAGGGCATCGACTATCAATTCCTCGAACCGCCGCGCGTCACGCGGAAGTCGGAGTACCATAATTACTTCCCCTCACTCTTGTTGAAGTACCAACTCCTGCCCAATCTCGAGTGGCAGGCAGGCGCAAACAAAGCCATCTCCCGTCCTCCCCTCGACAGCCTTACCGGAGTATGGCAGATCGACGAGGTGAACGAACGCGTCACCGCGCCGAATGCCGCCTTGCTGCCGGAGCACTCGAACAACTTCCAGACGCGACTCGCTTACTACTTCGGCGGTCGCTCGCCCGGACAACTCTCGGCTTCCTTTTCTCAGAACAACATTCGCAATTTGCGTGAGACGTTCGAGTACACGCCTGACGAGTTCGGCGTGGTGGAGGAGGAGTTTAGCACCTATACGTTCCGGACTACGCGCAACAGTCTCGAACGGCGTCGATTCCGGAATATGGAAATAGTCTATCAGCAGACGCTTGGTTTTCTGCCGGAATTGTTTCGGGGCACGAATGTGAATATCGCCTATACGCGTTCGTATGCCAGCTCCCGCCGGAGTAATCTCTCGCCGCACCGGCTGACGTCACGGCTGGGATATGCCTACAAGCGATTCAACGGCACCTTGGGCATGGTCTGGCGCGACGACTCTCCCGATGGCGTGAATAACTATGGACGCTATAAGTCGTCACTTACTCAGTTTGATCTCTCGTTGAATTGGAAGTTCTCCAACCGTCTTCAGCTCTATGTGCAGGGTCGTAATATTACCGGACAGCCGGTCAAGTGGTACTACAGCCCTCCAGGAGTCGATGAAGGGGTGTCGCCGCATCTGTATCGGATGCAGGAATACGGGGCGAACTGGGTCTTTGGCATCAAAGGAACCTTCTAACCCGCGCCAGTTTTCGGCTTTGTTGAGCGCCGGCCGCCAAGCCGGCGCTCTTTTTTTATGGCCTTGTCGCTCAGGGGTGAACCGGTCCGATGGTCGATACGGGTCTCCAACGAGTGCCAGCTCGGCGGTCGCGAGCGACTATCACGCGTGAGCGAGTCTGGAGCGGGGAGAATAAGCCGCTGCGACCACGATTCTTTGGTCGACGAGCCCGATCGGGGATGGCCATCGCGCATTCTTCCCGGTTCGGGCGGGTACCCGTCGCCGGCGAAGACCTCGGTCGGGGAGCAAACGGGGGGGCCCACAGTGACTCCCCGCTTGAACTTGCCGCGCCCGCGCGAGAACGTACCGCGTGTCTCTTCGGAACCGTCCCGCTTTTCGCTCTCTGGGCCTCGGTGCGGCCCTGATTGGGGCAATTGCAGCGGCCTATCTGGTCTCGTTGCGCGGTGACTTCCTCTGGGACGATAATCTGCACATCACGGAGAACCCCACGATCATCGGCCCGCTGGGATTGCAGGAAATTTGGACGACGGCGCGTGCCCATTACTTTCCTCTGGTCCTGACTAACTTCTGGACGCAGCACGCACTCTGGGGGCTTGAGCCGTTCGGTTATCGCGTGGTCACGCTGGCGTTTCACCTGGCCGCCGCTGTGTTGCTCTGGCGCGTGTTACTGCGCTTGCGTGTTCCGGGCGCCTGGCTCGGAGCGGCGCTTTGGGCGCTCCATCCCGTGCAGGTCGAATCAGTCGCGTGGATCTGTGAGCTCAAGAACACTCAGTCCGCCGCTTTCTTCCTGGCGGCGACACTGTTTTGGCTTCGCTGGCTGGAGTTTGGCGCACCGGGAGGAAACCGCGAGTTTCCGCCTCCTTCGGCCGGAAGACGCCCCCCGGTGAGCGCTTATTTCGCCGCGTTGGCATTCGCGGTTCTTGCGATCCTCAGCAAGCCCTCAACCGTCATGTTACCGGTGGCACTCGGGCTCTGCGCGTGGTGGATGCGCGGCCGGATCGAATGGCGTACGGCTTTCCGGCTGGTTCCGTTCTTCGCGTTTTCGGCTCTGGCTGCGGGTTGGACGATTTGGGAGCAAAAATTCAACTCCGGCGCGATCGGTGAGGCGTGGAGTCAGACGATTCCCGAGCGTCTGGCGATCGCGGGCCGTGTGATCTGGTTTTATCTCGGGAAACTGATTTGGCCCGAGCCGTTGATCTTCATTTATCCACGTTGGGAAATCCGCGGGACCGATCCACTCGTTTATCTCGGGCTCATCGCTGCCGTCGTGACCGTCATCGTGCTCTGGCGGGGACGAAACGGCCGACTGCGGCCGTTGTTTTTCGCCGGTGTTTATTTTGTCGCGCTGCTATTTCCGGTCCTGGGTTTCTTCAGCGTCTATTTCTTCCGGTATTCATTTGTTGGAGACCATTTTCAATACCTCGCCAGCATGGGACCGCTGGCCCTCGCGGGCGCGGCGTTGACCCGCCTGCCGCGGCGCCTGCCGGTCATTATTGGCGCGGCGGTGACGCTTGCACTTGGTCTGGCCACGACACGGCACACCCGCGTCTTCCTGGGCAACGAAGCGCTCTGGCGCCACACGGTTGCGCACAATCCCGCCGCCGTCATGGCTTGGCTGAATCTGGCGGATCAACTCGCGCAGTCCGGTCGCCACGAAGAGTCCATTGCCACCTTCCGGCATGCCTTGTCGCTCAAACCCGACGATCCGTACGGCTGGAATGACCTCGCCTGCGTTCTGGTGCTGGTGGGCCAGCCGGCCGAGGCCGTTCCCGCGTTCGAGCGCGCCCTCGCCCTCAAGCCCGCCTTCCCGGAGGCCCATACGAATTTCGGCAACGCCTTGCGCGACCTAGGTCGCCTGGAGGAGGCGATTGTTCATCACCGCCGCGCCGTCGAACTCGACCCCGCGTATCCAGAAGGTCACAACAACCTCGGCGTGGCGCTGGCGCAGGCCGGACGAAGTCAGGAGAGCATGGCCCACTTCGAGCAATCGCTCGCGGTGCGACCGGGAGACGCCGCCACGTACGACAACCTCGGTAACGCCCTTCGTGAATTGGGGCGCTTTGAGGAAGCGGTCGCGCGACACCAGGAGGCGCTGCGGCTCAAGCCGTCGATGGCTGAAGCACATGCTAATCTTGGGCGCACATTGTTCGCTGCCGGACAAGCCTCGGCGGCACTTCCGCATTTCGCCCGGGCACTCGAACTGAAACCCTCCCTTCATTCCTTCCGCGCGAATTATGCTTCGGCGCTGGTGAGTGCCGGCCGCGGGGAAGAGGGGTTCGCCCAGCTGCAACGGGCCGTTCAGCTTGCGCCGGAATCAGCGGAGGCTCACGCCAATTTTGGTTCCGCCCTCGCCCAGCGCGGACAAATCGAGGACGCCATCACCCATTTTCGCCTCGCCGTCGAACGCGCGCCCGAGTTCGGCGGAGCCCACGAAAACCTTGGCACGGCCCTGGCGACCCTACGGCGCTGGACAGCCGCCCGCGAGAGCTTCGAGACGGCGGTGCGCTTGAATCCCGATTCTCCGTTGGCGCGGGTTCAGCTGGCCATTACTTTGGTGAACGAAGGTCGTCTGGCCGACGCTGTGCCGCACTTCGAAACCGCGCTCCGGCTGCAGCCGGGCTCGGCGGAATTGCACGATAACTTTGGCCAGGTGCTGCGTGCTCTCGGCCGCAACCGTGACGCTTTCGAACACATGGAAGAGGCGGCGCGGTTGCGATGGGAAAAACGCT
>JBBQEG010000237.1:0-8475 GCA_038320495.1 Opitutales bacterium | reverse complement strand
TGTTCAATGCGCTTCCGAGTGTCATCGTCGAGTCGCGCCCCGAAGCGGGAGAACGCTTCGAGTTCCTCGAATTGCGCGTAGGCGAGTTTGAGATCGCCCGCGACCGCACGGTAGGCCGCGCGCTGGGCTTTACCGCCGACGCGGGAAACGGATTTGCCGACATCGACCGCGGGCAGCACGCCCAACTCGAACAGCGATGGCGAAAGATAGATTTGGCCATCCGTGATCGAAATCAGATTCGTCGGGATGTAAGCGGAAATATTCTGCGCCTCGGTTTCGATGATTGGCAGCGCGGTCAGCGAGCCGCCGCCGCGTTCTTTTGAGAGATGGGTTGAGCGTTCTAGCAGCCGCGAGTGGATGTAGAAAATGTCACCAGGAAACGCCTCGCGTCCGGGTGGGCGGCGGAGCAGGAGGGAAAGCTCGCGGTAGGCGCGGGCATGATGCGTCAGGTCGTCATAGACAATCAGCACGTCGCGACCCATTTCCATGAAATGCTCTGCGATACTCGTCGCGGCATAGGGCGCGATGTAGGCGAGGCCGGGCGGGTCGTTCCCTTCGGCAACGACGACGACGGTATATTCCATCGCACCATTTTCGCGTAAAACGGACACGGCTTTCGCCACGGCGGAGGCGCGCTGGCCGATGGCGCAATAGACGCAAAGCACGTCTTTTCCACGCTGATTGAGTATCGTGTCGATGGCGATGGCGGTCTTGCCGGTCTGGCGGTCGCCGAGGATCAATTCACGCTGGCCGCGGCCGATGGGAATGAGCGCGTCAACGACCATGAGGCCGGTCTGAAGGGGAACGGTGACCGGCGAGCGATCCATGATGGCGGCGGCCGGACGCTCGACGGGAAGGCGCTCGTTGGAAATCACCGGGCCGAGCCCGTCGAGCGGCCTGCCGAGGGGATCGACGACGCGACCTAGCAGGCTCTCGCCCACGGCCACGTCCATGACGCGACCGGTGCGCAGAACCTCATCGCCCGCGTGCAAATGAGCGTAATCGCCTAGCAGGACCACGCCGATCTCGTCCTCGTCGACATTGAACGCGATGCCGAACGCACCGCCGGGAAATTGCACAAGTTCATCGAATCCCACGTTGGGCAGTCCGGAGACTTTGGCGATGCCGGTGGACAAGTTGGTGATCACGCCGACTTCGTGGGGTTTCAGTTGCGGCGAAAACTTTTCCCGCGCCTGACTCACGCCGGTGAACGCGCGATCAAACACCTGTTCCAAAGTTTCACTCATGATGTGGCTTCGGCTTTGGCGGGTTGCTTCAAAAGCTCGGCGACGCCCTTCTCAAGTGAAGTCAGGTAGTCCGCGATGCTCCACGCGATCTTTTGTCCATGGGTGCTGAACTCGATGCCGCTGACGAGATCCGGCGCGGTCTCGTAGCGGAGCTGAATGTCCGCGGAAAAGGCCTCGTTGAGAGCCTTCTGAATGGCGGTGCGTTGTTCCCCGGGCAGATCGAACGCGCTGCGGACGAGTGCGGTTTCGGGGGAGTTCTTGATGGACTCGGCCAGTTGCGCTTTGGCCGTACCGTCCAATTCCCCCAGGCGCCGGATGAATGCCTCGCAAGAGCGTTCCTCCAGACTGGCTCCCGTGAGATCAGTTAGTGTCTTCCGGGCGATGGCGAAGACCTCTTGCTGGGCGCGGCGGGCGATGGATTGGTTCAAGTTGCTTGAGTCGGTCTCAAGGGTTTCCCGGCGTTTGGCACTCATGTCGTCGGCGGCCTTGCGGGATTCGTCCATGAGTCGCTTGCGTTCGGTATTTGCGTCGTCCGATGCTTTCTTCAAAAGGTCGGCGCGTTGTTTCTCGAACTCCTCGTTTTTGTGTTGAAACTCCTCTCGCTCCTTGCTGGCCTCCTGCATTTTAGTGGCAGCATCGGCGAGTTCGTCGGCGATGCGCTTTTCCCTCGCATCGATGGCGTTGAGGATCGGGTGATAGAGGTAGCGCTTCATCAGCCAAACCAGGATGAGGAAGTTGAGCACTTGAGCCCCGACGGTGAACCAGTCGATTAACATAAACTATTTTCCTGTGGCTTGGGCGATGACGTGATTCCAGAAGGGATTCGCGAAAATCAGGATCATCGAAACGACGAAGCAGTAGATCGCAGTGGATTCGATCATGGCCAGTCCGACAAACAGGGTTCGCGTAATGGTGGCGGAGGCATCGGGTTGCTGCGCCAGGGCGGTTAGTGCGGTCGAGACCGCGCGGCCTTCGCCGAACGCGGGGGCCATGCAGCCGAAGCTGGTGGTGACACCGGCGGTGATGATCGAGGTGATTGCGATGAAAGTCATGGGGTCCATGGTGGTTATTGCGGGTTGGAGGTGGATTGAGGTTTCGGTTTCCGGGTGCTGGTGGCCGCGGCGATGTAAACGGCGGCGAGAATGGTGAAAATATACGCCTGCACCATGCCTGTCAGCAGGCCGAGCAGGGTCATGATGATGGGAAAGAAGAATGGGGTGATCGTCAGGAGAATGGCGATGATCATGGCACCGCTCATCATGTTTCCAAAAAGACGGACCGAGAGTGCGAGCGTGCGGGACACCTCGCTGATGATGTTGAACGGCAGCATGATGACCGTCGGCTCAATGTAGGATTTCAGATAGCCACCCACGCCCTGATCCTCGATTCCGAACATCGGCACGGCCACGAACACGCACAGCGCAAGCGCGACTGTGGTGGAAAGCGATCCCGTGGGCGGTTCGTAGCCGGGCAGGATCGTGCACAGGCTGGCGGTGGCGACGAAGAGAAACAGCGTGCCCAGAAAACCGAGATACTTGTCTGGATGGCGCAGCCCGACCTCGCCGATCTGTTTGGAGATACCGGTAACGATGATTTCCAACAGATTCTGCCAGCGCGACCGTTGATGTTCCGTGGTGAGCTTGCGGGTGATCAGCTTCGAGCCGACGATCAACAGGATCATCAGGCCCCAGGTGAACACGATGGTGGCGTTCAGTTTGAAAAAACCATGCTCCCAGTAAATGATCTGGTCGGGACTAAGACGCATGATTTGCCTCCTTTTCCTTCGGGCGTGTGAGCCAGGTGATGGCGAGTCGGGCGATGAGGAACCCGAGCAGGCATGAGGCCAGCCGCTGCCATTGCCCGCCGGCGACGAAATAGAAACCCGTGAGGACGATGCCCATCCGCAGCAGCGCGCTGCCGAGAAACCAAAGCGCGGCGCGTGGGGATGAAAGGCCCCTGCGGATGGTCCACAAGAGCCCGCCGAAGAAGATCACACCGAGAGCGATCCCCGCGATGCCTGATAGAATCCATGTGAGTGTTTCATTCATCGTCATCCTCCTGTTCCTCGTCCATGGCCTTGTGTTCCTTGGACACCCAGTGCCAGGCATTCACACAACCTAACACCAATCCGCCCACCAGCAGCGCGAGCGTCCATGAACGATCCCCGGGGTGGTGTTTGTCCAACCACAAACCGAGCGCCGCGCCGAGCAACGTGGGCAAAACCACAGACCATCCGACCAAGCCCATCATGCCGAGTCCGAACCACACGCCCTGCGTCGAGCGCCGCGCCTTGAGCTTGCGCGTCGCCTTCGCTCCGATGTCCCCGGCCATGGTGGGCGGGGTTTTCTTGGGCTGTATGGGGGGCTGGTTATTCATGTTGAAGATTTACGAAACGGCGCAGGAATCCGGTTTCCAATTTCGCCATTACCGAGCGGACGTCTGCCTCGGTCTCGTCGATGGTTAGGAATTCACGTTCAACGGAATCGCGCAATCCAGCGAGATCCGTGCCGCTGATCGCCCGCCGGACGGAAACGAGCACGTCCGGGCCGGTCTTGACGAGCACCCCTTCGTCCACGGCGATGAAGACCTCGCCGTCCACCTCCGATTCGTAGGTGAGGATGCCGGGTGATAGAGCCGCGACACAGTCGAGCCGGTGCGGCAGGAGTCCGAAAGAGCCGTCGGGGGTTTCCGCCACGATGCGAGATACACCGGACTTTTCGGCGAAAATCTGAAATGGGAGTAGGACTTTAAGATTCACGGGTGGCCTCCGGTTCGGTGGGTAGCTCAGTGCCCGGTAGAAAGGGTTCGCTCGTTTCGAGTCGCAGGAGATTCGTCGTCGTGACGCGGGCGATCTCGCTGAGTGCTTCATGGGTGAGGAATCCCTGATGTGCTGTAATGAGCACGTTGGGAAAGTTGATCAGCAGCGACAACTCATCGTCCTGCAGCATCTGCCCGGAGAGGTCTTCGAAGAAGACGCCTTCCTCCTCCTCATACACATCCAGCGCCACACCGCCCACATGGCCGGACTTCAACGCGGCAATGAGGGCGGTGGTATCGATCAGTTTACCCCGGCTCGTGTTGACGATAAAAACGCCCCGCTTCATCTGCGCCAGAGACTGCTCATTGAGGAAATGGAGCGTCTCGGGCACGAGCGGGACGTGCAGAGAGACGATGTCGCTCGTCGCCAGTAACTCGCCGAATTCCACATACCGCACGCCAAACCTGGCCGCCCAATCGGCGTCCGGGAAAAGATCATGGACAAGCACATCCGCCCCAAAACCACGGAAGATCTGTGCGGTGATGCGTCCAATCCTGCCTGTGCCGATGATGCCAACCGTCTTGCCGTGAACATCGAAGCCAACAAGGCCGCTGAGTGAGAAGTTCATCTCGCGCACACGGTTGTAGGCGCGATGGATCTTCCGGTTGAGCGTGAGCACCAAAGCGACGGTGTGTTCTGCAACGGCGTGGGGCGAGTAGGCTGGCACGCGCACGACATCGAGACCCAGTTCACGAGCGGCAGCCACGTCCACGTTGTTATAACCCGCGCAACGCAGGGTGAGTAGTTTGACTCCGAGCGAGGCGAGAATTTCCAGGCAGGAGCGATCCACCTCATCATTCACGAAGGCACACACCGCCTGCGCTCCATCGGCCGCAGGCGCTGTCTGAGCGCACAGATGAAAGTTATGAAAGCGCCATGCCAGACGACCCGCGCCTTCCGCCCGAGCGAGGTATTCGCGGTCGTAAGGTTTGGTGTCGAAGACGGAGACGGTGAGGGCAGTCATGGGTTTTTAGGCGAGTGATTTTTCCGTTTCCAAAATGGCAAGCGTGGTCTTGAGCACCGTATCGGGATTGAGCGAGACGCTGTCGATACCCTGCTCGACGAGGAACCGGGCGAAGTCAGGATAATCGCTCGGTGCCTGGCCGCAGATGCCGATTTTGCGACCTTTGGCCCGGCAGGTGGCAATGACTTGAGCGATCATCTTCTTCACCGCAGGATCCCGTTCATCGAAGATCGGCGCGACGATCTCGCTGTCACGGTCCACGCCGAGGATCAGCTGCGTGAGGTCGTTTGAGCCGATGCTGAAGCCGTCGAATAGATCAGCGAACTCTTCGGCAAGGATGACGTTGCTGGGGATCTCGCACATGACGTAGATCTCCAGTCCATCCTGGCCGCGCTTGAGGCCGTTCTTCTCCATTTCAGCCTGCACTTTGCGGCCTTCCTCAAGGGTGCGGCAGAAGGGAATCATCAGTTTCAAATTGGTGAGACCCATCTCGTCGCGGACTTTCTTTACGGCACGGCATTCGAGGGCGAAGCCAGCCTGGTAGCGCGGGTGATAGTAGCGGCTCGCGCCGCGGAAGCCGATCATTGGATTCTCCTCGGTTGGCTCGTAGGCCTGGCCGCCGAGGAGATTTGCATACTCGTTGGATTTGAAATCGCTCAGGCGCAGAATCACGTCCTTGGGATAGAACGCGGCGGCGATCATCGCGACGCCTTGTGCGAGTTTATCGACAAAGAACAACGGCTTGTCCGTGTAGCCGCCGGTGAGCTTCTCGATTTCTGCTTTGGCAGCGGCATCGGCGAGGTTGGCGAAGTCGATCAGCGCGAGCGGGTGAATCTTGATGTAGGTGCTGATGATGAACTCCATCCGCGCGAGGCCCACTCCTTGATTCGGGACGAACGAGAGCGAGAAGGCCTCCTCGGGATTGGCGAGATTCATCATCACCTTTGTGCGCGGCGTACCGAGGGACTTGAGGTCGGTGCTTTCGACATCAAAGGGCAGTTCGCCTTCATAGACGAAGCCGGTATCGCCCTCCGCGCAGCTCACGGTGACCATTTGGCCGTCCTTCAACTCCTCGGTGCCATGCTCAGTGCCGACGATGGCCGGCACGCCGAGTTCGCGACTGACAATCGCTGCGGGGCAGGTGCGCCCGCCGCGATTGGTGATGATGCCTGCCGCCTTCTTCATGATCGGCTGCCAGTCGGGATCGGTCTTGTCAGTGACGAGCACTTCGCCCTCTTGAAACTGATCGATGAACTCCGCGCTCTTGATCACTCGGACCTTCCCCGTGGCAATCTTGGCTCCCACACTGCGTCCACTCGTTAGCACCTTGCTGTGCTTCTTCAGGACGTAGGTTTCCAAGACATTGAGGTCCTTGCGTGATTGCACCGTCTCGGGTCTGGCCTGCACGATGAACAACTCGCCCGTATTGCCATCCTTGGCCCACTCCAGGTCCATCGGCATCGGTCTGCCTCGCTTCTCGGAATAGTGATCTTCGACAATGCAGGCCCAGCGTGCGAGTTCGAGCACCTCGTCGTCTGTGAGCGCGAACTTGGCGCGCTCACCCGGCGATACCGGGATGTTCTTCACCATCTTGCCGCCGCCGGAGTCATACACGAGCTTGAACTCCTTGCTGCCTACGGTGCGCTGCAGCACGGGCCGGTGACCCGTCTTGAGGGTCGGCTTGAAGACCATATATTCATCCGGTGTGACCGAGCCCTGCACCACGTTTTCACCGAGGCCATAAGCGGCACTCACCATCACCGCGTCGCGAAAGCCGGTCTCCGTATCAATGGTGAACATGACGCCTGAACAGGCCAGATCCGAACGCACCATCCGCTGTACACCGATGCTGAGTGCGACTTTGAAATGATCGAAGTTCTTGTCCACCCGGTAGCTGATGGCGCGGTCGGTGAAGAGTGAGGCAAAGCAGCGTTTGCAGGTCTCCATCAGCGCTGAGGCACCGTGGACATTCAGATAGGTTTCCTGCTGTCCCGCGAAACTCGCATCCGGCAAATCTTCAGCCGTGGCCGACGAACGCACCGCGACATCGAGCGCTCCCGCGCTGCCACCCTGCAATTCGTGATAGGCTGCCACGATCTCTTCCTCCAAATCCGCGGGAATCGTCGCATTGAGAATCGCCTGCCGCACCGCCTGCCCACGCTCGCTCAAGTTCGCCATGTCAGCCGTATTGAGATCCGCGAGCGTCGCGCGGATGCTCTTGTCGATCCCAGCTTCCCGGATGAAATGCCGATAGGCCTCGGCGGTGACAGCAAAGCCGTTGGGTACTTTCACGCCCTTGCTAGCGAGTTCACGCACCATTTCGCCCAGTGAGGCATTTTTGCCGCCGACGAGCGGAACGTCGTCGATGGTGATGTCGGCGAACCATTTGATAAAAGGTGAAGTTTTCATGGTGATTGGGTTGGGGTCTTGGCCTCATTGATTGCACCGATCATATACAGCGCGCTTTCGGGATGATCTTTGAACTCGTCGCTCAGGATGCGTTCGCAACCGTCCAGCGCGTCATCCAGACTGACGAGTTTGCCCTTGAGTCCGGTGAACTGCTCAGTCGTGAAAAACGGCTGGGTGAGAAAACGCTCCAGCCGTCGCGCGCGTCCCACCACATTGCGATCGTCCGGGGAGAGTTGCTCCAGTCCGAGCATGGCGATGATGTCCTTGAGTTCGGAATACTGCGCGAGTGTTCGCCTGATCTCCTGCGCCAGCTTGTAGTGCCGCTCGCCGACGATGCCCGGCGTGGCGATCTTCGAGCTGGATTGCAGCGGGTCGATTGCCGGGAACAGACCTTCGCTGGCACGCTTGCGCGAGAGCACGATGGAGGCGGAGAGATGGGAGAAAGTATGCACCGCCGCCGGATCGGTGAAATCATCCGCCGGCACATAGACGGCCTGAATGGAAGTGATCGCGCCGGTGTCGGTATTCGCGATGCGTTCCTCCAAGCCCGAAAGCTCGGTGCCCATGGTCGGTTGATAACCGAGACGCGACGGCATCTGGCCCATCAGGCCGGAGACTTCCATCCCGGCTTGGATAAAGCGGAAGATGTTGTCGATGAGCAGCAGCACATCGCGGTGTTCGTCGTCGCGGAAATATTCGGCCATTGTCAGCGCCGCATGCCCCACGCGAAATCGCGCGCCGGGCGGCTCGTTCATCTGGCCGAAGAGCATCACCATCTTGGGCAAGACACCCGCTTCTTTCATTTCGCGGTAAAGTTCCTCGCCCTCGCGACAACGCTCACCGATGCCGCAGAAAATACTCACGCCGTCCTGCCGCCCGATCATGTTGTGAATCATCTCGGTCAGCAACACGGTCTTGCCGACACCGGCACCCCCAAACAGTCCCGCCTTGCCGCCGCGTTCCAGCGGCACCAACACATCGATGACCTTGATGCCGGTTTCAAAAATCTCGGACTTGGTGGAACGGCGCGCCAGCGG
>JBBQEG010000236.1:0-8527 GCA_038320495.1 Opitutales bacterium | reverse complement strand
TCGCACCCCGGCACGTTTGTCTTTCAGGAGCGCGTGCAGTGAGTCGACCGGCGCGTTGGACCGAAGCGCCTGCCACCCGGCGTAGAACGTGACCCGGTCCTGCTCCACGGCTACGAGCTCGGTGAGCGGGCCGACTTGCTGGCGGTGCGGCGCCTGGGCCATCGCCTGCACGGCGGCGAAACGCACCCGCGGCTCGCCATCCTTGAGCGCATTGCTGACGAACGCCGGCAACTCGCCGCGGCGGGCGTTCGCGCGGATTCGATGGGCAGCAATCCGAATCGTCTGGATGCGCGCGTTGAGCGAGAGCGTCCGGCCGGCCTCGGCCAGCCAGCCATCGATCCCGGTGTCACCCGGAGCGATCCGTCCGAGCGCCCACAATGCCCACGTCTGCTGCGCCTCGCTCAGCCCGGACCGCGTCAGCGCTGCAGTAAGCTGCGCCTTGATCGCCGGCCCACGCCGCACGAGCTCATCAGACGCGTTGATGGACCACACTGGCAGCAAGCCTCCAAGATCCTCGAAGAGCTCGTCGAAGCTCCATTGGGTGATCGCCCGGGCGCGCTTGGCGGTGGCCGCCTTCACGGCGGGCGCGTCGGCCCACGAGATGCGAAAGATGCGACCTTCATTAGCCTGCGCGCCGTCCTTCCAGACCACGCCCAGCTCCTCGCCCCAGCCGGAGACGTAGAGGGCGCCATCCGGCCCGATGACGATGTCGACGGGCTTGTAGAGAGCGCTGACGAGGGCCTTGCCGCCTGGGTCCCGGCCGCCGTAGGAACTGACGGCACGGCCCGCGCCGCCGCCGCGGGCGATCGGTTCCCAGCGGCCGTTCTGCGGCAGGAGGAGCGCGCCGTCCCAATGCGGCCGGTAGACGAAGGTGGTCTTGCGCAGCCAGTCGTTGAAAAACCAGACCCCGCGGTACTCGGGCGGCAGCTGCTGTGCATCGTAGTACACGATGCCGGTGCCGGAACCGTCGAACACCGGCCCGCTGATCGGCGCGGTCGGGGGATGATCGCGGCCCGTCCAGTGCGTGCTCCAACCATGGCCCCAGCCGAAATGCGCCCCGACAAACGGCATGAAGATACGGTCACCCTCACTCTGATCGTTGTCGGTCCCGAGCCAGTTGAAGCCGCTGTCAAAACTGATGTCCCACGGATTGCGCAGGCCCCGGGCTACAATCTCGAGATTCGCGCCCATGTCATCACAGCGCAGGACGCCGCCCTCGCGGCCCCAGTCGTCCTTGGGGTCCTGATACGTTGCCTTGTAATCGCCCTGGCGAAAAACCTGCGGGGGCGGAAAATCTGGAGTGCCGGCCGGCGCCGTCACATCCCACAGATCGCGAAATGGCTTTGGCGCGATGCGACCCGGCTGCGTCAGCCCCTTCGACGTGCCTTGGGAAAAATAGAGTTTCCCGTCCGGCGCCCAGTTGTGGCCGTGGTTCGCGTGCTCGAGATTGCCGAGATCGGTATAAACCTTGACGTATTCGTCCGCCACATCGTCGCCATCCAGATCGCGCACAATAGTCAGATCGGGCGAATTGCCGATCCATAGATCGCGCCCATGCCAGGCCAGTCCCTGGATTGAATTCAAGCCAGTGGCGAAGGTTTTGGCGGAATCTGCAATGCCGTCGCCGTTCGAGTCGATCAGAAACACCACCGTGTCGCCTGGCGTATCCGGTTTTGGATTACGATACTGCGGTCCCTGGCCAACGAAGAGCCGGCCCCGGGCATCGAACGCCATGGCGGCGGGGTTGCGCACCATCGGTTCGCGGGCGAACAGTTCCACCTTCAGTTCAGCCGGAACAATCGGGAGCGTGGGCTCGGCGGCAGGTTGTCCCTGGGAAACCGCGATCACCAGCGCGGTCAGCAGCGCCGGTGGAACAAAGCGGAGGCGGCGAATGGGTTTCATGGGGTATATAGGGGTAATCGGCTCAAGGCTTTGCTGTCGGTGTTGGGTACCCACCAGATTACTATCATGCCCAAACCGTAAATAAACGCGGCGGCGGTCCCCACCGCCGGGTAGCTGCCCCCGAATGCGGTGAACACCAGACCGGCGGCCAGGACGCCCCCGGCCGTGGCAAACCGGCCCACATTATAGGAGATTCCGCTCCCGGTGGCGCGCACGTGCGTGGGGAAGAGCTCAGGTAAATATAGCGGGAGCCAGCCAAAGAAGAGCGTCGCCACAAAACCCTGCGCAAACACGATCGGAAAAAACGAGGCCTGCAACGGCGCGGTGAGCTGAAACATGGCAATAGTCAGAACCAGCGAGCCAAAACTGATCACAAAATAGGATCGTTGACGGCCCAGCAGCCTCGCAATCTGACCGCCCGTAAAGCTGCCGAGAATCGCCCCGACTGCCCACCATGCCTGGGTCATCGCCTTGTAATCGGGTTGCGCGGCTCCGCCAATCCGGTCGGCCCAAGGAATCATCCACTTGCTGGCCGCCCACGCGCCCACCAGCGGGATCGAGCCGAGCATAATGCCGGTAAGCGTAATCTTGAGTAGCGGCGGCCGGAATAATTGACGCAACGGCGCTGCGGGTTTCTTCCCTGTTTGCCGGGATCGGGAAGCGAGCCAGGTCGGCGACTCCGGGAGAAAGAACAGGACCAGGACGCCCAGCACGGCCGGCGCAGCCGCAATCTTGAAAAGCCAGCGCCACGAGTCCTGATCGAGCGCCCAGAACTGTGCAATCTGGGAAAGCATGAGGATGCCCGTGTTAATCGCGGCCCCCATCAAACCTGCCACCGTCGGACGCGCCTTGTCCGGCCAACACTCCGCCACCAGTGCGACCGCGTTGGGCCAGACCCCGCCTACTCCCAGTCCCACGATGAAACGCAACACGAGCATCTGCTCCTGCGTTTGCACCCAGGTACCCAGTCCCGCAAAAACCGAATAAAACAGAATGCTTATGCCCATGGCGCGCGACCGACCAATCCGGTCGCCCAGCCCGCCGAGTAAAATCCCGCCAATCGCCGCACCGAGCATCAGCGCCGCCGTGTACCGGGCGAACCAGTCACCACCAAGGGTCGGACTGTAATCCGCCCCCATCAAATCTTTCGTTACCGAGAGTGAGGCCAGCGGCATCAAACCGAGTTCAAAGCCGTCGAAAAGCAATGCGCCAAAAGCGGCAGCGAGGACGGCGAGGCGCGCCCCTCGCGGCAATGGGCCCGGCGTGGGAAGGGCGGAACGATCAGGGGTCAGAGGTGCGCCCAAGGGCGTCGAACCTGTCGGCGAAGGTGTCATGCCGGGGCGAGATTGCGGCTCGGGTCAGGGCTCGGCGCCCCCAGAACCTTGATGATGGCACTGTTGTCGAGTTCTCCGAACCCGGCGTTCTCCGCCTCCTCGAGCACCGCTCGATGGGCTGCACTCAAGGGCATCGGCAGCCCGGCCTGCTGACCCGTTTCGACGATCAGGCGGACGTCTTTCAGATGCTGGGAAAGACGGGCGTCGGGTGAAAAGTTGCCCTCAATCATGCGCTCGCCCTTGCTGTCCATTATTTTTGAATACGCGGCGCTTCCGCGCATGACTTCCAGCGTGAGCGTCAGGTCGAGCCCGAGCGAATCGGCAAATACCAATCCCTCCGCGAGCGCCGCCCGGTTGATGCCGAGCACGAGGTTCGTCACCAGCTTCATCCGGGCCCCCGTTCCGGCCGGCCCCGTGTGAAACGTCTGCCGGCCAATCGCCGCGAAGATGTCGGAGCAGGCGGTAAACGAGTCTGGGGCGCCCCCCACCATCAGCGCCACGGTGCCAGCCCGCACTTGCGCGCTACTGCCGGAGATCGTAGCATCGAGATAATTGATCCCGCGATTCGCCAACCCTCGCGCCAGTTCCTCCGTGCTTGCGGGATCACCGGTGGTGGTGTCGATGATGGTAAGTCCGCGACTAAGGGACAGACCGCCGGCCCCGACGACGTCAGCCACCTCACGATGACTTGGAAGACTCAATAAGACCCGAGGGCAGTGGGCAAACACCTCCTCGACTCCCGTAGCGACCCCTCCGCCTCGCTGGCTTAGGGCATCAACGCGCGCTGGATCAGTGTCCCATCCCAGCACGCGCTGCCCGGCGCTGAGCAGACGCTCCGCCAACGCGGTGCCAATTAAACCAAGGCCGATCAACCCGATCGCTGGCGGTTGAGTTCGCGACGAAGAAGGGAATGTCATTGAGGGAGGAAGCTGCCCACGGAACCGGCTCCAGGCTCAGGGTTAAAATGAGCCACTGATCCCGGTCGTCAGTCTGGCGCCATAAACCTGGGTGTTCGTGGGACGATGGCCGAAGGCCATGTAGTGATAATACTTTTCGTTGAAGACATTATTAACGTCAGCAAAGAAGCTGAGTCGCGGGCGATACGCGTATTTGAGACTAACGTCGACGGTGTTGCGAGGCTCCTGATACTGCCGCAGGGCGGGATTGCCATTATAGCCCGTCATGCCCCGGCCAACATGATTGAGTGAGGTTCGAATGGTAAATCCATATTTGATATAGGAGACACCAATGTTGCCCGTGCGCTTGACGAAACCGGCGATGTCGTTGAGCACCACGGTGCCGTCGTAGGTGCCCTCGGTCTTCAGGAATGTGGCGTTGGCATATACGCCGAAGCCGTTGAAAAGCTCCGGCAAGAACGTGAGCTGCTGCTGATAGTTGAACTCAAGCCCGCTGACGCGGGCCCAGCCGCCATTGGTACGGGTGCGGAGAGTAAAGCCCTCATACTGCCCATCGAAGCCGTTATTGGCGCCACCCCCGATGAATGATTCGGCGTTGAAGGCAAAGCCGTCGAGATTCTTCCGGAAGGCTCCGACCGAAAGCACGCCGACGTTACGGGAATAATACTCGGCACTCAGATCAAAATTATCGGAGAACTGGGGCTTGAGGCTCGGGTTATTCTCACGCACAAGATTGGCGGCGGGATCGATATCAGTGCCAGGCACGAGTTCACGGAAGTTCGGGCGGCCGATACTGGTGGACACACTCGCGCGGAGCAGCAGGCGCGGCATCACCTCATAGCGGAGATGGAGACCTGGGAAGGTGTTGGTATAGCTGCCGGTAACCGCCTTGCTGGTGCCAAACCGTTCCGCAATCGCCGTCGTGGTGCGGTCAATGACCACGCCGGTTCCACTCGTATCCGTGCGCTCAACCCGCACGCCGCCGAGCGCGGAAAGCTTCCCCAGCTTCACATTGCCCATGAAGTAGCCGGCGTAGATGTCCTCGCCCGCGGTGTTGTCGTTCTGCAGCGCATTCTGCAGGGACGTATTGGCGTTGAAGGCGAAGAGCTGTGGATTTTTGCGACGCTCCTCGTGCATGGCATCCCAATTGGGCCAGATCGGCCGCGAATAGCGGCCGTCCACCGGTGAGTAACGATGCCCGTCATCAAGAAACCGATTCAGATTGTCGTCATTGAGGCCGGTCGACGGATTTGTGCCGCGGACGCCATCGGGTCCGACGTACGTCCAGCGATCCTGCGCACGATCCTGCCGCTTTTCTTGACTGCGATAGCGAACACCCGCTTTGAGATAGACCGGCAGGTCCGTGTTGAGCGTGCGTTTCACGTCAAACCTTGCCGCAGTCACTTCGTCCCATGCATTGAAATCCTTCTGGTCCATGGCATCGGTGAACGCGTTATCGAAGTTCGCCACATCCGGCCCCGAGGTCTGAGTAAACGTCGGAAAATGGAGCCGGTTGGTGCGATCGACGCGGTACCCCACCCCGTTTATCCGCAAGCTGAGATCCTCGCGCTTTTCCGACCCGCTCGAGCGGGAATGCGAGATATCATAGTCCAGATCGTAGTTGGTTAAGGTGGTCCGGCCGCCAACCTGGATCATGCCGGTTCTCACCGTGCGCGTGCGTGACTCCATTTCATATTCCGCCTGACCGTTACGGAACTCCGTAACAAGATCATCGACAACGGTCACCACGCCGGCATTCGTGAGGCGGACGCGGTACTTGTGCTGCCGCATCACGTCCTTGAAATTATTATACATCGAGTTAAAGAACAACCGCGTGGTGTCGCTCAGTTTGTAATCAACCTTGCCGCCGAACCCGATCCGATCGAGACGGATGTCATCCTCGGAATGCTGGAAATCATTCACCGCCGCCGGCGCGGTGAGGGTGGGGTTTAAGTAGCCGCTACGCACCGCGGAACGCGGGGAGAATGTGCGGTTGAAGCTGGCCGAGAGCGATATGCCGATGCGCCGCTGGGCGCCAAATACATCCGAAAAAACAAGACTGGCCGACGGATGCGATCGAAGACGTTGCAGGTAGACATTGGCGCCGACGCTATAATTGATCGAGCGACCACTCCGATCGAATGCACTCTTCGTACGCAGGTTGATCTTCCCGCCGATGGAATCGGCGTCCATGTCGGGCGTTGGGGACTTGATGACCTCAATCGACTCGATCGAGTTGGTGGACACCTTGTCGATTTCGAAGGACCGATCGTTGCCGCGCGTGGTCGCTCCGGCCAGCAGTGTGCCATCGACGGACACGGAATTGAGATCCGGATTAATACCGCGAACTGAAATGCGAAACACTTCAGCTTCGTCGCGCACCGGCGAAATCCCGGGCATCTTGATGAGCAGGTTGCCGACATTGGAGTCAGCGACATTGCCGAACGCATCGGTTGAAACAACGTTTTGCACATTTGCGGCCATGCGCTGTTGATTGATCGCCATTGCCTGCCCCTCCCGCACGGCGGATACGTTGAAAGCTTCCAGTCGATACACGGCCGAGGTGAGTTCGACGTTCACCAGCGCCCGGCCATCGGCCCCAACCTGGGCTTGGACGCGAGCGGTATCAAGGCCCGTATAGTCCACCAATAAAACCTGATTGCCAGCCGGCACATTCTGGAGCCTGAAACTGCCGTCGGCAGAAGTGAGCGTCGCGATGCGTGGCGCAGACTCGAGCACGACCGACGCGCCGTCGAGAGGTGCACGCGTGGCTTGATTCACCACCCGGCCCGATATGACGCCGGAACCACTTTGCCCTAGCAGCCACGTGGGAAATGAGACGACGACGGCAAACAAGCCCATCAGCCAAAGGCGACGGCGGGGGTTAATCGGTAAAGAACAGCAGGTGCTCATGGGGGGAAGGGTTTCGATCCGGGGTACTGCGGGGGAAAGCGCAGAGGATAGTTCAAACACTTAGTTCACCAAAGCGGTGAACTAGGTACAAAAATACTGATGAAATTATCAAGTCAACCCTGAAACAATCGGAGGCGCCGGTTCCCGCATTTCGAGAGGTTCTCGTGCGGGCCACGGGGAGACCCATTCATCAATCCAAATGAAATAGTGTGAACTAATAGTTTCGTCCGCTCCGGCCCTTGGCCGACGGTTCACCGCACGGTCTGCACCGAATTTCGTTCGGTCAGCGTCGGCTCGATCAAAATGCGCGCGGGCGGCGCGTCGCCAGGATGGCTGACGCGCCAGAGTAGGCGCGCGACGGCGTTACGCCCCACGGCGTCGGCCCGCACGTCGATCGTGGTCAGGGACGGATGCAGTCCCATGATCAACGAGCGCTCGTCGTTACACGAAACGATGCCGACGTCCTTCCCCACTTTGATTCCGAGTTTCGCGAGCACCGCATAGATCTGGACCGCGGTGGTGTCCGCCCCGACGGCGATGGCAGTGGGCCGCTGACCCGCAGGTCGATCTGCCCACTGGCGCACGAGTACTTCCACTTTTTCCTGCGATGACACCGCCGGCAGTGGCCATGTTACGTTTTGAGTCCGGGGCGGCTCGATGACGTCGGCCCGATGGCCGAAACCCTGAGTGGTGACGCAGAAGGCCTGCTTGACCTTCTCAAACTGGGCGTGTCCCGGTTTTGGATTGAGGAAGGCGACATGCACATGGCCCTTGTCGCGCAGATGCTCCGCGGCGAGCCGCCCGGCGATTTCCTGGTCGAAATTGCAGTGATCGCCGCGCGCGTTTGGCAACTGCCCGAGCAACCAAACGTGGGGCAGTTGATAAATGTAATGCAGCAACTCGTTTTCTTTCTCAGAAGGAAGGAGTCCCACATTTGGCCCTTTGACGATGACACCTGCGACCTGATGCTCCACTAGAAAAGCCGGGACGCGGTCGCCTCTGGGAATATTGGCGAGCATGAGGCTGCCCCCCTCGGCGGATACCGCCGCTTCGATGCCATGAAGGGCGGCACTTACAACGGGAAGCTGCACTAGAGCGTCCTCCATTCCGAAACAGATCAGACCCAGGCGAACACCGGTGGCGAATCCCGGACCGGAAGCGATGGGTTGAGCGCGCTTTCGACGCAGCCGCGAATAGTTGAGCGAACGGGCAGCCGAGATGATGCGATCCCGAATATCGGGACTCACGTCGGGATGATCATTCAGAGCGCGCGACACGGACCCGACCGCCACCCCGGCAGCCTTGGCAACATCATGAACCGTAGGCAGTCGGTTTGGTTTGGTTTTGGCTTTGATCGGCACAGCAGGAAGGCATTGGCAAAAACCGGGCAAGGTTTCCACCAAATCCTCAGAGGAGCTTCGGAAATGGGCTCGAGAAACGATATTGGGAGTAAAATCGACC